>JBDUEI010000070.1:0-10141 GCA_040002515.1 Rudaea sp. | reverse complement strand
GATGTCGACGCCGAGCGCGAACTTGTCGCTGATCAGAACCGCATCGCGGTTGTAGCGCGCATCCGGACGCAATTCGGCGACGCCTTTCTGCGCATCGCCGATCATCACGGCGCTGCCGAAATGCGCGGCAACGGCCCACATCACGATACCGATCACGATGACGATGGCGGCCGGAACCGGCCGGCTCAGATTGGCGAGCACGGCCCACAATTTGTCGAACTGCGTGAGTTGGCGCAGTCGCCATTTTTTCTTGCCTTCGAGATTGCGCAGCCGGCAGAACGACAGCAAAACGGGCAACAGGACGAGATCGGTCAGAATGGTGAGCGCGACACCGATCGTCGCCGTCACCGCCAGTTCGAAGATGATGCGTACGGGGATGATCAGGATCGTCGCGAAACCGATGCAGCCGGCGATCAACGCCACGGTGCCAGGCACGAGCAACATGCGGAAGGCGAGCCGAGCGGCGGTTTGCGGATCGACACCCTGACGCGTACGCAGTTCTTCGACGGAGCCATCTTCGAGTCCGCCGAAAAACAGCTCGCCGCGAAAACGATTGATCATCTGCTCGCCGTGACTGACCGCGATGGCGAAGATCAGGAACGGCGTCAGCATGTTCATCGGATCGATGCCGAATCCGAGCAGGCGCAATGCGCCGAGCATCCAGATCACCGCGATCAATGCGCAAAAAACGGTGAGCGATGCGAGCTTCACCGATGCCGAATACGCGAACAGCAACAGCCACGTGAACGCGATGGTGACGAAGAAAAACACGATCACCGACTTCGCGCCGGTGCTGATGTCGCCGACCATCTTCGAAAAACCGATGATCGCGACAGTGGTGTGATCGTTCTCGTATTTGGCGCGGATCGCTTCGAGCTGATCGTTGATCTTGTTGTAGTCGATGGTGACGTTGTGCGCCGGATCTTCGGGAACCAGATCGACCCACACCATCGCGCCGGAAAAATCCTTGGCGACGAGTCGGCCGACGATGCCGGCTTTTTCGATATTCGATTTGATCGTCGAGAACTGTTCCTGTGTCGCGCTGAAACCCTCGACGTTCGGCGTGAACGTCGCCGGGATCACGTTGCCGCCAGCGAAACCGTCTTCAACGACTTCGACGAAACGCACGTTCGGCGTGAAAATCGAACTGACGCGTGAGGCGTCGGCGTGTTCGATGCGTGTCGCGTCCGTCGTGAGTTTTTCCATGGTCTGGAAAAACGGCTGATTGAACATGTTGCCGCTCTTGTCGAGCACGGCGATCAGGATGCGGTTGGCGCCGCCGAAATCTTTTTCGTAATCCAGGAACGTGCGCATGTATTCATGCTGCAGCGGAATCTGTTTCTTGAACCCGGCGTCGACTTTCAACTGCGACGCGAAAAATCCCATGGCGATCGTGACCAATGCGAACACCGCGAGCACGATCATGCGATTGCCGAACACCAGCGATTCGGCGGCGCGCTGGAACGCGTTGGGTTGCGTGGCGGAAGTGGGCAAAGTCATCAGTGTGTCTGAAACGTGCTGAGGCCGTTTTCACCGGCGATCAAAAGCGATTCGTCGCTGAGCGGCATGACGGCGGCGATCACGCCGGCGGGCGTATCCATCACGGCTTTCAATTCGTCGTGGCCATGAAGACGGAAAAGGATAATGCCGTTGGCGCCGACGATGATCGCGCCGCCATCGGGAAGGGCTGCGCCGCCCATCAGGCTCAATTCGGTTTTCGTTTCGACTTCGGCCCAATGGCCGCCGAGATCGATGGTTTCGTAGACATGTCCGCGCAACCCGAAGGCGAGCGCATGCTCGCCTTCATAGGCGAGCACACCGAACATCGAGCCGTCGTATGGCAATTGCGAGCGCTTCCACGTCGCGCCGTTGTCGCGCGACTGAAACGAACTGCCGCGCTCGCCGACGATGATCAGCGCGCCGCCTCCGGTTCGCGCGATCGCATTCAGATGCGGTGTCGCTTCGTCGCCGATCTTCAAATCCTTTTCGCTGAAGGTCATCTTATCGCCGGATTTCGAATCTTTGGCAGGCGCCGCATCGTCGATCTCGTCGTCGTCGGCCGCCGCGGCGGATTTTGTTTTGTCGACAGGTGCGGCGACCGTCATCGGCTGCCAGTGTTCGCCGCCGTCGTCCGTGCGCAGGGCGAGGCTGTACGCGCCGACGGCGAAGCCGTGCTGCGCATCGGTGAAAAGAACGCTGAGCAACGGCGCGCCCTGTTGCGGATCGCGCGTCGCCTCGTTGGTCTCGGCGTCGGCTTTCATCGGATCCTTGCGCTGGATTTGCCAGTGTTCGCCGCCGTCGGAACTGTGCGCGATGATGCCTTCATGACCGACCGCCCACACGTTCGCATCGATCGCCACGACGGAGGTGAACGTGGTGCGGGTCGGCACCGGCGATTGGGTCCAGGTTTTCGCATCCGTCGAACGCACGATCTCGCCGCGGCTGCCGACGGCGAGGTAATGGTCGCCGGATTTCGCGATCGAAAGCTTCAGCGAATTCGCCGCGAGCGGCATGATTTCAGCGGGCGCATCGACCGGATCGACCCATGCCGATGCGCGAGCGAGCGGCGCTTGCGCAAACGCATGCGCGCTGACGCTCGCTGCGAGTGCGCAAAAAATTCGAAACCCGTGTCGCCGCATTGCGTGATCCCTGAAACGCGTCAGCCGCTCGAAAGCGGCTGACGAATCAACAACCGATGTGCTTAAGTTTACTCCACGCCGCGTTGACGCAACGCCTGCGGCGAGAACATGTCGGGCGTGGCCGGGAACGAGAAATCGTATTCCTGTTCCTGGTTGTCCAGACCCTGCACGAGATAGCGCGACGACTTCAGATCGTAATGGCATTCCAGTGTCGACCAGAACACCGGAACCTCGTAATAGTTCACGCTCGGCGCTTCGGAATAACGCCACAGTTTGCCGTCCGTATCGTAGTGGTCGATCTCGAGGATCTGCCAGCTGTCTTCGTCGATATAGAACGTGCGGCGCGGATTGATGTGGCGCTGGCCGGCTTTCAACGTCGCTTCGACCACATACATGCGATGCAGTTCGTAACGCAGCAAATCCGGATTGATGAAGTGCGGCTTGATCAGATCGTCGATCTTGGTCTGATCGCTGTGCGCCTTGTACGAGTTATACGGAACGTACATCTCGCGTTTGCCGACGAGTTTCCAGTCGTACTTGTCGAGCGCGCCGTTGAACATGTCGGTCATGTCGTTGGTGCGCAGACCGTCCGACGCGGTACCCGGATTGTCATAGGCGACGTTCGGCGCGCGGCGCACGCGGCGTTGGCCGGGATTGTAGATCCATGCCTGACGCGGTTCTTTCTTCGAGTCGAGCGTCTCGTGCACGAGCAGGACCTGACCTGCCAGGCGCGGCGGCGAGACGACGTCTTCGAAAAAGTACAAAAGTATATTATTGATGTCTTTCAGCGTGTTGCCCGGTTTGTAGTAAAGACCCAAACCTTCTTCGCGGAATCGAATCAATGTGTATTGACCCGACGCGGTCGGAATCGCCTGATTGTTCCAGCGCGCGAACGACACGCCCTTGAACTTGAGCTTGTGATTCCAGATCGCTTCCTGTCCGGCTTTCGCGGGATCTTTGTCGAGAATCGGAAACGGGAAACCTTCGGCGACGTTGTCCACACCTTCGCCGTCATCGACGAGGTCGCCGGTGGTGGCGTTCTTGATCGAGTAGTCGTAGATGCGCTGCGGGAACGACGCGCTGCGATGCGTCGGGAACACCACCATTTTCCAGTCCGGATATTTCTCGAACATCGCGATCTGGCCGGCGGACAGTTTGTCCCCGTAGTCTTTGTAGTTTTTCGCGGTGATCTCGAACTTCGCCTTTTCGCCGGCGAACGGATCGGGATGATGCATGCCGACCTTATAGCCCGCGGGCGGCGCGGTGATGCCGCCGTTCCACTCGGGGATGGTGCCGTCCTTGTTCGCGCCGCGTTCGGCGCCGACCGGTGTCAACGCCGTGCCGGTCATGCCGAGTTTGGCGGCCTCGTCCGCAGGCGCTTTCGCCATGGCGCCGGTGCAGAACACCGCGCAGGCGATCAGTGCCGCGAGCTTTGCTTGATTGAAGCGTGCCATCTTTCCCTCCCGTGGATTCTTCAGAACGAATATTTGGCGACGAGCGCGACGAAATCGCGATCGCTGATCAGGTTGAACTGACCGGCGCCAAAGTAATTGGTGTAGCTGAAATCGACCGCCCACTGATTGAGATAGTTGGCTTCGACGCCGAGCGTGACGGATTTGCGGCCTTCGACGAAATTGCCGCCCGGTCCGGGCGATGTGCCGGTCACGTCGTGATTGAACGCAACGCGCGGCGATACCGTGAACGACGTGCCGAACGCATTGTTGTAATCCGCGCGCGCGGCCAGGCGATAACCCCACGAGAACGCCGTGGCGAATCCGTTGGCTTGCGTTTCCGGGTTGTTCAAGTTGCCGGTGTTGACGTCGGGTCCGCCGCCGGTATCGGTGCCGTCGCTGTTGTAGCGGAGCACGGATTGCGCCGGCAGATCCCACACTTTCGTCGCGCCGACTTCGCCGACGAGCGCGATTTGGTCAGCGTGGAAAAGGTTGTTCGGTCCGAACACTTTGGTGCCGGTGAACTGCAGTTGCGAGACGTGATTGCGCGTATAGCCCGGAATTTCCTGACCCGGCAGATAATTGCCGAGCTGGCTGACGAAGCGTTCGCCCGGCGCCGGGATCAATCCGTTCAGCGGCGACAATCCGGAGAACAGCAGTTCCACCGCATCGACCTGCAACGGCGCGTTCGGGCGATAGCTCAACTCGCCCTGCAACGCGATACCCGGTCCTTCGATCTGCGTGTTGAAACTCAATCCGAACAGATGGATGTTCTTGGGATATTCGACGAAGTAAGTCCCGCTGTTCGGATCCGTCGTCGTCACGGCGCGACCGCTGATGATCGGCAGACGGCTGCTGTAGTTCAAATAGTAGAAACCGAACTCGGTGTTGTTCAGGCTGTCGGCGATGTAATGCGCGGCAACGCCGTACTGGCCGTATTCGCTCGGATAACGATCCTGCGTGCGACGTACTGTCTGTTCGCATGACGCGGCGAGCAGCGGATTGTTCAAGATGGTGCCGCCGCCGAATACGCTGCTGTCGCTCGGCGCGCCGCCGAAACACACCTTCGAATAATTTTCTGAGTTGCGCACCGGCTGCGGCACTAGGCCGAACGGCAACGATGCATAGGTGCCGCCGATGGTGGCGAAATCGTTCGTCGAAAAATACGTGCCGGCCGGATCGGGATTGGTCTGCGCGAATTCGAGCAGGTACGTCGCTTCGACCGAGAAAGTGTCGGTGACGTTGTACGAACCCCACAACATGTTGACCGGCAACAGCGCTTCTTTCAGTTCCGCACCGGCCACATGCAATTGCGACACATCGACCGGATTGATGACGTTGATGCCGCCCTGGATGAATGTGCTTTCGCCCCAGCTCAAAACCTGCCGGCCGAAACGCACGGTGGCCTGATGATCGCCGATGTGGAAATTGTCGAACAGGAACGCATCGAGCATGCGGAAGCGATGACCGACCTGATCCTGCGCCAGCGAGGTCAGCTTGTCGTTGCCGGCGTTGGCGAAGTCGTAGAAATAACTCGCGCGGAAAAATCCGCCGAGGTTGTCGCCGTAATTGACGTGGACTTCCGTGGTCGCTTTCACCGCGTTCGAAAACGCGCTGCCCGAGTTGTAGTTCAGATCGCCGTCGTCGTGATTGGCCGAGAACGCGCCTTTCGCGGCGCGCTGCTGCGGATTCGGCAACGAACCCACGCCGGGGTTGTAGACCGCTTTGGCGACGTTGTTGCTGCTCGGATCTTCAGTGCGAACCGCCACGCCGTAAGACAGCGTGGTATTCCACGTGCCGTGAATGCCTTCAGAATCGCCGAACTCGATGGCGTGTGCGGATTGCATCGCCACCGCGCCGAGCGCCAGCGCGATGGCGGCGGTCAGCGAACTCGTGCGCACTGCAGTGTTCTTGATTGCCTTCGTCATGATGACTTTCCCCTTGGCCTGTTACTGCGTGCGAATGACGGATTTGTCGGAAACGACCACGACCGTTCCGCGCGATACGATCATGCTCGCCATCTCGCCCTGCATCTCGGCGGTGACGGCGGGCGAACTGGTCGGATCGAGCAGCGATCCGTGCGCGCCTTGCGTGAAGCGCACTACGCCGCGAATCGGATTGCCCTGCGTGGTCTGCGTGATCGTCGTGAGACCGAGTGCTGCGATCAGCGGATCGGTACCTGACAACGGCGCGCCGACCACGAAATTCGGGATGACCTGATCGGCCGGATGGGTTGCGTCACCAACTACTTCCTGCGCGAGGATCGCCTTGCCGGCGGTCGCGAAGGCGTAGTTGATCGAATCGCCCGAATCCACCACCGTTTGCGCGGCGACGAAGAACGCATCGTATTGCGGCGTGCCTTGCGTCAGTCCCGCTTGCGATAGGCCGGCGTGAATCGACGGACCGAATGCCGGCGACGCATCGAGCAAGCGCGCGACACCGCCGCCCGGTACGTTGAGAACGCCGACCGTGACGTGCGGCTCGATGGCCATGAACGCGGTACCGATGATGGATCCGAGCGACTGGCCGACGAACTCGATCGTCGAACCATCGAGATCGGCGCCTTGCAGCGATGGAATGGCACGCGTCAGTTCGAGCAGATCGGCGTCGGCCTGGCGCAAATTATCGCGCGAGGTGAGCAGGCTGCTTAAGTTGATGAAATACGTTCCCGAACCATCGATCTTGCCATCCGGACCCGGCGCCTGCGTGGTGTTGTTCGATAGATCGAGATTGAACGTGCGCTCGTTGGTCACGAACTGCGGCGCCCCGCCAGCGAGAAGTTGGTTGTCGTAGAACGGGTTGGTTTTATCGGTGAGTCCATGCAGCGGCGCATCGATCGCGATGACCGCAAAGCCTTGCGCGGCGAGCGTGCCGGCGATCGCGAACATATCGGTGCGATTGCGCGTGATGCCGTGCTGGAAGATCACGACTGGCCAGCCCGCACTCGGTTTGGATTTGCCTGAATTGGCATTCGGAACCGTCAGCAAAACCGGAATCGTTTGCGTGGAAACGGCAACGGGGAACGGGTTGGCGAAGGTTACGTTGGTCGATGTCGGATCGAGTCCGACCGCATTGAACGGCGGAACGTAACCACCCGGAGCCGCATGCCAGAACGTGTGCAGCGGCGCCGTCGGATCAGCCGCGCTCGGCGCATCGAGGTAATACGGATCCTGCAGAACGCCTGCATAGATATCGGCCACCGGCGGCAGCCCAAGGCCGAGACTGGCGAGCGTCAAACCGGTCGGCACGACAGCCACGGTCGGCGCGGGTGTCTGCTCGATCTTGCTCTGGATCGCCTGCATCACCGGCGTGATGCTCTGCGTGGTGGCGACCCACGACAACGCGATGCGCGACGGATCGATACCGACCGAAGCGGCACCGCCTTCCTGCGAATTCGTAAGCTGACGCAGCGGTTCCAGTGCGCACGCTGTCGCGGCGGGCAGAAGCGGATCGGTCGAAGCACCATTGACGCATAGCGGGCTCGTTCGTTTGGCGAGGAAATACGGCGTATCTGGCGTGATGTCGTTGCCGTTCGCATCGGTGATGCTCGGGCCGCTCGATGGCGTTTGCACGCCGCCGTTGCCGAGAAGCACAACGAGATAAGAAGTCAGCTGCTTGAGCGGCTGGGTCGGGACGATGGCGAGCGTGCGGCCGGTCGTATCCGATGGCGCCAACGTCGCTACGAATTCCTGCGGCGATTGCAGTTCGCGAGCGACGCTCGTGACGCCGCCGCCGGGACCGCTTAGCGTGACTTCGAATACGCGCACGCTGCCATTCGGGCCGCCGACGATCGTCGAGGCTTTCGGCGGCGCACTGAACGTCGTGCTCCACGGCGCAACCGTGCCGAATCCGTCGAGCGCATTCAACGCCACTTGCGGATCGCCGACGTTGGTCGGATTGGCGACGGGAATATTGATCGTCAAATCGCGCGTTCCCGACAACAGAAGATTGGTCGGAAACGGAACGACGGCGTTCGAAGGATCGAAACGGGCGGTGATCACCGCCGTGACCGGCGTGCCTCCGGTGTTGGTGGCGGGCGGTGCACTCACCGCGCGCGAACTGTTGCTGCCACCGCCGCACGCCGAAAGGAACAGCGACGACGAAAGCGCCAGAAGCAAACTCAGCCGGCCTTGCATAGGATTTCCCCAATAAGAAGTTGAACGCAACGACGGCCGTATCATAGGTAGTTCAAACGGTCGTTGGCAACGACGAAGTGCGCTAATTTCGATACATTTCTTTGCTGCGGCGCAGCACTCGCACCGGCTTTTGGTGTGTTGTGAATTATTCCATTTGTATACAATTCAGCGTCTTTCGTCCGCCGCGAGCACGTCGCCGGCAGCGAACGGACGAGGGGAAAATCCAAAATCGCGCGTCGCGGGCTGGTTGTCGGCGATCAACGGCACGCGCAGTCGTCGAATCGCTGCGGCACCGATCGGCACGCGATCGGTGAATCGGCCGATCACGCTCAGCACCGCGATCGGCAGCGGAACCGGCACGCTCCACGGCACAATTTCCGCGCGCATGCGAAATAGCATTTCGTCGAACGGCAGGCGCTCGCCGCCGCCCAACGCGTAGATAGTGCCGTGCGTAGCGGTGTTTTCCATCGCCGCCACACAGGCAGATGCAAGATCGGCCGCGTGCACGGGTTGGCGCAGTCCCGTCGCGCCGAGCGGCCAGGGCATCAGATGCCAACGCCGCATCCAGCGCGCGATCGGCGCCAGGCTTCGATCCGTTCCGCCACCGTAGATGAGTGTGGGGCGGAAAATCGTCAGCGCGATGTTGCGCGAATCGGCTGCAGCGCGAAGCAATGCCTCGCTGGCGATCAATCGCTCCGACAGCGCGCGTTCGTGATCGTCGATCGAATCGCGTTTGCTGTCTGCGCTCATGGAACTGAGCGCGATGACGCGGATAAGCGCGATATGTGGATTCGCCATCAGCCACGCGGCGAACGCATCCAGCGGACCGAGACTGATCGCCGCATCCGCCTCCGGCCACGCCGACTGCGCATCGCTCAGGTCGGCACGCAGCCAGCCGCTCCGCGCCGTTCGGCTGACAGGAATCACGCTATATAATGAGGCGAGCGCCGGCAGCAGGAATCTGCCGACCGGTCCGCTGGCGCCGAATACGAGGATCGTCCGCATACAACACCGTGTGGGGACCGGCACTCTCTGCGGGTCGGCGCCGTGGCGTCAAGTCGGCCGTCGGTTAAGGCGCGTTTCAGCGGCTAAACGCTTGCGCGGGTCAGGCACTTCCGATATTCTTGCAGGTTCTCCCGTACCCGAACACGCCGTTTTCGGCACACAGGTTTCCCTATGAAAACAATCAGCGCCAATGCTGAGACGGTTAAGCGCGACTGGTTCTTGGTCGACGCGAGCGGAAAAACGCTCGGTCGTCTGGCCAGCGAAATCGCGACACGTCTGCGCGGCAAGCACAAACCGGTCTACACCCCGCACGCGGACACCGGCGATTATCTCGTCGTCGTCAACGCGGAAAAGATCGCCGTGACCGGCAACAAGTTGAATGACAAGATGTATCACCGGTTCACCGGCCACATCGGTAATTTGAAGACCATCGCATTGAAAGACATGCTCGCCAAACATCCCGAGCGCGTTCTTGAAATCGCCGTCAAAGGCATGTTGCCGAAGAATCCCCTGGGCCGCGAAATGTATCGCAAGCTCAAGGTTTACGCCGGCTCCAATCATCCGCACGCCGCCCAGCAGCCTCAGGCGCTGGACATCGCTTAAGCCAACCGAGATCGATCATGGCAGCTCTACAACAGCAATACGGCACCGGCCGTCGCAAATCCGCCGCAGCGCGAGTTTTCCTGCGTCCGGGCAAAGGCGGCATCCAGGTCAACGGCAAGCCGCTGGATGTTTTCTTCGGCCGCGAAACCGCACGCATGATCGTGCGCCAGCCGCTTGAAATCACCAAGCTGACCGAAAAGTTCGACATCTACGTCACCGTAGAAGGCGGCGGTATTTCCGGCCAAGCTGGCGCTATCCGTCTCGGTGTCGCACGCGCCCTCGTCGAATACGACGAAACGCTCAAGTC
>JBDUEI010000069.1:0-11379 GCA_040002515.1 Rudaea sp. | reverse complement strand
AGTCGCGCATCAAGCAGATCAAGGCGCAGATCGAAGAGACCTCTTCGGACTACGACCGCGAGAAGCTGCAGGAGCGCGTGGCCAAGCTCGCCGGCGGCGTTGCGGTGATCAAGGTCGGTGCCGCGACCGAAGTCGAGATGAAGGAAAAGAAGGCGCGCGTCGAAGACGCCCTGCACGCCACGCGTGCGGCGGTGGAAGAAGGCGTGGTCCCCGGCGGCGGTGTTGCGCTCGTGCGTGCACTCGACGCGATCAAGAAGCTCAAAGGCGACAACGAAGACCAGAACCACGGCATCCTGATCGCCAAGCGCGCGATGGAAGCGCCGTTGCGCGAGATCGTGTCGAACGCCGGCGAAGAACCCAGCGTCATCCTGAACAAGGTGGCGGCGGGCAAGGGTAATTACGGCTACAACGCCGCCAACGGCGAGTACGGCGATATGGTCGAGTTCGGCATTCTTGATCCGACCAAGGTCACGCGCACAGCGCTGCAGAACGCAGCGTCGATCGCGGGCTTGATGATCACGACCGAGGCGATGGTCGGCGAAGCGCCGAAGAAAGAAGAAGCGCACAACCACGGCGGTGGTGGTGGCGGCGGAATGGGCGGCATGGGTGGTATGGACTTCTAAACGTCCAGACGTCCAAGCGTCTCGTTACACGAAAAGCCCCGCAGCGATGCGGGGCTTTTTTCGTGATCGTTAAAGCCCAAATCCGCTACAGAAAATAGTATCGCTCGCGCCGCACGCGCGTTGCAGTTCATAAGCGCCGAGGTCGCGCGGGCCGAACACGTTGGGCACATCGAGGAGATCTCGATCACGCGGCTTGTTCTCGATATCGAGACCGCCGAGACCGCCGCCGAAATCGACCGCGGGCGATACGGCACGCAAATGATAGTCGCCGTTGGCGTCGTCGACGAACTTCGCGTCGTCGATCGTCTTTACCGTCGGCGAAGCAGGAAGATTGCTGATGTCGGTTGAAAGCACGTACTGCGCCGAGTCTGCATGTCCGACGGTCTTGCCGGGTTGCACGATAAGCATATTGGAGAGTGCCAGACGGTTCGCAGAGCCGGTCGAATCGTCGATCACCGCACCGCCGATCGTGTTGCCGGCGACGGTGCAACCGTCGATCGTGAAGTCTTGATAATAGGCGATACCGACCAGTGTGCGGGTCATCTGGTTGTCGACGAGAACGCAGTTGTGCAGTTTGCCGGGACCCCGCACGAAGTAGTTGCTCTCGATAGTGTTGACCAACCAGCCGCCACGATTGCGGCGAATATCGACGTTGTCGGCGTTGAGATCGCTATCTTTGCCGATAGTAATCAGCGGACCATCCGTGGGATTGCCGGCACCGTCTTCCGCGACGTTGTCGGAAATCAGGTTGCACGGTACCCCCGGCGCGCATTGCACACCGCCGCTGGCGCAACCGGCGTTGAGGCCGAGACTGGTGCCCACGTCTGGATTGAGGAAAGATTCGTCCCAGCCCATGTACGCCACCGCGCCATCCGGCGCGCCGTTGTGATCAATCAGGAATTGCGAGGCGCAGATGTAAGCGTGGTTGTCGTTGGTACCTTGGTCGGAATGTCCTTTTGCATAAAAGGCGCCGCCTTGCGATCGTGCGAAATTGTTGCTGATATGCACGGGCTTCTGCGGATCGGTCGTGTACAGCTTGACCACCGCGGCGTTCTCACCGTCCGTTTCACCGATCCCGAACGCCGCGACGGCGCCACCAAAATTGGCATCGTTCAAGAAGAACGTACCAAGCCCGGCATATCCGGATGCGCCGATGTTGGCGCGCGCCGGCCCGTTGATTGCCAGGCCGCCGCCGTAACCGTTGAGCGCGTGGTTGTAGCCGATGAACGATTGCGCGCCGTCCATCGTCAAGTTGGTATCGCCGTCGATGTGCAGCCCGCCGCCGGAATCGTTGGCGGTGTTGAACATGATCTGCACGTTGTCGTTGATCGCCACCTCCAGATGACCATTCGATGCGGATAATCCAATGCCGCCCCCCGTGCCGGACGAATTCAGATTGATGAGGGCGTTGGTGATCGTCAGCGTGCCGTGACCATAGAATCCGACGCCGCCGCCGTTCTGGTTTTGATCGCGGTTGGCGCCTGTGATGGCAAGATTGCCGAGATAGACATTGCTATTGCCGGAAATGTCGAATACCGGCCCGCCGTCGTTGCCGTAGCCGCTGATCGTGGTCTTGTCGTTCGGATCGATATTCGGATCGGCGCAACTGATGAAGCCGCCCTCGACGATCACGCCGTCGGTGTCGTTGATCCGAACATGTTGACCTTGATAGACGTGGCTGCTACCGCGAACCAGATCGTTGCTGATCCACACGTAATCGGCGCCGGGCGTGTTGGCCGCCGCATCGACAGCAGCTTGGATGGGATTGGCGTAGTTGCCGGGATTGAACGGACAGTCCGCCGTCGGACCAACGGTGAAAACTGAAAAAGCGAATGTCTGCTCCGCCGGAAAATATAAAACGCAGGACAAGATAAGTGTATGAGTGAAGAACTTTCTTGTTTGCATGAATCTCTCCGGCCCACGCTGCCTGCTGCCGATTCGAGTAACGCCGTTTCAATCGGGTCTGCGACATGTGTTGCGGCGGTGCATGCCGCTCATTGACGGCAGCGGTCATGTCGCAATCAAGAACTCCGCGACGGTTTGGCCTTTCGCGCAAAGCGTCTCAAAAGGCATGTTCATACCCATTGCAGAACAGCGTGTCGAATGCATTTCCGCAGTTGTCGAACAGGTTCATGCGCTCGAAGGCACCCAGATCGCCGGGGCCGTAATTGTTGACGATGGTCGGAAGATCGACGTTTGCGCTGCGACCGTCCAGATCCACATCGCCGCCCGTGGTTGCGAAGTCGAGTGCCAGTTGCGCGACCGGCCACAGGTGATAATCGCCATGCAAACCGTCTACGAAGTAGGGCAAGCCGCGCACCACGCTCGGATTAGTCGTCGACGACAATGTCGCAATCTCTGATGCCAGCACATAACCGACGACCGGCGTGTACGCGGCTGCCGACGAGTGGTGCAACACCGAGGCAAACTGCGCATCGATGATGTCGTAGGTCAATTCGATTCCCGTCTGTTCGAGCATTTCGAAAAGGTAGGCGCCTTGAATATTATTATTAGCGATGGTGCACGTGCTGATGTGTTCGCCACTACCTGCATTGGCGTAGTCGGCATTGATCAGCGCGCCGCTGGCGTGATTGTCGGTGAGCAGACAGCGTTTGAGATCGGCCGATGCGGCGCGCAGGAAAATTACATCGGTGGCCTCGTTGTTCTGCATCCGGAAGCGCGTGCCGGTGAATCGGGATCCGAAGTTATAGATGGTGCTTCCAGCACCGGTATTGCCGCTGATCGTGCTGCACGCAGAGCCGGTGGGACACGCCGATGCACCACCCAGACTTGCGATGAATTCCGGGCCGCACTCGCCGCCGAGATCCACCGACTGCCCACCGTTGAGGAACAAGCCGGTGGTCGCGTAGCCGACATCATTCTTGTAGAACGCGGCACCCTCCGGTGCACTGTTACCTTCCACTCGCGTCGCGTAGAGACAGGCAACGGCATTCTTTTCAAGGTAAATCGCACCGCCGAGCAGCGTCGCCGAGTTGCCGTTGATGAGTGCCGGCGTTTGTGTAGGACCGTACGCGAAGGTGCGCAATACCGCCGCGCCATTTCCGTTGTCGATCACCGCGATGCCACCGCCCTTGCCGGCGCCGTTGGCGGCGATCGGGGATAGTCCGTAACCCGTGATGTCGGCGCGCGCCGGCCCGAGTATTTCGACACCGCCGCCGAATCCGGAATCGGACGCCGTGTTGCCGCTGATCGACGCATTCGCGCCGACCATGATCAACCGCGCGTCGCCCTCGATCCGCACGCCGCCGCCGGATGTCGATGCCGTATTGCCGAATACGAGCGCGCCATCTTTGAGGCGCAAATCGGCGTGCCCGCCGTTGCCCTTGAAATTGATGCCCGCGCCATACCCCGCTTTGTTGTCGATGACTGCGACATTGGTGAGCGTCAACGTGCCCGCGCCGTTGTAGCTGATACCGCCACCATCGCCGCCACCGTTGTTGCCACCCGTGATCGTGAGGCCCGAGATACTTACAGTACTCGTTCCGCTGATATTGAAAACGATGCCGGAATTGCCGCCATCCACGGTAGGAGTACCCGCAGTCGCGTTCGTCTGCACGCCACCGATTATCAGGGTGCAACTCGTTGAAGTCCGGCCAAGAATCGTCAGCGATTTGTTGGCGATCGTCACGTGCTCGCTATACGTTGTCGGATTATTGGTGACGTATAACGTGTCGCCCGACGCGGCACTGGTCACCGCGGCTTGGATCGTGTGGTAGTTGCAGTCGCTACCCGCGCCGACGAATCGGAGCGCACCGGCGTGCGCGAATGCGGCAAGCCACATCGTGGCGGTGCAGATCGTCACGCGAACGAGGGTAATGAGATTCATGGTGAATGGCCTTTTGCCAGGTTTGGTGGAAAACACTGCGCCGAGAAGTCAGGGATCGAAACCGTTGCAGAAAAGCGTATCGCTGACCGCGCATGCGCTAAGAGTTTCGTACGCGCCGAGGTCCATCGGTCCGAAATGGTCGACGACGGGCAAGTTGTACGTGCGCGTTTTGCCGTCCAGATCCAGTCCGCCTTGATAGGGCGCGAAGTCGATTCCGGGTGAAGTCGGAAGGAGATGGTAGTCGCCATGCGCCGCGTCGACAAAAAGAGGTACGGCCAGGATATTCTCGACGCGGGCCGGTAGCGTCTGCATATCGTTGCTCAACACGTAGATTGCGTTGAACACTTGTCCCTGGAAGTCGACGGTTTCTACGCCAGGCTGATAAACGATCGAGGACTGAATGTTGAGTACGTGATTGCCCAAGATCACTTTCGAAAATGCTCCAATGGTGTTCCCGACGATCGTGCAGAAATTGATGGATCCCGTCGCGCCGAAATTGTCACCGTCGGTCATCGCAAAAACTTCTTGCGTCAGCGTGTTGTTGGCCAGCAGGCAGTTGTACACATCGATGTGGCTATCGACGTCGTCGGCGACGCTGCGAATGACGTGGCCGCCCACGTTATTCGTAGCGCTGAATCGATTGACCGTCATGGTCGTATTGGTTTGGGCGAGCAGAATTGCGCCGTCCGTCGCATCGCTGCCGTTTCTGGCTTTATTTCCCACAAACTGGTTGCATGCGACGCCCGGCGCGCATGCGACCGCGCCGAGCGTGACCTGATCTTCCGGTATCGCGCAGGCCGTGTTGTTTTGCCCGGGTTGATTCGGCGCCGCGTTGATTCCAACTAGCGCGCGTTGATCCGCATAGATCGCAACGCCCTCTTGCGCGATGTTGTCGGACATCCGGAACGAGCTCAGGCATGCAACGTTGCTCGCGCCGCCTGCCTCTAAAAAAATCCCGCCGCCCGTCGCCGATGCCGTGTTGCTCGATACCGCAATCGGTTGGTTGGCATCAGTCGCGAACAGACGCACGGTGCCGCCCTCTTCGACGGAGATACCGCCACCATACTGCGCCGTGTTCAAATAGACGAGCGGAAGCGTTCCATATCCGGCCGCGCCAAGATCCGCGCGCGCAGGTCCCACTATTTCCAAACCACCGCCGTAGCCGCTGTCGGCATGGTTGAAGGCGAGCAACGCACCGGATTGCAGTGCGAACAACCGCGCGTTGCCCGCGACGCGAATACCGCCGCCGGAGTTCGCGTTGTTGCTGGTCACGAGCGCATTGGTGCCCAGAGTCAACGTCGCGCTGCCGCCATCACCGGTGAAATCGATGCCCGCGCCGATACCCGCGGTGTTGAAACTGACGGTGCTGCGGTCGATCTTCAGTGAACCCGTTCCATCAAAATAAATGCCGCCACCGCGGTCGCTGACGGTTCCGCCAGAGATCTGAAGATTGCGCAGTGTGATGTCGTTCGCCCCATCGATGTGAATCACGCTGTCGCCGTCACGACCGCTGATGGTGACCAACGGTCCGCCGGGCGGCGGCGGACAATCGCCGATGCAAATGCCAGTGTCCGTTGTTCCGCAGAGTACGCCGTCGCCTTGACCAATCAGCGTGATGTTTTTGCCCGTGTTTGAAATCGTCAGGTGCTGATCGGTGTAGGTGTGCTCGCGCGTAATGAAAATCTTCGCTGGACACGATGATCCGTTCGTGGCGGTCGCCTGTATCGCGGATTGAATGTCGTCATCCGTACATTTCGAGTCGCTGGCCATGTCACCGACGAAACGTGTCGGGCCGATGATCGGATTGCAAAATTCGGTCGCGGCACTGACCGAGCCGATCGAGCACCAGCAAAAAAACAGCGTGGGGACGAACAAACGAGGGAATCGATTCATGGTGGCGGCTCGATGACGGGATACGTCGAGTAACGCCGCTACGAATCAGATTGCGACATCGCGGCCGCGTCGGACGACGCGGCCACGAAAATCCACGTTCTCAAAGCGCGCCGAGGAACGCGACCAGATCGGCTTTTTCCCGACGCGTGAAACCGATGTTGAAACGCGTGTCGTAGAAATCGACCGCGTCTTCCAGCGATGCCGCCATTCCGTTGTGGAAATACGGCGCGCGTGCGGCAAGGCCGCGCAGCACCGGACCTTTGAACTTGCCGATGTCGGCCCATTTGCCGGTGATCAGCGCGCGGCCCGGATCGGTGGTCTGGCGGACCGCGCCGGTGGTGTTATTGCGCAAAGTATACAAAGGCATATCCACCGTGCGTCGGTTCGCGTCGGTGACGCCGATGTCGATCGGCAGCGCGACGGTGTGATCGCCGACGTTCGGCGCGTCGCGGCATGTCGTGCAGGTTCCTGCGATGGTCGGCATGCCGAGCGCATCGTTGAGCCCGCCGACGCCGGTGATCGCGATCGGCTTGCTGCCGAACAACGCTTGCCCGCGCACGATCGCGCCGCGCGAACCGGACTCGCCCTTCCACGCATCGTAAAGCTGCATCGCCGCCGCCACGAACGCGCCGCCGGCGGGGTCGGCGCCGAGCACGTCGTTGATGCCGACATAGAATTGTTGATTCGCCAGCGCGCGCGGACCACCGAGTGCGTCGTCGGTATTCAGATCGCCGGCTTTGTTGTCGTAGACCTGTGCCGTCGTCAGACCCATTTCGAAGCCGATGATCTGTGCGATCTGGTCTTCCGTCGGCACCACCGTTCCTTGCGCATGCGTGGACACCGCATCGATCGCTTGCGAATGCAGACTGGCGAACAGATCGTCCTTCGCGACACCGGCATCCATCGGCGGCAGGAACGGTTTGTGCGTTTCGCGCCCATCCCACATCGCAGCCGTGATGAAACGAAGATTGGTCGATGGCAACGGCCGACGAAATAGCGAAAGCTCCGATGCCGTGGCGAACTGGTAGGGATCGTCGACGCTGTCCAACGTGAATTCGGCGTTCGCCGGAATAGGTCGACCGATTCGGATGACACCTTTGTTCAATAGCATGCTGTAGGCGCGGCGTCGCGCCGGCACGGTCGATACGTCGGCCAGCGGTGAATTCGCGCCGTCGACGGTCCTGAAAATCGGATCGGTGCCGTTACTGGCGTTGAATCGCTGTTGCAGGCTGGGCGGACTTATCGACCACGCGTTTTCGAGCTTGTGGCAGGATTCGCACGAGCGGCCGTTGCTGCCCAGGCTTTGAAAGAACGCGCCACTCCGGTCGAGTGTGCCGGTGCTCGTGAACGTGCGCAGCATGCCCGTCGCATCGTTGCTCGTAAGCGAGTCACGCAGATTGCCGGACGCGTCGGCGGCCGTCGAAATGACGCAGGCCAACCATGTCGCGCGCGCGAGTCGGCGCACGAGGTTTCGCTGATCGGTTTTCATCTTTCCTCTCCCAAGGTTGTTCGATTCGCCGTATCGCACGGTCGAGAAACGCAGTCCGCCGGAAATCTGCGACATCGAGGATTTTTACGATGAGGCGTCGAGCGGCGCGTTTTCAGCCGCCGAACGTCGACGCCTGCATGCACAACGCGATCGCATCGACGGCGGCGATCGGCTTTTGCTTCGGCACATCGTTGCTGGCGCTTTGCAGCGTGATGTGCTCGACGACGCCGTCCGGCGCGTGCGCGTAATCAGTATTCGGGGCCGGCGCGTTTCCGGTGGCGGAACTAAAGCTGTTTTGGACGAGTTTGCTCATGATCGACTCCGGTGTCTGAAAGGAGCAGCCCCTGCGGCTTTCGCCTTCTGCCCTTCTTGAAACGCCGAAACCATGAAACTAGCGACATCTGATTCGCGATATATTTTTTCTTGCGCGCGCGATCACTTCTTCGTCGCGGCGATGACTGACGCGTCCGTCGGCGAAAGCAGCGCAACGGGCACGCCAAGCGCACGTGCGTCGGCGATCGCGGCGGCCGTGCCGTTCGCATCGCCGGAAGCCTGGGCGATGCGCGACTTCTGCACGAGCAATTCGGTGTGCTGAACACGCGCTTCGGAATTCGTCGCAAGCAGCGTTTCGAGCGCTTGTGCGACATCCTTCAGCGCGGCGTCGTAGTGCGTCAACGCGGACGATGCGTCGGCCTGGGTGCGCAGCAAGTCGATCTTCGTACTCGGTACAGGCCGGTCGAGCGTGCTGATGATCGCCAATCCCCGTTGCGTATCGGCCAATGCGTCGGTCGCGTCGCCGTGACTGAGCACGATGCGCGCGTGCAGGCCGATCACGTCGGCGTTTTCCGCGCTGGATTCGCCGAAGTTTCGCGGGAGGTCCGCTTTTATCGTCGCCAGTTGCGCGGCGGCGTCGTCGAATCGGCCCGCGCCGATCAAAATCGCGGCCAGATGAATGCGCGCGGCGGTCAGTTCGGGTTCGAAGCCCGCTTCACGCGCGTGGGCCGCGAGTATGGCAACGGCCTGACTCGCGGATTTTTCCGCCGCCGCGTTGTCGTGGCGCGCATGATCGAGTTCGCCGAGCGTGTCGAGCAGGAGCGCGGTGCGCACATGTTCGTCGCCGAGTACCGCGCGATCGATTTTGAGCGCCTCGTCGAGTGCGGCCTGCGCGTCGTCGAAACGATCGCAGCGAATCAGGAAACGCGCGTAGCCGCCGAGTGCGGTGGCGAGACGGTCGTGTGGTTTGTCGAAGATCTGCCGCATCAACGCGATGGATCGCACGTACAACGCTTCGATCGATGCATGCGGCGCATCGTCGAGATGCTCGTGCGCGCTGGCCAGATGCAGCAGCGTGCGCGCGAGCTGTTCGTCCTCCGGCAACTTGAGCGAATGCCAGCGCGCGATGACCGGTTCGAGCAGCGCGACGCTTTCGCGATAGCGGCGCAATTGCGCGCACAATTGGCCGAGATAGGTCAGCGTTTCGATCGTGTTGACCGAATCGGGACCGAACACGCGCTCGGCTTTGTGCGCGGCCTGCAACGCGATCGACACCGCTTGCGTCGCGTCGCCGGACGACGCGCGCGTGGCACCGAGCAACATCAATCCCGACACCGCCGGTTCGGAATCCTGAGCCTGCAGCTGCGGCAGCTCGGCCATCATCAGCCGATCGGCTTCGGCATTGCGATTCGTGCGCTGTAACAGGTTTCCTTTTTCGACGAGAATGCCGAGCCATTCCGGCGTGTCTTGTGGCAGACCCAAGGCGAGATACCGCGCGATGGCGTCGTCGAGCAGCGTTTCGGCCTGTTTGTAGTCGCCGTTGGCTAGGGTCACCTTGCCCAGTGTGAACAGCACGTCGACGCGCACCGGCTCGGCGAGATCCACGTCGTCGCGTGCGCGCTTGGCCGCTTCTTCGACGAGTTGCTGCGGCGTCGGACGTTGATCGCGCGGCAGATCGGCGCTCGCGGTCTGGAACAGATCGACCATGAAATCGCGCGTCTCGTTGGCGCGTTGTGCTTGCAGGCGCGCGACACTCGCCTGCCACAACGTTACACCGAGTGCCGCGAAAAGACCGAGCACGAACACCGCGCTCAACGCCACGCCACCGCGATGACGCGTGACGAATTTCGACGCGCGATACCAGCGCGACGGCGGATGCGCGAGTACCGGTCGGCGTTTGAGATAACGTTCGACGTCGTCGGCAAGCGCACCGGCCGATGGATAGCGCCGCTCCGGTTCTTCCGCCAGCGCCTTGAGCAGGATGTTGTCGAGATCGCCGCGCAATGCGGTGCGCAACTGGATCGACGGAATCAACGTGTCGCCATCGGCTTGCGTCGTGCGCAACGCATCGGTCACGCGCGAGGACGGCCGGCGCGACGTCGCCCCGTCGGGACGAACACCGAGCAGAAGTTCATGGAAGGTCACGCCGAGTCCGTACACGTCCGTTGCGGTCGTGATGATGCCGCCGCTGATCTGCTCCGGTGCGGCGTAGTTCGGCGTGAACACACCGATGGTTCCGGTCGCGTCGGTATTTTCTTCCTCGAGCAATTTCGCGATGCCGAAATCGAGCAGCTTCACCACGCCATCGGTGCTGACCAGAATATTCGACGGTTTGATGTCGCGATGAACGATCAGATTGCGATGCGCCGCTTCGACGGCGCGGCACACGGTCAGGAAAAGTTCGGCGCGCTGGCGCACGCTGAAATCGCACATGGCCGCGTAGCGCGTGATCGGTTCGCCGTCGACGAATTCCATCACCAGATACGGAATGCCCGCGTCGGTCACGCCGCCATCGATCATGCGCGCGATGTTCGGATGATTCAGGCCAGCCAGCAGTTGCCGCTCGCGCAGGAACAGCCGTTGTTCGAGTTCCGAATACAATCCGCGGCGCAATATCTTGACCGCGACGTTCTGCTCGAAATCGCTGTCGGACCGTTCGCCCAGAAACACCGCCGCCATGCCGCCCTGGCCGAGCAGACGCACGATGCGAAATCCGCCGATGTCTCGGCCGATCAATCCCTCCGGCCGCACGTCTTCGGAATCCAGCCGAAATGCGTGTTCGACGAGCGACAGATCGAGAAAGCCGCGGTCGTGTTCTTCCGACAGCAAACGCCGCAACGCCACGCGCTGATCCGCGTCGTCGACGTTCGCGGCCAGCCACGCTTCGCGATTCAGCGCATCCATCTCGCTCAGGATGTCGAACGCGTCGCGCAGACGCGCGCCGGTGGTGCTCGTGGCTTCCGCGTCGCGCTGGTCAGGCACCGGCGTCAGCGCAACCGGTCGTGCAGGAAGGCGCGTGCGAATCGCCAGTCGCGATCGATCGTGCGACGCGCCAGATCGAGCATCTCGGCGATCTGTGCCAGCGTCAGGCCGGCGAAATAGTGCAGCTCGACGACGCGCGCGGCGCGCGCGTCGGCGCCTTCGAGTTGTTGCAGCGCCGATTCGAGCGCGAGTGCCTGTTCGGCGCTGTCGATGGCCAGCCGCGCATCCGAACCGGTGATCGTAATGCGCTGCCAGTCGCCGCCGGCGCGCTG
>JBDUEI010000068.1:0-31453 GCA_040002515.1 Rudaea sp. | reverse complement strand
GACTATCTGGATTTGCACTATTACCCGCAGGATCCCAATGGTGCGGCGGGGCAGATCTACAGCAGTGCGCAGGATTCGGCGACCGTCGGCCGGCGGATGCGGTCATTGAAAGAGTTGTACGACGCGTTGTGGTCCTCCGAGTCGTGGATTGGAACCGTCGATGGTTCGGCGGGCGACGATGCGGCATGGCATTACACGAAACCCAACTTGATCCCGCGTGTGCGTGCCTGGATCGACCAATATTGCCCGGGCACCAAGTTGGCCATCACGGAATATGCGTGGGACAACGAAGACGACAGTCAGCACGGAACCATCAGCGGGGCGGTCGCTCAAGCCGAAGTGCTCGCGATCTTCGCGCGCGAAGGCGTCGACTTGGCCACGCGCTGGGTCGCACCCTCCAGCGGAAGTATCGTGGAACGCGCTTTCCAGATCTTCCTCAACTACGACGGCGCCGGCGCCAACGTGCAGGGCGACAGCGTGGCGGCGACCACGTCGAACATCGACCAGATCGGCGCGTATGGTTTCCACGGCAATGGCCGCATGTGGCTGCTGCTGACCAACAAGGACACGGTCGCGCATGATGTCAGCATCGCGCTGCATCAGGCGCGCAACGCGGCGTGGAAGTTATACGGGTTCGATGCCGCCAACGCCGTGCATCAGATCGGCAGCGGCGGTACGGTCAACGGAACGTCGTTGAGCCTCACCGCACTGACGCCGATGTCGGCGAATCTTCTGGTGATTCCGGATAACGACGACATTTTCAAGAACGGTTTTCAGTAACGAAGAACGTTCAGCGCGGTTCGTCGATCTTTTTCAGGAAACTCTGCAGCAGCGTTGGCGCGAACAGCCGCGTGATCGGCCAGGCGATCGATCCGATCGTGTAGAACCCGACGCGAAACCGGCGCGGGAAAAGTATCGTCGCGAATCCCGCGACGAATCCGCCGGCGAGCAACCAGCTCGGTCGCAAACGCTGCTTGAAATTCTGCACGTCGCGATCGAGCTGCACGTCGAGCTCGCGCAGCCTCACTTGCGCTGCGAGAACGCGGGCTTGCGCATCGCGACGGGTCATCGGATGCGCTCCAGCAGGCGCGCCAACGCGTCGCGGCTGCGCGGCAAGGTCAGATCGCGTTTCCAGCGACGCAGGCTTGCGAGCAGAAACGCCACCAGTACGCCGTTGACGAGAAGGATGGCGAGATAACCATAAATCGGATCGCCCAAACCGCGCGCGACGAGTGCGGCGAGCAGGACATTCAGCGTCGCCCAAATCGTCAGCAACAGCACCGGGATGAACGCGCCGGCCGCAAGCATGCGCACGAAACTGCCGCGCGCGATCTTGACCTCGCCCAGGAAAAGCTGAGTCAGATGGCGCAGGTATTCGATGCCCTCGTGCGCGATCTTGCGCAGCGAGGCTTCTTCGGCCGACTCAGCCGATTCCGTCGAAGGACCCGGCATCTCGGGCGGCGGATCCACCGGCACGTCCACGCGACGAAACGCTAGCGGCGCAGCAAACGCGCAACGGCGATGCCCGCCACGAAGGCGACGCCGCAGGCGGTCAGCGGATTTTGTCGCGTTTGCTTGCTGATCACTTCGCCGAATTCACGCGCGCTGGCAAGCAGGCGTTCGCCGTCGGCTTTCAGACGTTCCTGCATTTCGCTGATGCGTGCGTTGAGGTCGTCCGCGGCGGCGTCGACTTTTTCCGCCGCCGCTTCGATCTTGTCGGCGGCCTTGTCGACACTGGCGTGCGCCTTGTCGGCCGCCGTGTCGACGTGCGTGCCCAGGTCTTCGTTGGCGGGTGTGCCTAATCGTGTGGCTTCCATGATGTTCTCCATTCCGTGAGCGTCGATTGCACGCGTCCAAAACGCGTCGGATTCCGATACTACGCCATGTTTCTTGCGCTGAGTTGGCGCGCGCCGACGGTGGACAAAAAGTTGCCACATCATGCGAAAAATGCGTTAAATTAATGTCCGCACAGCAGCCAGCAGGGGGCTGATCGCCTGTCTGTCGCGGCTGGCCAGGAAGTTGCAAAGCCATTGCGACGTGGGGTACGCCGGATCCCAAAGTTATCCGTACTTTTCTTAAGTCAAGAAGCCTCGACCATGCCCGTCAGACCAGATAATTCGCGTCCCGCTTCGCCCGCCATGAAGTTTGTCCCGATCGTCGTCATCGTGATCGCACTGGCGGCGGCAGCGTACTTTTTCTTTTCCTCCGGCAATGGCGGCGCGCCCGCGCCCGTCGTGACCAAGCCCAACGCTACCGCGCCGGGAACGGCGGCGCCCGCTGCGGCTGGCACCGCGGCACCTGCAGCACCGGTGCCGGAGATGAGCAAGGAACAGCTCATCAAGGAAGCCGGTACGGCATTCCGCGAGCAACGCTATGTGGCGCCGACCGGCAACAATGCTCTCGAATATTATCTGCGCGTGCTCGACAAGGATCCGAACAACCAGGGCGCGCGCGACGCGCTGCGCGAAGGTTTTCCGTTCTTCACCGGCCCAGCCGAACAGTACATCAACGCCGGCAACGTCGAAGAAGCCAATCGCGTCATCGAACTATTGACCAAGGTCGATCCGAACAATTTCACGCTGAACATTTTGCGCAGCAAGCTCGAAGCGAAAAAGAAGCAGGTCGATCACGATCAGCAAGTCGCTGCCGCCGCCGCCGCGCGCGCAGCGACCACGCCGGCTCAGGCCGTATCGAATCCGAATGCAACGGCACCGGCGACGGCTCCGGTCGAGGCCGCTCCCACACCGGCGGCCACGCCCGCTCCGGCACAAACAGCCGCGGCTACGCCGCCACCGCCCGTTGCACGACCGACGCCGGCTCCCGCGCCGGTCGAAGCGCCGGCGGCTCCATCCGGCGAAACGCACGCGGCCGAGCTCGTGCGTGCCGTGCAGCCGGACTATCCGCCGGAAGCCTATCGCTCGCGCGCGCAAGGCTGGGTGGAAGTCGAATTTACCGTCGGCGCGGACGGAGCGGTGAGCAACGCGCAAGTCGTCAACGCCGAACCGTCACGCGTGTTCAACACGGCAGCGCTCAACGCGGTGAAGCGTTGGACGTTCAAACCGAAGTTGGACAACGGCAAGGCAGTCGATGAGCGCATGCGTCGCCGCATCGAATTCAAACTCGGCGGCTGAGCGTCGCCATCGCGGCGCCGGCTTGACTCAATCGAGATCTAGCTCAAGCGAGATCTAGCTCAATAGCGCCGATCGAATATTGGCGAGTCCACGCAATGGCTCGCTACTTTGGGACGTGACGTTGTTGAGCACGAGAATGCGTTTTCGCGCGCCGTCGATTTCGCTGGAGTTAAGCGTCTTTTCCATCAAGCCGCTGGCTTCCGACAGAACGAGAAGCGCCAGCGCATTCAAATCCTCGCCGCCCGCCGCTGCGCCATGCAATGCCGCGACGGCTTCGTTGCGCGCCTGCATCGACCGGACCGGATAGCGCAGGTGTTTGCGCAACAACCAGTCGCGTTTGGAGGTGCGATGCAGAATGTCGCGCCGGAACAATCCGTCCAGAATGCGCGTGACGATCGGGTCCATGCGATTGGCGATCGCCCGCAGCAACGCGGCCGGATCGAAGCGACCATGCGACAACTGTTGCAGTGTGGCATTCAGCAACGGATGACTGGTCGGAATCTGCGTGTCGGTGCGGAACAATCCATCGCGCAGCACGAGCCGGCCCATCGTCACCAGCTCGCACGCGACGGCCGCGGCGACGATCAGTTGCGCACTCGGCTGCGCGCGGGGCCAGAGGAATTCCCCGCTCAGCGGTTCGCAGGCAATCAGCAGCACGCGTTCGGCGATCAGCATCGGCCAACCGCGGCGTTGTCGAAACGTTTTTTAGCGGTCATAAAACATCCTGCGACCGATCGCGCCCGGATGGGACTGGCCGAACCGGACGTAAGCATACGTCAGCCGTGGCGCGCCGCACCAGCCGCAAAAACTTAAGGCCGACGCCGGGTCAGACGATTGCCCGTACCTGCGGGTCGAGCCGACGGCCGCGAATCGAGTCCGGCCCAGTCGATTTTCGGCAAGCCGAGATAACGGTCGAGCAACATGGGCATTAGTCCGCCGGGCACGACGCATTCGCAATTCCACAGCATGACCGCGCCGAATTTCTGCTTCGGGAAGAAC
Organism: Rudaea sp.; assembly: GCA_040002515.1. Lineage (GTDB taxonomy): Bacteria > Pseudomonadota > Gammaproteobacteria > Xanthomonadales > Rhodanobacteraceae > Rudaea. The sequence goes on along the minus strand of JBDUEI010000068.1, from coordinate 27,323 downwards.
GCGATCATCGATCGATAACCCTGCACGGCGCCGGCGTGAAAAACCAACGTCTGTCCGCCGTATTCGTAGATGCGCCAGCCCAACGCGTACGATGCATCGCTGAGACGCGCGCGCCGCCAGGGTGTGGCGCGCAGTTCCGTCGGCGTCGATACCAGCGGCGTGTGCAAGGTCGTCAGCAATTCATTCGATAGCACATCCTGCCGGCCGCCCATTTGCGCGATCAGCCATTTCGTCATGTCCTTGATACTGGCGTTGACGCCGGCCGCAGGCGGCACGTGGTAGTACGATTCCTTGATCGCGATCGGCGTCCATCCCGAGCCGCGTCGCGAATGCGGTTGCGCCCAGTTCGGATTGGATTCGAGCGCGTCGCGTCCGTACGTCGCGCTGTCCATGCCGAGCGGATGAAAGATGCGCTTCTCGACTTGATGATAGAAAAAGTCGCCGCTGACGGCGTACGTGATATCGCCGATCAGCGCGAACGTGATGTTCTGATAGCCATAGCAATCGCCGACATCGCAGGACAGCGGAACGTCGCGCAATTTTTCGACGAGCTCCTGATACGGCGCATTCTGTTCGAGCAATCCGTCGTACGTGTTGTGCGGCAACCCGACGCGCTGGCTGAGAATGTCGCGCACCGTCAGCCGGCTGCTGGCGGCGATATCGTGCAGCTCGAACGTCGGCAAAATACCGGCGACTTTGGTCTGCCAACTCAACATGCCTTCGTCGACGAGCATCGCGGTCAACGCGCTGGCGAATGCTTTCGACAGCGAGGCCAGACGAAATACGCTGTCCGCCGTGATCCGTTTGCCGCGACTCGCATCCGCATAACCGATGCCGCGCTGCAGGAGAATCTTGTCGCCGCTGACGATCGCCGCGGCGAGGCCTGATACCTGATTGGATTGCTCCACCGCATCGAGCCACGTTCCGAATTCCTGCGCGGCGATCTTGTCGTCGGACGGAACGGCATCCTGCGGTTTCTGGGATATCGCGCTCGGCGTGTGCGTGCGCGATTTCGCAGCCGGCCTGGCCTTCGGCGCGCGCGCGGCGAGGTCGTCGACGTGCAATCCGAAAACGATCGTCAGCGAGATCGCAAGCGTCTGCACCCACTTCATTCTATGCGGCCTCCCTCGAAGAGCACACGCGGCCGCAGGATTGCTCCGTGTTATGCTTTGCACGGGGCGCGATTCTAGCGTCAAGCATGGAACCTCGTGTTATGACCTTGATAATTCTTCTCGTCATCATCGCCGCAGTCGTGTTCTTCGTCATCGGCATTTACAACGGCCTGGTGACTGCACGAAACAATTACAAGAATTCGTTTGCGCAGATCGATGTGCAATTGCAACGCCGCTATGACCTGATCCCGAATCTCGTGGAGACGGCCAAGGGCTACATGAAGCACGAGAGCGAAACGCTCGAAGCCGTGACCGCCGCGCGCGGTGCTGCCATGAATGGACTGGCCGCCGCCAAAGCCAATCCGGGCGATGCGCAGGCGATGCAGCAACTCTCAGCCGCCGAAACGCAATTGACCGCGGGCCTCGGCCGCCTGATGGCCGTTGCCGAAGCGTATCCGGATCTGAAAGCCAATCAGAACATGATGCAGGTTTCCGAAGAGCTCACCTCGACGGAAAACAAAGTCGCGTTCGCGCGCCAGGCGTACAACGACGCGGTCATGTACTACAACAACAAGCGAGAAGTTTTCCCGAATACGTTCATCGCCAACATGTACGCTTTCGCGCCGGCCACGCCGCTGGAAATCGAAACGCCCGAAGCGCGCAAGGCAGTCAAGGTTTCGTTCACCTAATTAACGGCTAACTTCGATCATGGCGATGAATTTCTTCGCCCAGCAGGAGCGTGCGCGCGGCAACACCAAGCGCATGCTCATCCTGTTCGTGCTGGCGGTGATCTGCATCGTCGGCTCGATCGATCTCGTGCTGTTCATCGCCTTCGGCGGCATGCGCGACGCGCGCCATGGCGCGAACTTCAGTTCCGCCGCGCCGCACGTCATGTTCTGGACCAGCGCACTGGTGCTGGCCGTCATAACGCTCAGTTCGCTGTACAAGATTTCGCAACTGCGCAGCGGCGGCGGAGCAGTGGCGCGTCAACTCGGCGCGGTGCAGGTCGACTCGAGCAGCCCTGATTTCGCGCACAAACGATTGCGCAACGTCATCGAGGAAATGGCGATCGCGTCCGGCGTCCCCGTTCCGGAAATCTACATCCTCGAAGACGAACAGGCGATCAATGCGTTCGCTGCAGGTTTCACGCCCGCCGATGCCGCCGTCACCGTCACGCGTGGCGCGATGGACAAACTCACGCGCGACGAACTACAGGGCGTCATTGCACACGAGTTCTCGCACGTCCTCAACGGCGACATGCGCCTGAACATCCGTTTGATGGGCGTGCTGTTCGGCATTCTCGTTATCGGAATTCTGGGCCGCAAAGTCGTCGAAGGCACCGGCCGCAGCCGCGATTCCGGCAGTTTCGTCGCCGTCGGCATCGCGATTCTGGTCATCGGCTACATCGGTGTATTCTTCGGCCGCATCATCAAAGCGGGTATTTCGCGTCAGCGCGAATATCTCGCCGATGCGTCCGCCGTACAGTTCACGCGCCAATCGCTCGGTATCGGTGGCGCGCTCAAAAAAATCGGTGCACTGGCCGAAGGCTCTACGCTGCAGACCTCGGACAAAGAAGAAGTCGCGCACATGTTGTTCGGCGACGGCGTCGGCTATTCCGCGCTGTTCGCAACACATCCACCGCTGGATCTGCGCATCAAAGCCATCGATCCGCAATACGATCCGAAAGAACTCGCGCACATCGCCGCGGCGTGGTCGCAACCGGTTTCCGTCGGCGACGAAGACAGCGCCGAGGTTTCGATCTCCGGGTTTGCCCCAGCCGTTCGAAACACCACCGCACCGCGCGCGCCTCGCGCCACGCCACTGCCGAGCGCGGCCACCGCGATGCGAGTCGATGCCACGCAGATCACACAGCGCGGCACATTGCCGACGCAAGACGACATGGCGAACGCCGGCGCGATCCGCACCTCCATTCCCGAACGCCTGCGCGTCGCCGCGCACATGCCCACCGGCGCGATGCAGCTCATCTTCGCGCTCACGCTCGACGCCGACGCCACGCGCCGCGACAAACAACTGAGCATGGTCGAAAAATATTTCGACGCCGACACGCGCACCGCCACTGATCAATTCGGCGAAGCGATTTCGCAGCTGCACCCGCTGCAGCGTTTGCCTTTAGCACAACTGGCATTTCCCTCGCTGCGCCGCTTGCCGCGCCCGCAACTGCAAACGTTCCTCATCGTCGTCAACCAGCTCGCGCTTTCCGACGGTCAGGCCGCGATCGAAAATTACTGTCTCGCCAAATTGATCGGCGTGCAGGTCGTCGATGCGCTCGATCCATCCAAAGCCCAACCGAACGGCAGCGTGAAATTGCCGGCCTGCGCCGCCGAACTGGCGGACGTTTTCGCCGTCGTCGCCGAATACGGCAGCGACAATCCCGCCGACGCTGAGCGCGCGTATCTGCTCGGCATGCATGAAGTAGTGCCGAACGCGATTCCTCCCTACGCAGAACGCAAGGAATGGTCGCTCGCGCTGGATCGCGCATTGCCGAAACTCGATCAACTGATGCCTGCCGGAAAGGAAATGCTCGTGCGCGGATTGACCCAGGCGATTTCCGCAGACGGGGTCGTAACCGTGGTCGAGGCCGAGTTGTTGCGCACGATCTGCGCGGCCCTGCATTGTCCGCTGCCACCCCAGATGGATGAGGCGGCATAACTCTCAAGACCGCGTTTTCGTCTTTCCCCCAAGAATCGTGATGGCGCCAACCCGCTGGCAGGAAGCCAGCGGTTCGCGTCCAGCACACGGACGTGCTGTACGCGAACAAAACTCTTCGCGAAGAGCGAAGCGTTTTCTTTCGTGAGTTTCTTTGACGCTTCATCAAAGATAGTTACCCGCTCGCGCAGCGAGTGGAAGCTCTTGCTTTCAATCGCTTAAGTGAAGAGCAGAAGTCACTGGATTCCGGCCTTCGCCGGAATGACGAGCTAAGACAGAGCGAGAGTTTTCACTCGCTACGCGAACGGCGCACATCCTGTGCGCCCTCGGCGTTCAGTCGATCTGCTTTTACGAAGCCGTGATTAGGTCTGCCGCGCGCTCCGCAATCATGATCGTCGGCGCATTCGTATTCCCACCCGGCAATGTCGGCATCACCGACGCATCCACCACGCGCAATCCCGACACACCGCGCACACGCAATTCCGAGTCGACGACAGCCGTTTCATCGCTGCCCATCCGACATGTGCCGACTGGGTGATAGATCGTTTCCGCCTTGCGACGAATGAACTGTTCGATATCGCTATCGCTTCGCACGGCGATGCCGGGAAAAATTTCGTCGCCGCGGTAGGGTTCGAATGCCGACTGCGCGAAAATCTCACGCGATAATTTCGTGCCTTCGACCAACAGGTCGAGGTCGTAGCGTTCTGGATCAGAAAGATAGTTCGGCTGGATTTTCGCTTTAGCGGAAGGATCGGCCGACGCGAGCCGGATCGTGCCGCGGCTTTTCGGCCGCAATGCGCAGGCGTGGACCGTATAGCCGTATCCGTCCAGGCGATGTTTGCCGTGATCGTCAAGCAAAGCGGGAACGAAGTGGAATTGCATGTCGCAGCGTTCATCGGTCGCGTGACGGGTTCGCATGAAACCACCCGCCTCGGCAATGTTCGACGTGCCCGGACCATCGCGCCGCATCAGATAACGAATGGCGACGGCAATCTCGTTGAGGCGATCGTATGAGACTGGTTTCGTCGCGCGTTGCAGCGTGCAGATGTCGAGATGATCCTGCAGGTCCGCGCCGACGCCGGGCGAGTCGGCGGCGACGCGAATGCCGTGCTCGCGCAGGTGATCGGCGGGCCCGACGCCGGATAGCATCAACAGCTGCGGCGAGTTGATCGATCCGCCGCACAAAATGATTTCACGGCCTTCCGCGCGCGTGAGCCGGCCGTGGTGGCGATAGTCGACGCCGACGGCACGGCCGGATTCGATGAGGACACGTTGCGTTACGGCGCGCGTGAGCACGCGAAGATTGCCGCGGCCTCGTGCGTCGCGCAGGTAGGACGAGGCGGTCGAACAGCGCGCGCCGTTGCGTTGCGTCACTTGATAGAAGCCGAAGCCTTCTTGCGTCGCGCCGTTGAAGTCTGGGTTGGCTGGATGTCCGAGCGAAACGGTTGCTTTGACGAACGCCTCGCATAACTCGTTGCGATGGCGCAGATCGGACACGCCGAGCGGTCCGTCGCTACCGTGCCACTCGTCGCCGCCACGCGTGTTCGATTCGCTGCGCTTGAAGATGGGAAGTACGTTTTGCCAGGCCCAGCGCGGGTCGCCGGTGGATCGCGCCCAATCGTCGTAGTCGCCGGCGTGGCCGCGGATGTAGCACATCGCGTTGATCGAACTGGATCCGCCGAGGACACGGCCACGCGGCCACCAAAGCCGCCGGTTGTCGAGTTGCGGTTCCGGCTCGGTGTAATAGTCCCAATTTATACTTTTGTGATTGATCAGGCGGGCGATGCCGGCCGGCATGTGGATGAACGGATCCCAATCGCGCGGTCCGGCCTCGAGCAGCAGCACGCGATGGTTCGCATTCGCGCTCAGCCGGTTGGCGAGCACGCAGCCGGCGGAACCGGCGCCGACGATGATGGAGTCGTACGTCATAGGTGCGCGTCAGCGCATGCTCAGGGCGGTGCGATGGATCATGCCAGGATTTCTACGGCGTCGCCGACGCGTACGCGGCCGAGCCGGCGCGGCGTCAGGTTCTGTCCGAAGATGACGCCTTTTGGCGAGCGGCGATATCCGATCAGCGTCTTCAGCGGTTCGCCGGACGGATCGGCCTGGCCGGTCTGAAAATCGATCGTGGTGAAAACGCAGCGCACGCACGGACCCACCAGATCGAATTCAGCCTCGCCGATGCGGATGCGTTTCCAGCAGTCCTCGGCATGCGCATCGACACCATCGACGAGCAGATTAGGCCGAAAACGAAGGAAATGCACCGGCCGTTCGAGCCGCGTGTTGAGATGATCGACCGACGCTTGCGACAGCAGCAACAACGGCAGGGCGTCGGCAAAGCTCACTTCGTCGCCGGGTATCGCGCGATCCGGATCGACAGGACGCGCGCATGTCGCATCCATGAAAACGATCCGGCATGGCCTTTGTAAGAATTGGCTCAGCCACGCCGCCGAGGCCTCGTTCGCCACGAGCGGTTTGACGGGATCATCCCAGATCACGGCATCGGTCCGTGTTGAGGCGTTTGGAATCGGCACGCGCAAGGTCGGCATATCCGGCGCATCGAGTTGCAGTCCGTTGTCGATTGGTGCCGCCCGCACCAGCGTGATGCGCGGACAAACACGCGCGGTGATGAATCGATTGTTTTCGTCGACAGCAAGCCAGCGACGATCGTGAGCTAGGCCACGCGGATGCACATTCGCAACATCGAGCGGCAGCGGCGCGCACGATTTCAGCGGAAAGATATGGATGGCGTCGAGACGGATCACGCCCGCATTATGACGCGCGCCGAGCGCCAGCCCAGAGCCAATTTTCGGCGGCGCGATGGTACCCTTGAATGCCGCAACGCCGGACCGGATTCGTGTTTCGACGCAACGCCATCCATCGCCACGAATGGCCCGCCGTGATCGTGGCGTTCCTGTACTTCTTTTGCGTGCTGGCGGCGTATTACATCATCCGGCCGGTGCGCGATCAGTTATCGGCGGCTGTAGGTTCCAGCGAGTTGCCGTTTTTCTACGGCGTGGTGTTCGTCGTGATGCTCGCGCTGACACCGATGTTCGGCGCGTTGGTCGCGCGTTTTCCGCGCCGGCATTTTGTGCCGATCGTGTATGCGGTGTGCGCGCTGGTCACGCTCGGCTTCGTGCCCTTGTTCCAGCTGCAGGATGTCATCGGCGCGCGCACGCTCGGTGTGTTGTTTTTCGTCTGGGGCAGCGTGTTCAACCTGTTCGTGGTGGCCGTGTTCTGGAGTTTCATGGCCGACTTGTTCGACGCCGAACAGTCGTATCGCCTGTTTCCCGTTATCGCGTTGGGCGGCACCGTCGGCGCCATCGCCGGACCGCTACTGCCCAATCGAGCGGTGGAAAGTATCGGCGTGTCGGGCCTACTGGTCTGCTCCGCGGTTCTGCTATTCGTGTCGATTGGCTGCGTATTCTGGCTGTTGCGTTGGTCGCGTCAACATCCGGTCCCGGACGACATCGACCGCAACCAGCGCATCATCGGCGGCAGCATGATCGCCGGTGCGATCTTGACGTTGAAGTCGCCGTTTCTGCGCCGCGTCGCGTTGCTGATGGTGCTCGGCGATTGCGTCGGCACCGTCATCTACGCGGTGATGGCCGATTACAGTCACGCCACGTTCGCCACGCGCGAGGCGCGCATCGAATTCGCATCGAGCATCGACTTTGCCGGCAACGTGTTGACGATCCTGCTGCAGCTCACGCTGACCCGCGAAGTGATGGTGCGCTTCGGCCCGCAATACGCGATCGCGCTCGACGGAATTTTCAAAGCGTTGGTGCTGATTGGATTGATTGTGATCGGCGCACCGTGGATCGCGGCGGTCGCTGTGGTCACGCGCGCCAGCGCATACGGCATGTTCAAGCCGGCAGCGGACAGCCTCTACACGCGCGTCGACGCGGAAATTCGATACAAGGGCAAGGATTTTATCGACACCGCGGTATGGCGACTCGGGGATGTCGTCGTCACGCTCGGATTCAATGCGCTGCGCGCGCTCGGCATGACGCTGCCGGGTTTCGCGATCCTCGCCGCGATAGCGGGCTTGGCGTCGAGCACCATCGGATGGCGCATCACGCGAGCGCCCGAACTGGCGCCGCTCAAACCCGTCTAGGGCGAATGCGAGCGCATAAGTGCATGCGCTCGCAGCGTCGTTTCAGGCGACCGAACGCAAGCCCGGCTTCGGCTGCACTTGCGCGGCTTCGAGTTCGCGCGGATCGAAATCGTCGACGCTGATGAACTCAAGCGTCGCGGCGCGCACGCGTTCGAGCAGTTTGCGTTCCTCGGTCGAGATCGCGCCGATCTGTTCGGCTTCGGCGAGTTGCGCGAGCGCATCCAGACTCTTCAATTGACCGGTCTTCTGTGCTTTCAGAAATTTGCGCTCGACCGGTTCGGCCGCGATGACATCCGGAAGAATCGCATTCATGCGCCCGACCACGTTGTTCGGATTCGGCGTGAGATATGTCCATTCCGCCAATCGATTGCGTGCTTCGTTCGGTGTGCAAAGAATCGCGGCGACGCGGTGGCCGAGACGATCCGACGGCGGCACTTCACGACGCCCGAACGGAAACACCAACAAATAGAGCAGCCACGCGGCGGGACGGATCGGGAAGTTGCGCAACACGCCATCGAGCGCGTTCTGCATGCGGTAGCAACAATCGTGAAACGCCCACGCGAGCAGCGGCTGATCGGTGATCGGGCGGCCGAGATCTTCGTATCGCTTCAACATCGCGCTGGCGATATAGAGATTCGACAACACGTCGCCGAGACGTGCCGAGATTTTTTCCTTGAATTTAAGTTTTCCGCCGAGCAACAACATCGACGTATCGGCGACGAGCGCGAGATTCGCCGCATAGCGGTTGAGCTTGCGGTAATAACGCCGCGTGTATTTGTCGCCAGGCGCCTTGCCGATGCGCACGATGCCGAGCACGAAACTGCGCACCGCGTTCGACACGGCAAAGCCGAGATGCCCGAACAATTCGCGATCGAACGCACGCAAACGCGTCGTGTAATCCGGAATCTGCGCGGCCTGCATTTCTTTCAGCACGTACGGATGACAACGAATCGCGCCCTGCCCGAAAATCATCAGGCTGCGCGTCATGATGTTCGCGCCTTCGACCGTGATGGCGATCGGCGCCGTCTGCCAGCCGCGGCCGGCGTAATTGTTCGGGCCGAGTTGCACGCCTTTGCCGCCGTGCACGTCCATCACGTCCTTGGCGACTTCGCGGCCGAGTTCGGTCGCGTGATATTTCGCGATCGCCGACGGCACCGATGGTTTTTCGCCACGATCGACGGCCGCCGCGGTGGCGCGTGACAGCGCCGTGATCGCATACGCGTAACCGCCGATGCGTGCGAGCGCTTCCTCGACGCCTTCGAATCGGCCGATCGCCATGCCGAATTGTTTGCGGATGCGCGCGTACGCGCCGGTTGCGATCGCGCCCATGCGCACCGCACCGCTGGAGTTCGACGGCAACGTGATCGCGCGGCCGACGGACAGACATTCGACGAGCATGCGCCAGCCCTGGCCGACCATTTCCTCGCCGCCGATGAGTTGCGACATCGGGATGAAGATTTCCTTGCCACGCACGGGGCCGTTCTGAAATGCCGCGTTCAAGGGGAAATGACGTCGTCCGATTTCCAGACCTTTCGTTTCGCGCGGAATCAGCGCAAGCGTGATGCCGAGCTGTTCCTTGTCGCCGAGCAGATGATCCGGATCATGCATCTGGAAGGCGAGGCCGATCAGCGTCGCGATCGGCGCGAGTGTGATGTAGCGTTTGTCGAAGGTGAGGCGCACGCCGAGCACGTTGCCGCCGTCGTATTCGCCTTTGCAGACCACGCCGTAATCCGGAATCGAGGTTGCATCGGAACCGGCGAACGGACCGGTCAGCGCAAAGCACGGAATTTCCAAACCGTCGGCCAAGCGCGGCAAATAATAGTCGCGCTGTTCCTTGGTGCCGTAGTGCAACAGCAGTTCTCCCGGACCGAGCGAGTTCGGCACGCCGACCGTCGACGACAGCGATCCGGAAATACTCATCAATTTCTGCAGCACCGCCGATTGCGCGAGCGCGGAGAATTGCAGACCGCCGTACTCCTTCGGGATGATCATGCCGAAGAATTTTTTCTTCTTGATGAAATCCCAGATTTCCGGCGTGAGATCGGCCAGCTCGTGCGTGATTTCCCACTCGTTGCACATGCGGCAGACTTCTTCGACCGGTCCGTCCATGAACGCCTGTTCTTCGACGGACAGTTCCGGTTTCGGCTCTTTCAGCATTTTCGACCAGTCGGGTTTGCCGCTGAACAGTTCGCCTTCGAACCCGACGGTGCCGGCTTCGAGCGCGGTGCGTTCCGTGTCGGAAATCTGCGGCGTGATTTTCTGATAGACCTTGAGCAGCGGCGCGGTGATGTTCTTGCGCCGGAACTCCGGAATGTTGAGCGGCACGGTGACGATTGCCAACAAAATCGCCGGAATCGCGATGCCGAGCCAATGACTGCCGGCGAGAAGGCCGACGCCGATCACGGCGACGAAGCCAGCGATGGTCCACGTGCGCAGGCCGACGCGCAGATAGGCGCAGGTGAGCGAGACGAGGATGAGTGCGAGTAGGGGTAACCAGTTCATGGCAGCAGCCTCTTCAGTTTCTCGTGTTATTTTTTTTCATTCCGGCCTTCGCCGGAATGACAGACTAAGATTTCGAGCTGTCGAATTTCCCAACAAATTTCAACACCGCATCCGTAAACGCATCGTTCGCATCCCCCGCCACCATATGCGTTGCGCGCGGCACGCGCACGTGTTCGGCATGCGGTACGAGTTGCATGAATTCAGCGATGGTTGAATCCGAAACGATGTCGCTGTGTTCGCCGCTGATCAGAAGCGTCGGCACATCGATACGGCGCGCCGCGTCGAGCAGCGCTGCCTGATAGCGTTCGCCCTTGGCCGCGATCTGGTCAAGCATGCGTGGATCCCAATGCCAGCGTAGTCGACCGTTGTCCGTGCGCACCAGAAGCTGGCGCAATCGTTCGGGCGATTTCTTTTCCGAACGGTGCGGCAAATAATTCGCGACGGCATCCGATGCCTCGTCGATCGATGCAAATCCCCCAGGATGCGCGCCCATGAAGGCGATGATGCGCTCGATGCCGGCGGTTTCCCAGCGCGGCGTGATGTCGACGAGGATGAGCGCGCGAAACGGCCGATCTTCCGCCTGCGCGACGAGCCCGAGCAGGCCGCCCATCGATGCGCCGACGAGAATCGGTGGGCGCGCCGGCAGTCGCGCGACGGAGACCAGATCGCCGATGAATTGCGGAAGTTCGTAGGCGCCGTCGTCACACCAGCCGCTGTCGCCGTGACCGCGCGCGTCGAACGTGATCACGCTCCAGTCGCGTTGCGCGAGTGCGCGCGCCGATGCCGACCACGCGTGACGGGTCTGGCCGAAACCGTGTGCGAATACGATGCTTTCCGACGTCGGATCGCCGAATCGCTCGATCGCCAATTCCACGCCATCATTCGCGCGCAGGCGATCGACACGATGCACGCGCGGAATGATTTGAGGATGTTCGGCGACGACCATACGCATGAGTATGGTAGCTAGGCTTTGCGCCGTCAACCTTAATTCGTCATTCGATGCGCAGGCGGCGACGGACGATTCGTGCTGCAGTGCGTCGCAACATCTGCTTCACCGAATGCGGTCCGACTCGTTACCATGCGTCGATGTTGCACGCCGTGGAAAAAATCGAACGCACGCGCTTAAGCGCGGCCGACTGGGAGCAAGGCGCGCTGGATCTGATCGCCGTGCAAGGTGTCGGTGCCGTGGCGGTGGAAGCGCTGGCGCGGCAGCTCGGTGTCACCAAGGGAAGTTTCTACTGGCATTTCCCGACGCGCGAGGCGTTGCTCAAGGCGGCGCTTGAGCGTTGGGAAAAGAACGATACAGAAAATGTCATTGAACGCGTGCAGCCGATCGCCGATCCGCGCGAACGATTGCGCGAACTGTTCCGGCTGACCGGTCGCGAGGCGCAATCGCACATCATCTATTCCGCGCTGCTGCGCGCGCTGGACCATCCGAACGTGCAGCCGGTGATGTCGCGCATGTCGCACATGCGCATGGATTTTCTAAGCAACGCCTATCGGCAGATGGGAATGCCGTCGGATGTCGCGGCGTTTCGCGCGCGACTGGCCTACGCGGCGTATGTCGGATTTTTGCAGTTGACGCTGCAAGTGGGAATGCCGCGTCTGGAACACGATGAAATGGAAGCATACGTCGAGCACGTTATCGACACATTGATTCCCGCCTGAGCAAAACGTAACCCGCGAACGACGAAGATCGTTCCGCAATAACGACAAGGCCGCAAGGCCCGGTGAGGAGAAGCATGAGCAAGCTGGAAACACTGGACCGGTGGGTCGACGATGTCGCTCGCCTGACGAAACCCGATCGCATTCATTGGTGCGACGGCTCCGAAGCCGAGTACGACGCGCTCGTCGAAAAGATGCTCGGCAGCGGCGATCTGATCGAACTCAATCCGCGCACGCATCCGAATTGTTATCTGCATCATTCGCATTCGTCGGATGTCGCGCGCGTCGAACATCTGACGTTCATCTGCAGCAAGGACAAAGACGATGCCGGGCCCAACAATCATTGGATGGATCCGAACGACGCTCACGAAAAAATCGACGCATTGTTCGACGGCTGCATGACCGGCCGCACGATGTACGTGATTCCGTATTGCATGGGACCGATCGATTCGCCGCTATCGCGTTGCGGCGTTGAGATCACGGACAGTCCATACGTCGTCGCCAACATGCGCATCATGACGCGAATGGGCGATGCTGCACTCGCGCGCATCGAGCGCGACGGAAAATTCGTGAAGGGTTTGCACTCGACGGGCGAGCTCGATCCGCACAAACGATTCATCATGCACTTCCCGGAAGAACTCACGATCAAATCGATCGGCTCCGGCTACGGCGGCAACGCGCTGCTCGGCAAGAAATGCCACGCGTTGCGCATCGGTTCGTACCAGGCGCGGCAGGAAGGCTGGCTGGCCGAGCACATGCTGATCGTCGGTATACAAAATCCGAAAGGCGAAATCAGCTACATCGCCGCGGCGTTTCCGTCGGCGTGCGGGAAAACAAATCTCGCAATGCTGATCCCGCCCGAGCCGTATGCACAAGACGGCTGGAAAGTCTGGACGGTCGGTGACGACATTTGCTGGATGACGCCGGGGGCGGATGGACGTCTTTGGGCCATCAATCCGGAAGCGGGTTATTTCGGTGTCGCGCCCGGCACCAGCGAGAAGACGAATCCGAACGCGCTGGCCATGCTCAATCACGATGCGATCTTCACCAACGTCGCCATGACCGCCGATGGCGATCCGTGGTGGGAAGGTCTGCCCGGAACGCCCGTCAAAGATTGGCAAGGTCGAGAATATTCCGCGGGCAGCGGACCGGCGGCGCATCCGAATTCTCGTTTCACGGTTTCTGCGCGGCAATGTCCGAGCTGGTCGCCTCATGCCGAAGATGCGCGAGGCGTGCCGATTTCCGCGATCGTGTTCGGCGGACGGCGCGAGCATCTCGTGCCGCTCGTGTTCGAAGCGCGCGACTGGCTGCACGGCGTGCTCGTCGGCGCGGCGATGGGCTCGGAAACCACGGCCGCGGCGACCGGTGCGGTTGGTGTTCTGCGCCGCGACTCGATGGCGATGAAGCCATTCTGCGGCTACAACTTCGCCGACTATTTCGCACACTGGCTGAGCTTCACCGAGCGCTGCACGAATCTGCCGAAGATTTTCCACGTGAACTGGTTCCGCAAGAGCGCCGAAGGCAAATTCCTGTGGCCGGGATTCGGCGACAACATGCGCGTGCTGGAATGGATCCTCGGCCGCTGCAACGGCAGCGAAGGCGCGGAAGAAACGCCGATCGGAAACGTACCGCGCGCCGAAGACCTGAATCTCAACCATCTCGATTTGTCGCATTCGAATCTCGAAGCGCTGCTGCACATCGATACCGACGGATGGATCGATGAATACGAAAGCATCGGAGAATATCTGGGATCGTTTGGATCGAGAATGCCCGAAAGTTTGATTCGCGAACAAAAGCGAATCGTCGGACTTTTGACCGAACAGCAGATTGAATCCGAGAGTATCGGAACTCCGTAGTCGCAAGCGTTGAGTCGAGCTTTTTTGACCCGGTTTCACGTCCATGGTACTTAAACCTTCTGGCCGTGATTGTCATCCAATCCAGCAAATGGATGGTGCCGTTCTCAGCGTGAATACTCTTTTGGCAGAAGCACCTAGCGACGATACCGTTTCTGCTCTGGTGCGGCGGGCCGCCAACGGCGATGCGCGGTCGTTCGAGTTGCTGTATCGCGATCACGTGGGGCGGATTTACGGAACGATCTTGCGCCTGGTCGGTATGGACCGCGCACGGGCCGAAGAGTTGACGCAGGAAGCGTTTGTGCGGGCGTGGCAGAAACTATCGAGCTTCCGGCACGAAAGTGCGTTCTCGACGTGGCTGCATCGACTGAGCGTGAACACGGCGCTGATGTCGCTGCGCTCCAAGCGCAATACGGAATCGGCCGACGAGGAAGCGCTGGAATCTGCTGCTGGCGGCGAGCTGCCGTTTTGCGCCGCCGAACGCGGTGATTTGGAGCGCGCGGTGTCGGCATTGCCGCCGCGTGCGCGCGCCGTGCTCGTGCTGCACGACGTGGAAGGCTGGAAGCACGAAGAGATTTCGGTCGAACTCGGCATGGCGGTCGGTTCGTCCAAGGCACAATTGCATCGCGCGCGCGGATTGCTGCGGCGCGCGTTAGGAGATGGGTCGTGAGTGAATTCGAATGGCGTAACGGGATGCGCAAGCTGGGCGGGCCGGTCGAGCCATCGCGCGATCTGTGGCCGGATATCGCATCGCGAATTGCGACGATACCGGCGCAGCGCCGTTCGCGGGTGCCGGCTTTTGCCGTAGCCGCGACGATGCTCGTCGCGTGCGGCGCGGCGCTGTTCGCGTGGCGGTTGCAGACCGCAACTATTCAAACCGCTCCAACCGTGGCCGCGCCGCTCACGGCGCGCCCGGTGATCAACGTCGTGGACAGCGACAATCCGGCGCCGCACAAAGTACTCGCGGCCGCCGCCGAGGATCTCAACGATGCCGGCGAAAGCATTCAGCAGGCGCTGGAACAGCGACCGGATGCGGTGTTCCTGGTCGGGCTGCTCAATCGAACCAACAGTCAGCGCATGCGTGTGCTGAAACAATCGTATTCCGGCTGATCCCAATCGGACATGCCGAACGTGACAGGGCGGAGAGCAATATGAAAATGTATACATTGTGTGTGGCGGTGATCGGCGTGTTGGCAAACGCCGGCGCGTATGCGGCGGATGCGTCGAAAGTCGAAGGGCGCGCGATCGTCGCCGAAGCAGGAACGTCGAAGGAACTTCACGAGACGTGGGATATCGCCGGCGATGCGCGCGTTGAAATATCCAACGTGCGTGGAACGGTCA
Organism: Rudaea sp.; assembly: GCA_040002515.1. Lineage (GTDB taxonomy): Bacteria > Pseudomonadota > Gammaproteobacteria > Xanthomonadales > Rhodanobacteraceae > Rudaea. Next base: position 12,066 of record JBDUEI010000068.1, on the reverse strand, counting down.
CGGTCACGACGTGGGACAAGAAAGCCGCCGAGCTGAGCGGGATGCTGGGCCGCGATTCGAAACTCGAGATTTCCGGAGACGCCGGACATCTGATGCTGAAAGTCGAAGGCAGCAAACGAGGCTGGCTCGATGGCGGCGGCCCGAACAACGACAGCGATCTGATCGTGCGCGTGCCGCGCGCCGTGGCGCTGGACGTGAATGTGGTCAGCGCCGATGCAAAAATCAACGGCGTCGCCGGCAAGACACTGGAAGTGGCCAGCGTCAGCGGCACGGTGTCGGTCAACAGCGGCGCGCCGGACGTGGACGTCAACAGCGTGAGCGGCGATATCGCGCTGGATACCGCGCCGAACACCGCGATGACGCGCGCACATTTGCAAACCGTGAGCGGCAACATCAACGCGAAAGGACTGAGCGGCCGCGTGAAACTGGAAACGGTCTCCGGCGACATCGTGCTCGAAGGCGGGCAGATTCAGGATCTGGAAACGGGCACGGTGTCGGGTGATGCGCGGCTGAGTCTCATTCCGAGCGGACACGCTAACGTAAAGCTGGAATCGATGAGCGGCGGGTTACGTGTGAATTTGCCTGCATCGCTTTCCGCGCACATTGAAGCCACCACGTTCAGTGGCGGCATCGAAAGCGATTTCGGAAAGGTCAAAGAAAAAGACATGGGTCCGGGCAGTAGCCTGGACGCTCAAGCCGGCAGCGGCGATGCGAAGATCAGCGCGCAATCGTTCAGTGGCGATATCCAATTGCGCAAGCAGTAAGCCTGCAATCGGAAACGGCGCGATAGCCGAAGCGACCGCGCCGGATTGGCTCAGTTTCCGTGCTGCAACTGCGCGCGATTGTTCGCGACGTCGTCCAGATAGCGTTGCGAATCCCTGCGCTGGCGTTCGATTTCGCCGTAGGTACGACAGGTCGTCGTCGGGATATGCGATCCCAGCGGATTATTGTGTTCGCAGACCAGGCGCTGATTGTCGTTGCGCGCGAGCAGGCCATTGAGGTGCTCCTGCATGTTGAACAGCGCCGTCTTGTCGTTCGAACTCAATGCTTCGACGCTGCCGGCTTTTTGCAACATCGCCGCCATGCTGTTCATGTCGTTGTTCGCCGCAGCCTTGTCGGAGGGTTTGATGAATTCGAAGCGGCCACCGCTTTCCATTTGCTTTTGGATCGACGCCTGCGTCACGGCAAACGTTTGCGGTGTGTCGGTCGTCATGAGGTTGCTGGGTTTTTCGGCCAGCGCGCTCGACATCGGCAACGCGATGAAAAGACAGAGTAGAAATTTGTTCATGAAATATCCCCGTTTATCTTTGCTTGGAATCCAGAAGTTGGCAGCGCGTATCGCACCACTAACCTCGGCTGTACTACGTAACGAATCGTATGTCAGGCGCTCGAAAAAAGTCAACGAAACATTTCGTATAATCGAACTAGACGGTTTCGGCGGGAAACAGGCGTTCGAGTTCCGGCAGGTAGGCCGCGTAATTGCGCCAGCGCCCGATCGAGCTGGCGTACACCGGTTGCCGCGCCTGCCAGACGCTGGCGGTCGTGACAATCTGGTCTCGGCGCGGCGCTTTGGATGCCGATGAGCGACCGGTCACAAATGTCGCAAGTCGCGCGGCGTGGAATTCGGGGTCGCTGACCAGTGCTTCGTAATCCACGTCGATGATCCGATCGGCGAAGCGGTTTTTCCAACGCTCCATCAAGCGGCGATGATCGGCATCGACGCGCGCGATGGTGGCCAGATCGTAGGCGAAGCCTAAGTCGCTATGCGCGAAATGTTGCATCCAGATCGATAGCGCCGTATCGCGCGCGTCGCGGCGGCAGTAGATGAATCGTGCGCGCGGGAACAACGCGACGATGAAATCGACGTAAGCGAAATTGAGCGGATTCTTGTCGACATAGAATCGCGCGGGCGCATCGTCGCGGCGCATCTGCGCCTGGATCAGCGCGGCGCAGGCCGATAGCGCGTCGGCATCACCCAAACGACCGGCGTCGGCCAGATGCGTATAGAAGGATGGAATCCAGTTCAATTCGCCGCGGTCGCGCACGTCGTCGTGACGCGCGAGCAACGTGGAGACGAGCGTGGTCCCCGTGCGCGGCAGGCCGATGACGAACACCGGTTCGAATTTGCTGTGCGCAACCGGCGCGGCGACGTTCTCGCGCATGCGTTTTTCGACGAACGTGTTCCAGCCGCGCTCGTTCCACGGCTGCAGCGCCCGAGCGCCGATGTTGGCTTGCCGGAATGTCAGCGCCGCCCGTTGCGCCGCACCGGTTTCGTCGAGCGCTTTGCCCAGCGCGAACTGCGCGCAGACGCGCGTGATCGGAAGTAACCGGGTGTCGTTCGATGCCGATTCGAAGCGCGCGATGTCGGGATCGGATGGATCGCGATAGCGTTGGCAATAACTCAAGCGCAGCCACGCCGCGCTCTGGTTGGGATCGCGATCGATCGCCGCGTCGAGATGCGTTCGGGCGGCATCGAATTGTCCCAGCGCCAGCAGAATTTCTCCGGCGCGTGCGGCGAGGCGCGCATCTTCCGGCCAGCGTTGCCGGGCCTCCAGCACGAGCGTGGCGGCCGTCGAAAAAGCGGAGCATTCGAGCAGGAATCCGAGCGCGGCCAACGTCGCTTCCGCATCCGGCGCGGCGTGTTGCCACCCGTTTGCGACCACGGTCGCGGCGGCTTCGACGCGACCTTCCTCGCGCAACATGAATGCGAGGGAGTAGGCGGCATCGCGGTGCGACGGATCGGCTTGCAGCACGGCGCGCAATTCGGATTCCGCCGCCGCGATGTTTCCGCGTCGGCGCAAATCGTTGCCGGCCGCATAACGCGCGTCGATAGTTTCGCGATCGACGCTCATCGGCTCAAAGTCCGGCCGGCACGTAATGGAAGCGCTGCATTTGTTCGCGATGCCGATCGACGACGCGTTTGACCTGTTCGCGCGACAGCACGTCACGCCATTGATTGGAGCGTCCCGACCGGAAAAATTGTTTGCCCTTGATCGGCACTTCGACGAAACCGTCGCGGCGCTCCATCGCTGAAAGCGACGAAAAGCTGGCGTGTTTGATCGCGCGTTCGACGCGCTCGCGATCGTCGCCCGTGCCGATCAGTTTGCCGATCTTGCCGAAGGTCTTCGACGGTTTTTCGATCAAATCTTCGTAACGCGCGACGACGATGTTCGGGGCTTCCACGTCGGCCCAACTCTTCACATGCGTCGACCACGAACCCAGAAATTCCGACACGAACAAATCGGAATTTTCGGTGATGGCGCGCTCGTCGCCGAGAAGCTCGATCGCTTTATCGAGATCGATCCCGAAATGATGCGACATACTGATGACGACATCGAGCGGATTGCGCACCACGTACACGGCGCCGGCGCCGACCTGCGGCGTGAGCAGCGGCACGCCGTTGTGCACGCCCCACATGGTGTGGGTTTTGACGAGCAGGGTGCGCGGCGACGATGCGGCGAGCGCGGCATGCACTTGCGGACGCAGCGCCGTCAGCTGATCGAAATTCAACTGCCTGCTCGGCTGGCCGGCGATTTGCGAAAACAGTTCCGGATCGGCTTCGAGCTTGGCGAAATTCGGCAATTCCGAAAGCGGTACCGGAATCGACCGATTTGCGACAACGTTGGCGAGAAATGCGCGAATCCACGTGTTGCCGGATTTCGGATAGGACGCCAGCCACACGATGTTTCCCATTGCACACTATTCCTGTTTGAGAGTTCGCCGCCGAACGACGTTCGGCGTGGCGACATTATCCGTTCAATGCCGCAAACGGCGGAAGGCCCAATTCGTGACGCAATGGATCGAGCAACGCGCCGTATCGACGCGTTCGAGCCGTATCGCTGCGCAACGGTTCGCGCACCTGCGCTGCACTCGGGGTGTAAACGTTCCGCGTCGTCTCGTGGAAACGCAGACACGCTTCTTCGAAGGGAAGATCGCAAAAAGAGAGTAGGGCGCGAATTCTGGTTTCCGGATCGGCGACGAAATCTTCGTAGACGTTTTCGTAGACGTGGGCTGGGTGCAATGCGCGCCACTGCGTCACGGCGCGATCGAAGCTGCGCCAGGTCGCTGCCAGATCGGCAAACGTGCGCGTGTATTCGTTGTTGGCCAAACGCTGGCGATAGCAGGAAAAACAGGTTTCCAGCCGATCGCGGCGCGCGACGACGATGCGCGCGTCGGGCAACATCGCGCGGATCGCGCCGATGTACGGCCAGTTGCCGGGCAGCTTGTCGGTGAAACGCGGACGCTGTTTGCGCCAGCGCGCGGTGCGTTCCAGATAGCGTCGGCCGAGGCGTTCCCAATCGCCCGGCGTCATGTCGGCGACGAACTGCGGAAACGGTTTGCCGCGACGCTGCGCTTCTTCCGTCAGCACGGCCGGCAGATCGGAAAGTTCGCCGGCCCCGTCGACTTGGCTATGCGAGGCGAGAACCTGCTCGATCAGCGTCGATCCCGAGCGCGGCATGCTCACGATGAAAATAACCTCGTGACCGATCGATGTGACGCTCGCCGCCGGCGGTGGTGTGAACGCGGCGAGGGTGGCGTCGACACGCGCCGAATCGGCGGCCGCGTCCCATCGTGCGTAAGTGCGCGCCCGTGCGTGCGCGCGTTCGAGCGCGGCCAGCGATTCGGCATAGCGTTCGCGCTCGTCGAGCGCTTTGGCGAGCGCAAATTCCATCGCGATGCGATCGTCTTCACTGGCGTTTGCGTCGCGCAGGGCGTGGCGCAGGCGTGTGACATCGTCGTCGCTGAATCGCTGCGTTTTGATATCGGCCAATCCCCACCACGCCATGCCGGCGTGCGGCTGGCGTGCGATCGCGGCACGGTATTCGGCGACGGCGTCGTCGAGACGTCCGTCGGCGCGGAACATGTCGCCTAACATCGCGTGCGCACTGATCGCGATGTCCGGCGAGAGCGCCAATGCGCGTCGCAGTGCGATGGCCGACTCGTCGACGCGCATCGATCGCATCAGCGCCAGCCCAAGGTTGTACCAGGCCGAAGCGAGTGTTGAATCGAGCGCGCAGGCTTGCTCAAGAATCGCGATCGCGTCGTCGTATTGCGAGGTTTCGATCAACACCGAACCCAACGTGCTCAAGTACAGCGCATCGTCGGGCCGTGATGCGATAGCGCGGCGCAGGGTGGCGATGGCGCCGCTGAAATCGCCGCACATGCGTTGAACACCGGCGTGGAGTCGCAGTACTTCTGCGTGTTCGGGATACAGCGCGAGCAGGCCGACCACGGCCCGTTCTGCATCGGCGACGCGGCCGCGGTCCAGCGCCTGCGCTGCCGCGACGACGTGGCCGATCGCCGCTTGCGACAATCCGTGTAAGCGCGATGGCGGCGACGTGCCAGGCGCGGTTTTCATGCGGTGCGTGCCGAGAGCGCCCGTGCGCTTTCCGCAAGACGGCGGTAGCGGCGTGCGGTCATCAGAACATCAAGTAGGTCGAAATGATGTACTTGTCATTCGAGATCGGCGGAAGTCCGGCGTGCTGGAACATCCAGTACGGCGGAAACATCAGCAGCCGGCCCGCGCGCGGCGCGACTTTTACGCCGAGATCGACGAATTCCGTTTCGCCGCCTGCGTCGACATCGTTGAGATACCAGAGGAACACCATGTAGCGCACGCTCATCCGCTCGTAGGCGTCGAAATGCGGCTCGAAGTTGTCATCGCTGCCGGCGCGATAGCGTTTGATGCGCAGTTCGTCGAGCTTGATGCTGGTCGGTATCGGCAGCGTGAGCGGCAACGAGCGATTGTACTCGGCGAGAAACTTGTCGATTTGCGCGTGGAAAAAACCGAGGAATGCCTTGTCGGCGAGCGGGCTCACGTTCACTTCGACCCAGGCGCTGTGATCCAGACCGGGTTGATGGCCGCGTCCGTGCTGCAATTGCAGATGCGTGGATTTTTCGAACGCGTCGATGAGCTGCGCGCAGAATTCGGCGGACAGTGCGCTGTCGTAATAACGCACGTAACTGCGCAGATCGTCGATGGGTTTCGCGGCAGCGTCAGACATGGCGACGTTTCCGCTTTTTGCGACGCGTCGTCGTTGCAATCGATAACTCGGGCGCGCGACGCTTCATGCGGAGGCGGAAAAAAGCGGCAGTCCGAGCGCGGCGCGCAACGGATCGAGCGACGCGCCATAGCGGCGCGCGCGCGCGGTGTCGCGTCGTAGCGGTTCGCGAACCTGCGTGGCGCTCGGCGTGTGCACGCTGCGTTCGGTCTTGTGGAATTCCAGACAGCCGGGCTCGAATGGAAGTTTGCAGTAGGCGAGCAGTTCGCGGATTTTCGTTTCCGGATCGGCCACGAATTGCTCGTAGACACTTTCGTAGACGTTTTGCGGATGCATCGCGCGCCAATACGTCACGGCGCGATCGAAATCGCGCCATGCCGCGGCGAGATCTTCGAACGTGCGCGTGTATTCGCTATTCGCCAGTCGCTGGCGGTAACAGGAAAGGCAGGTCTCCAGCGGATCGCGGCGCACGGCGATGATGTGCGCGCCGGGCAGCATCGCGCGAATGGCGCCGACGTATTGCCAGTTGCTCGGCATTTTGTCGGTAAAACGCGGCCGGCCGGTGCGCCATTTTTCGGTGCGGTCCAGATAGGCGCGACCGAGCCGTGCCCAATCGTCCGGTGTCAAATCGTGGATGAAAAGCGGGAACGGTTTGTTCAACCGACGCGATTCTTCGAGCAACACAGAAGGCAGATCGGATACTTCGCCGCCGCCGTCGACCTGGCTATGCGAAGCGAGCACCTGTTCGGTCAACGTCGAACCGGAGCGCGGCATACTGGCCACGAATATGGCTTCGTGACCGAGCGGTTCCGACGCGCCTTTCGGCGGTGGCGTGAACGCGGTCAGAATCTCGTCGATGTGCGCCGAATAGATTGCGGCATCCCATTGCTTTCGTGCGCGCACGCGCGCGTTGGCGCGTGCCAGTTCGGTGAGCGATTCGGCGTATTGGCCACGATCGTCGAGCGCGCGGGCCAAGGCGAAGCCCATCGCGGCGAGATCGTCTTCGCTGGCGCCCGGTTGCTTCATGGCGTCGCGCAGGTTGGCGAGATCGTCGTCGCCGAAGCGTTGCGTTTTGATTTCGGCCAAGCCCCACCACGCCATGCCGGCGTGTTTCTGCACGGCCAGCGTGGCGCGATATTCGGCGATCGCATCGTTGAGTCGATTGTCGGCGCGGAACATGTCGCCGAGGATCACACGCGCATTGATCGCAAGTTCGGGCGCTTTCGCCACCGCGTGGCGCAGCGCGTCTTTGGCCTCGTCGACGCGCATGCAGCGGATGTAGGCTAAACCCAGGTTGTACCAGGCGCTGGTGTAGTCGGGATCCAGCTCAACGGCGCGGCGCAGCGTTGCGATGGCTTCGTCGTAATCGGCCGATTCAAGCAAGGCCGAGCCGAGCGAACTCAAGTACGCCGCATCGTCCGGACGCAGCGCGATGGCGCGATGCATCGTCGCGATGGCTCCGTTGAAATCCCCGCGCAGACTTTGCAGACCCGCATACATACGCAAGACTTCCGGATGATCCGGATACACCGCGAGCAAACCGCTCAGGCGCTGTTCGGCGGTGACGACATGCCCGAGCTGCAGCGCGTGCGCGGCGATGCCGAGACGTCGCGTCGCGTTCGGCGACAACCCGTCCAGCCGCGGATCGCGAGGTGGACTCAAGTTCTCGGGAGCGACGCTCGACTCAGGCATGGTAGCCCCAGTGTTTCATGATCGGTTGCAGGATCGGCAGAATCGGTTCGAAATATTTCTCGTAACGACGCCAGCGGTCGACCGCTTTTTTGTTCGGCGGTTCGACGACCTGCGTATAGCTCGGTGTCGAAATAAAACCTTTGTCGCGCGCGTGTTGATCGAAGCGCGCCATCGGCGTGGCGTCGTCGAGTTCCAGGAAGCGACCGATGCGCTCGATGTTGCCGGCGAAATCGTCGAGCAAGTCTTCGTAGCGCGAATGGATCACTTTGGGCTTGAGGATTTCGGCGTGAAAAATCCACGACTCCATGGCGTTGACGTAGCCGTGCGCCAGACGCTCCAGGCTCGAGCACAACACCGCGAACGAGTTGGAGGTGAAGTACTGCATGTAGTTGGACAGGATCACATCGCACGGATGACGCAGCGCGAGAATGATCGGCGCATTCGGAAACAGGCGCACGATCAACGGTAAACGCAGCATGTGCAGCGGGTTTTTATCGACGAGCCGCTGACCCTCGGTGCGCGGCGCGACATTGGCGGTCAGGTTCCAATAGGTGCGGCGCAATTCGTCGCATTGGTCGGGCGTGAGTTTTTCCAGATCCTGCGGATAGGCGTAGCCGAAATTGCTCATGTGCTCGACGAGATTGCTGAGATAAGCGCGTTCGTCCATCGACTGCAGGCTCGGGTGGGCATCGAGCATCTGTTCGAGCATCGTGGTTCCGGAGCGCGGAAAACCGACCACGAAGATCGGCGAATCCTGCGTCGACGGCGCGGGGCAGTCCTGCCAGCGGGCGCGGGCTTCGGCGTCGACGCGCGGGCCCATGAACAACGGCGGTGTTCCGGGCTTCAGCAATTCCGGGACGGCTTGCCGGGCCAGCGTGAGCTGACGGCTGTGCGCCTCGGCGAGCGCGGCCATGGCGGCGTCGACATCACCGGCTTTGTCGAGCATTTTCGCCAGCGACGAATACAGATCGCCGCCTCGCCACGGTGCATTCTTCGCGTCGGACGATTGCCCGAATGCCGCGATCAGCCGTTCGAGCAGTTCGCGCGCGCGCGCCGGATCTTTTTCACGCAGCGCCATCACGGAGTGCGCGCTGATCACATCGTATTGCAGCTTCGGATCGTCGATGGATTCCGGCGGCGGTAGCTGCGCAAGTAACGCACGCGCCTCATCGAGTCGGTTGACGCGTTCGCTGTGATATACCAGATTCGCCTTCGCGCGAAGATTGTTCGGATTTTTGCGGAGCAGTTCTTCATACATCTGACTGCCTTCTTCCGCATTTCGATTGAGCATCAGCGCGGCCAGGTCCAGCGCCAGATCGTCGTCCAGATCGGTCCAATATCGACGTGGTGCGACGAGTTGTTCGGCAACGTCGCGGCTATCGAGCGCGACGCATGTTTGCGCGGCGCGGATGCGTGCTTCGGGAGACTGGGGATCGAGCCGGTGCGCGGCGAAGAATACTTCGCGGGCTTCCGGAAATTTCCCGCTCTCCTGCAGCAGATGACCGAGATTGATCAGCGCGCCGAAAAACGTCGGATCGAGTCGAGCAGCCTCGCGATAGGATTGTTCGGCTTCGCGCAGTTCGCCGGCGTCACGCAACGCGGTGCCGAGGTTGTTCCAGTAGATGGCCGATTGCGGCGCCAGTTCCGTCAATTCGCGGCATACCGCGATGGCTTCCGCGGTTCGGCCTTGCTGCATCAGGCACATGCTGAGCAGGATCAGGCCATCTTCGTTTGCCGGCAGGGCGGCGAGATAGTCGCGCGCGAGCCGCTCGGCGTCTGCATTGAAGCCTTGCTGTAACGCGGCGACGATGGGCTGAATCGTGGGTGTGGCGGCGGCTTGCACGGAGAGAAAATAGGGCGGTTTGCGCGGTCGGGAAGTCTAACACACGCAAAAATGGGGCCTCCGGCCCGCAAATAAAGGCGAAAAAAAACCGCGCGGTGATTAGCCGCGCGGTCAGTTGAAACAGGAACGTATTGCTTAGAACTTCACAGTGACGCTGGCGCGGTAGAAACGACCGGCCGTGTCGTAGGTGTTCACGTCCGTGTTCGCATTCAGCACGTTGTTCTGATACAGAATCGGCGGTTGCTTGTCGAAGATGTTGTCGATGCCGACTTGTACGTACGTGTTGATCGGCTCGATGTTGTAGCCCAACGAGGCGTTGTGATACGTCTGCGCGCCGAAGTGCAACACCGGCCCGATCGGGTTCGGGAAATACGGATCGGATGTTGCCGTGCCGTTGCCGCCCACGCCGGACGGACCAAGCCCGGCGTTCGCATAACCCAGTGTGACGCGACCGATGTAACGTGTTGTCCAGTTCGCGTTGAACGGCCCCATATTCCAATCCAACGTCGCCAGGCCACGCACGCGCGCGAAGTTGCCGAAGGTCTTGTCGAAATGACCGGCCAGATGCTGGACGAAACCACCCTGATCGATGTTGTACTTCTCGATGTAGGTAGCGTCGACGCCGACGCGGAAATTACCCCACGACATGGCAGGCAAGCGGTAGTGAGCACCGATGTCCAGACCTTGATCGACGAGGTTACCCGAGTTGAACGCGCTTTCGATCACGAACTTGATCGAACCGTCCGGTCCGCGGAAGATGTTGCCGCAAAGCGGACCCTGCGTGTTGAAGCATTGGGTCAAAATGGTCTGCGCGGTGCCCGGACCCGAGATGATCAGGTTGTCGAGCAAGATGCGGAAGGCATCGGCGTTAAGCGAGAGACCTGGCAGCCAATTCGGATCGTAGACGAAGCCATAATCGAAAGACTTGCCGAACTCCGGTTGCAGAACCGCACTACTGAGATCGTGCTGAGCGGCGAACTGCGAACCCATCGTGAAGCCCGTAAGCTGGAATGTCGTCTGCTTGGGAACAATGAAGCCTTTGCAGGCGGCATTGCTGGCGGTGCCCGCGCCGAAGCACGGATCGACCGCCGTCGGCGCATCCGAAGAAGGACCGGCGAACAAGTTGGTCGGAGTCGGTGCGCGGAAGACTTTGGACACCGTAGCGCGCAACAGCAGGTCTTCGATCGGACGATATTCGATCGCGACTTTCCAGTTGCTAGTGCTGCCGAAGTTACTGTACTTCGAGTAGCGATCCCCTAAGTCAAGGCTCAACGAATGCGCGAAAGGCACGTCTTTGAGGATCGGCACCAACAATTCGGCATACGCTTCCTTGACGTTGTAACCGCCTTGCGCTGGCGAGCCGCAGATCGAGCCCGGGCCGGAGCAGGTAAGCGACGGATTACCGGCCGGATCGGTGCCGTAGGTCGTGTTGATCAGCGGATCGACTTGGTTGTCGAGATATTCTTTGCGGTACAAACCACCCACCGCCAACTGGACATCACCAGCCGGTAGCGCGAACAGCGAACCGTTGACCGACGCTTCGGCCGTTTTGGTCTGATACAGACCCGTCAGGAACGGATTGATCTTGGCGCTATTCAACGTGGCGATCGTATTCGGATCGCTGAGGTTGAAAATGTCGATGGGATTGCAATCGCCGACGCCAGGGGCGGTCGTGCAGCTGAAGTCGCCTCTGATCGAGTCGAAATTCAGGTAATTGATCAGCTGCTGTTCAACCGTCAATTTTCCGTAGCTGCCGTGCACATCCCAGTTCCAGCTCGTGTCGCCAAAGCTGCCTTTCAAACCAACGTTGCCCAGCTCGGTCGTTACGGATAGCTTGGCACCACGGTTGCCGATGTTGCTCAGACGCAGCGCAATGGTGCTCGACGCACCGTTGTCTCCAAACGTGACACCGAACGGGTTGTAATACTGATCGGCCGGAATAACGATGCTATTGCCGACGAGGTCGAACGGATACGGAGCAATCTGTGTGTGCGCAACCTGCTTGTGATACAGCAGTTCCGCGTACGCTTCGACGTGATCGGTGAGCTTGTAATTGCCCAGCACGAACATGCCGGTGCGCTCATTCGGAATCAAATCGTAATTGCCGACGGCCTGAAAATTGAATCCATCGATATTGGAGTTATAGCAGCGGAAATCGGCGGCCGTCGGCGGCGTCGTCGTCCCCGGCAGTTTATTGCCTGACAAAGTGACGGACGAGCAGCCCAGCTGGTTGCGGACTGCGGAACCCGCGGGCAGAAAGAAACGGCCACCCGGTGTGCGTGACGAACCGGCATGCGTGTTGATGCTGGTGTTGTAGATGTACTGCGCGTTCTTCGAGAAGTTGCGATTGGCCGCGGAGATCGGATCCTGTTTGTCGTACTGCAGGCCGAACACGATGCTGCCCTTGTCGGTGGTCTGACCGAAGATGGCATGCACGGCTTTACGCTCGCCGTCGTCCTTGTCGGATTGACCGTAGTCGACGCCGAATTCCGCACCTTGATAGTTCGAGCGCGTGATGATGTTGACGAC
>JBDUEI010000067.1:0-12218 GCA_040002515.1 Rudaea sp. | reverse complement strand
CCGTGCGCGCGCCGCATGAAAATTAAAACAGTGTCGGACACGTCTCAAAGCTCGTGTTGAATAGAACATCGAGCTGCTGAACTTCATAGGCGCCCATGTCGGCCGATGCTCCAGACACGCGTGCGAAAGGCGAACCGCGCTCGTCGACACCCAAACCGAACACGTTGTTGCCTTGATCGATGCCCGGACTATGGCTGAGCAGCGCGTGCGTCGGAATGCCGCCACCGTTGTCGCGCAACGGACCGAGCAGGGGACAGACCAATCTCGTGAACGTGCCCGCCGGAGCCGTGGCGAACGTGGCACGCACGATGTTGTTCGAGCCGCCGATCGTGATGGTATTCGTGGCTGAATCCACGACGCTCAAATCGTATTCGTCGAAATTGGCGGTGTTGTTTGCCATCACCGTGCTTTGCAGCGTAAGCGTGATGTTCGACCCAACTACCGCCAGGCTGACGCCGGGTGCGTAATACGAAATATTCGGAAACGTTCCGACGCTATCATGGGCCGCCGTGTTGAACGCGACTGTCGAATTGTCGAAACGGACCAGATGTGCGGTCGTGAATACTCCACCCACCAAATTGCCAGCGGAATTTCCGGAAATGGTGCTATTGCGTACCGTCACCGTCTTAGTGGCGGGCCCGGATTGGTTGACGTAGATGCCTCCGAAATTAGAGATGGCGTAGTTGCCTGAAATCGTGGAACCCAACAGATATAAACTTCCTCCCGTAAACACGCCGCCACCGTATCCATGTTGGGCAGTAGATTTGGTTTTTGCGGTGTTGTTTCTAATCTCGCTGTTACGGATGTCGACGGTGTCGATGGCAAATATTCCGCCCCCAAAAACAAATCCGCTAGTCGAATAGGCGCTGTTGCCACTGACGGTGCTGGCGACCAAAGATAGCGTCCCCTTAGCCAGAATGGCTCCGCCATCAGCGGCTCCGGAACCTGCCTTGAGCTTGCAGGCCGTCGCGCTGCTGTGATCGAAGATGATGTTGCCGGCCGAGTACACGCACGCTCCGCTCAACGTTGCGGTCGGCGAAGTCAGATAGCCTTTTGTGAGCTGCAGACCGTAAATGTCTAGCGTGCCGGTGCCGGTATGCTTGAACAGTCGATCGGGTTCGGTGGTGCAGGACGAAATGCTGCTGCAGTATTTTCCGGTGACGGTGACCGGGTTTGCGGAAGGACCTTTCAACGTCAGTGAATTCTGCGCAAGAATGACCGCGCCGGTTTGTAGGGAGATCGTGCTGCAACCGTACGTCGTAGGCAGCTGCGACAAGTCGATCGTGTCGCCGCTCAGTGCATTCTGCGCAGTGAATCGCAATGTCCCGCTCTTACTGCCCAATGAGCCGGTCACGCTGTCCGAACAGCTATTGACGGTCCAGGTGCTGGCGGCGTGAAGATCGGCGGCAACGAATCCGCCGGTGGCCATGATGGCTGCTGCCAGCAAATTTTTTCTGCGCAGCAGCCTGCGTTGAAGTGATGAAGATGCCATCGGCAAACCTCCCTCAAGGCGCCAAACTGACTGACTTTGGCAAGATCAGCCTAGCACGCCACACTGCACCGACGCATTCTGCAAACTCAAAAAAGCAGCGAAGCCATCTTGCGCCGATAGGTTCCCACCAGTTCTTCGTCATCGACAATACCGAACGCGGCGATCAGGCGTTTCTTCGCCTGGCCATCGTTCCAGTCGCGCTTGCTGCGCAAAATCGCGAGGAATTCCTCGAACGCCTCCGCCGCATCGCCGGCCATGAGCAGTCGCACGCCGAGCAGATCGCGCGCTTCATGATCGGCCGGATTTTTCTCGAGGCGTGCGCGCAATAGCGCCATGTCCGGCGCATCTTTCAGCGCGCGCGCGAATTCGATGCGATAGCGCACGCGTTTGGCTTTGTGATCTTCGGCCAGGTTGGCAGGCAGCGAATCCAGTTCGGTCTGCGCCGCATCGGCGAGTCCGGCGTGCAGATAGGCGAGGGCGAGATCGAGTTTGAGTTCGGGCTTGTCCGGACTCGTCGCGATCTGTTGTTGCAGGCGCGCGACGGATTGCTCGGGCGTTTCCTGTATGGCCGGGTCGGGGTTTTCGGTCGGTGGCGTTTGCGCGTCGGCGGGCTGCACGTGGCGCTGCAGGAATTCGCGCACCGCCGATTCCGGCAACGCGCCCATGAAGCCGTCGATCATCTGTCCGTCCTTGACCAGCACAACGGTCGGCAAACTCTTGATGCCGAAAATCGCCGCGAGCTGCATCTGCGCATCGGTGTCGACTTTCGCGAGTTTCACCGCGCCGTTGTAACTGGCCACGACGTTTTCGAGGATCGGTCCGAGCGTCTTGCACGGCCCGCACCATGCCGCCCAGAAATCGACCAGCACCGGCGTGGTCAGTGAAGCCTTGATGACCTCGGCTTCGAATGTGGCTTCGGTGACGTCGAACACGAGCGCAGGATCGGACACGAGCGTTTCCTTGAAGTGGGCGACGTCTGAAAATCGGGGCGTGCGCGAGGATATCAAGAACGCGCCGTGCTGAGCCGTGTGCAAACGCGCTAAGCTCTGCCGCATGTCAGATATTGCCCGGACCTAGGCGATCGCGATGACGCTGTCCGCTTCGTCGCCGTCCGAAATGTCGCCCGCGCTGTTCGCCCGTGTCTATCAGGAACTACGGCGGATCGCGCGCAGCCAGCGCCGCGCCGCCGGCGCTCCGGTCACGCTCGACACCACCGCGCTGGTGCACGAGGTGTACATCAAGCTGCATGCATCGCCGCAAGGGCGTGCGATCGACCGCGTGCATTTCCTCTCGCTCGCCGCGCGCGCCATGCGGCAGGTGCTCGTCGATCACGCGCGCGGCCGTTCGCGGCTCAAGCGCGGCGGTGCGGTCACGATCACCAGTTTATCCGACGATGACGGCGGCACGCCGAACGAGATGATCGATCTGGTCGCGCTCGATAGCGCATTGAGCCGGCTCAGCGAAATGGATCCACGCGCCGGACAGCTCGTCGAATGGAAGGTGTTCGGCGGTCTGGAAATCGCCGACGTCGCGCGCATGCAGAAGCTCACCGAGCGAACCGTGTTCCGCGACTGGCGCCGTGCGCGTGCCTTCCTCGTGCGCGAACTCGGCCTGGATCACGCCGGCGACGCGTGATGGATATGCAGCGTTGGCGGCGCATCAGCGTTATTTTCGATCAGGTCGTCGAAGCGCCGCCGGAACGTCACAGCGCCTTGCTCGATGAACTTTGCGCGGGCGACGATTCGATGCGCCGCGAACTCGAACAACTGCTCGCCGCCGACGAGAACGCTGAAGTTTTCGATAGCGGGCTGAATTCCGCGCGCGGCGCGGCGGCCGCCGAATGGGCGAATGCGGCCGAGACCCCGTCATGGCAGGCCGACGAGCGCATCGGGCCGTGGCGCATCCTGCGCGAACTCGGCCGCGGCGGCATGGGCGTCGTGCTGCTCGCCGCGCGCGCCGACGGTCAGTTCGAACAACGCGCCGCGATCAAACTGATCAAGCGCGGCATGGATACCGACGCTGTGCAGGCGCGCTTCCTGCGTGAGCGGCAGATTCTCGCGCGGCTCGAACATCCGCACATCGCGCGATTGCTCGACGGCGGTATCACCGAAGATGGACGTCCGTATTTCGCGATGGAATATGTCGACGGCGAACCGTTGTTGAAATATTGCGCGCAATGCGACCTCGGCCTGAAGCAGCGCGTGAAACTGTTCGCGGAAATTTGCGCGGCGGTGCAATTCGCGCACGCGCAACTCGTCGTGCATCGCGACATCAAGCCGTCCAATATTCTGGTCACCGCGGACGGTCAGGCCAAGCTTCTGGATTTCGGCATCGCCAAACTGCTCGATGATTCGCACGGCGGCATGACCCAGACCTTCGACGCGCGTCATCGGCCGCTCACGCCTGCGTATGCCGCACCCGAGCAGATGAGCGGGCAGCCCGTGAGCACGGCGACGGATATCTATTCGCTCGGCGTGGTCCTGTTCGAATTGCTGACGGGAAAACGCCCGTATTCGGTTCGTGATGACGCGAATGTCGACGATGCGCAACGTGCCATGGAAACGACACGACCGCCGCTGGCGAGCAAGAGCGTCGAGGGCGACGTGCGCATCGCCGCGCACGAATTGCGCGGCGATCTCGACACGATCATCGCCACCGCCATGCAGCGCGAACCGCAGCGCCGGTATGCGACTGTCGATGCGTTCGCGAAAGACCTGCAGCGCTTCTTCTCCGGCCAGCCGATTTCCGCGCGGCGCGACAGCCTCGGTTATCGCGTGCGCAAATTCGTCGGCCGGCATCGGCTCGGCGTCGCCGCGGCGACATTCGGCATGGTCATCCTCATCGCGTCGCTGGTGTTCGCGCTATGGCAGGCGCGCGAGAAATCCCGACAGGCGATGATGTCGCAACAAGTCACGCAATTCCTGGTCGGCATTTTTCGCGGCGCCGATCCTGCCGTTTCGCGTGGCGCCAACGTCACGACGCAGGATCTGCTCGATCAGGGCAGCGAGCGATTGCGTTCCGATACCAGCGTCGCGCCGGCGGTGCGCGCGCGACTGCTGCAGACGATCGCCACGACCTACTCCGATCTGGGTCTATACGACCGTGCGCTGCCGCTGGTCGATGAAGCGCTCGAACTGCGTCGCGGCGATGGCGTTTCAAATCCGGCCGATATCGCCGAGAGTCTCGATGAACTCGGTCGCATCTACCGCTTGAAAGCGGACTATGCGCGGGCCGAGCCGCTGTTGCGCGAGGCGTTGCAGCTGCGCAGCGCGGCGTTGTCGAGCGACGATCCGGCACGCATCGAAAGTCTCGATCATCTCGGCACGCTGTTGCGTAGCGAGGGCGATTTCCGCGCGGCCGATGCGAACTTCGAGAAGGCGATGCAGCTTTCCGAACAACGCTTCGGCAAAGACGCGACCGAAACGGCGCGTTACGTCGACGACTACGCGGCGAACATCGATGATCAGGGCAAACGTCGGCAAGCGCTCGAACTCTATCGGCGCGCACTGGCGATTCGGGAAAAAAATCTCGGCGCCGACGACGCGGAAGTCGCCACGTCGCTGATCAATCTCGGCACGCACCTCGACGATACCGGCGAATACATCGAAGCCACGCACCTGCTCGAGCGCGCGCTGAAAATCCGGCGCCAGGTTTACGGCCCCGCGCATCCGCTGGTCGGGTTCGCGGAGCTTGCGCTGTGCGGCGTCTACGAATCCGTCGACAAACTCGACGATGCGGGAAACCTCGCGCAGGACGCTCTGGCGATTTTCCGGCGCGGCTTGCCGGCCGATCATCCCAAGATCAGCGAAAGTCTCAACATGCTCGGCATCCTGCGCGCCACGCGCCGTGATTTTGCCGGCGCCGTTCCGCTCATGCGCGAAACCGCCGAGCGCTACCGGCGCACGCTCGGCGAAGATCATCCGGATACGCTCGTCGCGGAAAACAACCTGGCTTACGCATTGTTGCACGCGAATTTTCTCGGAGAGGCCGACACGCTGTTGCGCAGCGCGATCGCGCGCGTACACAACGACAACGGGCAAAAAATATTGGCGACCGCGCACGAAAATCTCGCGACCACGCTGGAGTGGGAAGGCGAGTTCGCGCAAGCCGAAACATCGGCCGCCGCCGCCGTTGAGATCGTGCGCAAGACCGAAGGCGATGCGTCTGGCAACTTGGCCGTAGCTTTGCGCGTGCTCGGAACGTCGGAAGCGCTCGGCGGTCACTTCGATTCTGCCGAACGCCATTTGCGACAATCACTGGAACTCGGCCGAACGCTGGCTGCGAAAAAAATCGGTTCCATCGCCGATTGGGAAATGCCGATGGCGGATTTTCTGGCCGGTCGCGGGCGCTGCGCGGAGGCCCTTCCGCTGCTCGACGAAGCGATTGTCTGGATGGACAAAAATGTGGTCGCCGCCCCGTCCCGCCCGGAAGCGGAATTGTTGCGCGGTTATTGTCGTGGCGCGCCTGACGATGTCGCCGCGGTGCAATCGGCGCGCGCGCAGTTGAATCAGATTCCGGCGGTCGAAAAGGATTTGAACCCAACTTCACGTCGGTTGTTGCGATCGGAAAAAATGGCCGGCGACGCGCGAGCACCGCCGGCGCGTTGAAGCATTCCAATCAATAGTAGGGAACGTCGAAACCGTTCCGCAAAATTCCGTCGAACGGCGCCATGCGCAGCACGGCAATCGAACTGATCGACCCGACTTGCGTGCTTCCGACCGCGACCAGTTTGCCGTTGGATAGCGCGCCGGACATGGCCGTGTTAGATGTAATTTGCAAACCGATGCCGTCAGGGCGCGTTGCGAAATACGCACTGAGCGGCGAACCGGAATTGAAATCCGGATCGAACCGGAAATTCGTGTTCTGCGGCAAGTTCATGCGCGCGATGCCGAATGCCGGTCCGTGCGGAGAACCGCCGAGACGTCCGGAACCGATCGCGTATACATTGGGATATTTGGTGTTGTACGGATCGATGATCAGTTTGCCGACAGTGTTGATGGCATCCTGATTGGTTTGTGCATAGCCGAACGCGAACTTCGCCGGAATGCAGATATTGACGCAATCCGCCTGGACCAATGCGCCGTTCGGATCGAGCAGTGCCAGGGTGGCTGCCTGGAAAGTGCCGCCGGTGGTGGGCTTTGTCGAATTTCCGCCGAGGATGATGTAGTCGTCCTGCACGGCCACGGCGTTGCAGCTGTCGAAATTGTCGCCGCCGTAATCGAAGGCCAACGTCACCGAACCGTAGTCTTGATCGTCGATGTAGTTGAACGTGCGGTCGACGTCGTAAAGATCGCGCGTGATTCGGATGGCCGCGCAATCGTAATTGCCGGCGGCGCCTCGATGGTACCCGCTGACCAGATAGCGTCCCTGACGATCGACGGCGACGCCCAAGGCATGATCGTCCTGATTGTTGCCGCTTCCGAACGCGAATTGAAACGTCTGACTGCTTTGGCCGTCCGCGGCAAAACGTGTGAAGTGGAACTGGTTGTTGTTGGTACTTTGCTGATGGTAGGTGCCGGCGATATCGATGGTGCCGTCGGCATCGAGAATCATCTTGCCTCCATACAGCGCATCGCCAGGCGCCGGTTGCGCGAAACTGACGCCGGCGGATGTGCCGAACGAGAAATCGATGTTGCCGTCGGCGAGAAATTGCGCGACGTAGATCGCGCTGCCGGCGGCATTGTGAAACGCAAAGACAACGCGTCCGTTGGGCCGCACTGCGATACCGTCCGGCGTGCCGCAACAAAAGCCGACAAACCCAGCCGGCAGGCCTTCCTGCGTGCCGCCGAATGTCTGGTCGACACTTCCGTTGGCGTTCAGCCGAACGACGAACGTGATGTCGCTATTGTCGTGACCGAGCACGAGAATTTTTCCATCGGGCTGAACGGCCAGGTCGGCGCCGGTGATGCTCGTTCCTGCGGCTTCGACCGACGGTGCGATCGTCACTTTACCGCCGACGCCGAACGTCGGATCCAGCGCGCCGCTGTCGGTTGGTTCGTCCGCCGCAGCCCATGCGCTGGCGAAGAGAATTCCCGCCAGCGCCAGATTCTGAAATTGGTTGCGCATTACCCACCTCGCATCCCGCGACACAGCGGGCTCTGAGGTGGGTTACGTCATTCCGACGAGGTTGCTGACACGCCGCGATCAATAACCCGTGAGTGCTTCACCTTGTGCTGAAGAAGGCGGCGCTACCACGTCGGCGACCGGCGTCTGCGCGACGCCGCGGTCTTTGTATACTTTTCCTTCCTTCATCACGAATTCGACGTGCTGCAAAATCGTCACGTCGTCGAGCGGATTGCCGTTCACGGCGATAATGTCGGCGTACTTCCCGACAGCGATGCTGCCGAAATCTTTTTCGTGTTTCAGAAGCTGCGCCGCGTGCGTGGTCGCGGCCTGGATCACGAACATCGCCGGCATGCCGGCATCGACCATGAATTTAAACTCTTTTGCGTTTTGCCCGTGCGGATAAACCGCAGCGTCCGTGCCGAACGCGATCTTCACGCCGGCTTTGTACGCGCGGCCGGCCGTGGCCTGGATCAGCGGGCCGACCATTTTCGCTTTCGCTGCGACCTGCGCCGGATAGTAGCCGGGGATATTCGCTTTCTCTTCGACGAATTTCCCCGCGATGATCGTCGGCACATACCAGGTGCCGTGTTCTTTCATCAGCTTCATATCGGCATCGTCCATGAACGTGCCGTGCTCGATCGAATCGACGCCGCCGATCACCGCCCGGCGAATGCCTTCGGCACCGTGCGCGTGCGCGGCGACCGTGAATCCATAATCGTGCGCCGCCGCGACGATCGCCTGGATTTCCGGAATCGTGAGCTGCGCATTGTCGACGCTGGAACTTTCATCGAGCACGCCGCCCGACGGCATGATCTTGATCAGATCCGCGCCGAATTTGTAGTGCAGGCGCACGGCTTTCCATGCGTCTTCCGGCGAATTGATGATGCCGTCTTTCGCATCGGGATTGCCGGCGAGATCGCGACGATAACCATTGGTATCGTCGGCGTGTCCGCCAGACGATCCGATCGCCGTGCCCGCCGTGAAAATGCGCGGACCGACGACGAGTCCCTGATTGATCGCGTTGCGCAGCGACACCGAGTTGTAATCGCCATCGCCGACATTGCGCACCGTCGTGAATCCCGCTTCGAGCGTGCGCTTGGCGTATACCGTGCTGCGGATCGCGTAGTCCGCAGGATTCCAGCGGAACTGATCGTTGTACGCGGTGGGGCTGGTTTCGTCGGTGAGATGCGTGTGGCTATCGATCAAGCCGGGCAGGCAGGTCGCGTTCGACAAATCGATCGCACGCCCCGCGCCGCCGCCAGCGGCTACTTGCGTCACGCGTCCTTTCTGAACGGTAATCGTCGTCTCGCCCAGCATCTTGCCGGCCTCGACATCGATGAAGTGTCCGCAGTGAATCTGGACCGGTGCGTCCGCGAGTCCGTCCGGGTTGATGTTTACGGAATACGGGGATGTTGCGAGAGCAGCGGCGATCAGCGAGGCGAGCATGCGATTCTCCACGTGAGGATCGCCGCATGTTACGTGGATCGGTAATCGCTGCCTATGCCGGAAGTCGTGACTTCGACCATCGATCGAACGCTAGCCGATCGCGTCGTTGAGCCAGCCTTGGCGCACGGCGTACAGCGCGATCTGCGTGCGATCCTGCAGCCGCAATTTCGCGAGCACCTGGCTTACGTATCCCTTCACCGTGCCTTCGGTGAGATTGAGCTTGCGCGCGATCTGTTTGTTCGACATGCCTTCGGCGATCAGGCGCACCACGTCGTGTTCGCGCGAGGTGAGCGATTCGTGCGTGTCGCCGGGTTTCTTGAGCAACTCCATGAGCTGGCGTTGCGCCGCCGGAGCGAGATACGGCTGTCCGTCGGCGACGCTGCGGATGGCGCGGATCAGGTCGTCCTGCATCGCGTCCTTGATCAGGAATCCGGTTGCACCGGCATCGAGCGTGGCGCGGATCAACGCGTCTTCGCCAAAACTCGTAAACACCATGATCTTGATCGTCGGTACGCGCTCGCGCAGACCGCGAATGGTTTCGACGGCGGAAATGCCCGGCATTTTCAGATCGACCAGGGCGACGTCAGGCGAAATCGATGCGGCCGCGTCGATCGCATCGCTGCCGTTGGCGAATTCGCCGACCACATCGATATCGTCGTACATATCCAGGATGGCGCGAACGCCTTCGCGCACAACGGCATGATCATCGACGAGGATTAGACGCATGGCGCGAGTGAGGGATTCGACAGGTTCGGCGAGGAGTGCATTCATGATACGCAATGTGCCTGGGTGCGCGCCGTGCGGCTAGCAGCGGAGGACAGGGCCGACCCCTGACTTTCGTCAGGTCGGCACTTCTTCACGATCCCCGCGCGGCAGGCGCGCCTCGACGAGCGTGCCATTCGGGTTGTTCGGCGATATGCGGAACTGGCCGTGCAGATTTTCGATGCGCGTGCGCATGCTGCCGAGGCCGACGCCGGGCCGGAACACGGTGTCGAGACCGCGCCCGTCATCCGAAACGCGCAATACGGAATGCGTTGCCGTCACCGCCGCTTCGACGCGAATACGCTTGGCGCCCGCATGCCGCACCGTATTCGAAATCGCTTCCTGACAAACGCGATACAGCGCTTCTTCCAGATCGAGCCGCTGCGGAACGTAACCGGAAAAATTCGATTTCACCGCAATCGTTTCCGGCAGCGCCGACGCGAGCAGTTTTGTGAGCGCCGACGGCAATGCATGTTCGCGCAGATTCTCCACACCGACCAGATTGCGGCTCCGACGCGATACTTGCGTGATCGAGCCGAGTTGCGAGGGTGCGAGTTGATGCAGCAACATGCGCATCTCGGCGAACGCGGTTTGCGCGAGCTGCTGCAAGCGAGCTGCGCGGCGTTCGCCTTCGGCGGGACTGCGTTGCCACGCCGTCGCCAGCGTCTGGCTGAGCAGACTCATCGACGACAGAATCTGGGTGACGTTGTCGTGCAACTCGCGCGCGAGACGTTGCCGTTCGGCCATCACCGCCACGTGCGCGGCCTGTTCGAACAACGCGGCGTTGTCGATGGCGACGGCGAGATAGTCGGCGATCACTTCCATCGTGCGCTGATCGAGATCGTCGAACGGTTTGTCGTGTTCGACGTTGATCACACCATGCACGCGATTGGCCGATTTGATCGGCACCGCCAGCTCCGCACGCGCCGGCGCCAGCCCCGGCGGGCAGATGTAACGCGCGTCGCGGCGAACGTCGTTGACGAGTTGCGTGCGCAGTTCGCGCGCCGCCGCGCCCATGATGCCGTTGTCGATCGACAGGCGATCGTCGCGCGATGCGTTTGATGTCGCGCCGCCGCGCGCGCGCAGCACGAGGATAGTCGGATCGGTCAGATCGATCGCGGGAATATCGACGATGCCGAAACGCAGCGTTTCGTGTATGGATTGTGCCGCGCGCTGCAGGATGGCATCACGATCGCGCTCACGGTGAATTTCCGCCGCGATGCGCGCGATCAGTTCGAAACGCTGATGGCTGCGCTGCTGATAATCGAGACGACGCGCGTGTTCGAATGCGTTGGCCGCGAATCCCGCGAGCAGTTCGATCAGCTCGATATGGGCGTCGCTGAACCGTCGCGGCGGCGCGATCATCAGCGCGATGTAGCCGAGCAGTTCGCCGTCCCACGCGATCGGAAAAGCGATCGTGTCGTAGTCGTGCAACGCCGAGAGTTTCGGCGCGGGCAGCGCGTCGTAGCGGCCGCGATAGCGTTGTCCGGTTTCCAGAACATATCCGCCGGCGCTGTCGCCGCGCGCATAGTCAGCGGCGATTGAGGTTTCGGCTGGCTGATGCGCCAAGGTGCGCATCGCGTCCGCATCGGCGTCGAACACACCGACGATGCCGACATCCGCGCGGGTGAGGCGCCGTGCCGCGCACAAGACGCGGTCCACCTTGACCGACAACGGGTGTTCCTTGGCGATTTCCGCGCTCAAGTCGGCGAGCAGGCCCAACGCGCTCTCGGGTGCGGGCTCGTCGGTATGCGGAAAAGCTCTATTCATGTCAGGGCGGCTGCGGCGGCTGCGTTACAATACGCTCAAACCCACTAGAACGGCGGCGAACAGCCGTCATTGCAAAACCCATGCAGGAAAATTACGACTTCGCCGCCATCGAAGCCGCGGCGCAAACGCTGTGGAACGAAACGCACGCCTTCGAGGTGTCGGAAGACACGTCGCGCCCGAAATATTTTTGCCTGTCGATGTTGCCGTATCCGAGCGGTGCGCTGCACATGGGCCACGTGCGCAATTACACCATCGGCGACGCGATCAGCCGCTATCGGCGCATGCGCGGTTTCAACGTGCTGCAGCCGATGGCGTGGGACGCGTTCGGATTGCCCGCCGAAAACGCGGCGATCAAGAACAACACCGCGCCGGCGAAATGGACGTACGCGAATATCGATCACATGCGCACGCAGTTGAAATCGCTGGGCTATGCGATCGACTGGTCGCGCGAATTCGCCACCTGCCGGCCGGAATATTACGTGCACGAACAGCGCATGTTCGTGCGTCTGTTCAAGCAAGGCATGGCGTATCGCAAGAAATCCGTCGTGAATTGGGATCCGGTCGACCAGACCGTGCTCGCCAACGAACAGGTGATCGACGGGCGTGGTTGGCGCACCGGAGCACTCGTCGAGAAACGCGAAATTCCGCAATGGTTTTTCAAGATCACCGCGTATGCGGACGA
>JBDUEI010000066.1:0-32975 GCA_040002515.1 Rudaea sp. | reverse complement strand
ACTTCATCCGATACGTAATCCGACCCTTGGTCAGATCATACGGCGTCATCTCCACTTTCACTTTGTCGCCGGTCAAGATGCGGATGTAGTTCTTGCGCATGCGGCCGGAGATGTGCGCGGTCACGACATGGCTGTTTTCGAGCTTTACGCGGAACATGGTGTTGGGAAGGGTTTCCAACACGGTGCCTTCCATTTCGATTTGATCGTCTTTTGACATGTAATATCAGGTCGCTCGGGTCTTAACAGTACGAGGCGCGGGATTCTGCCACGTTCGCGCCATGGCGGGAAGCAAAACCGCATTCAGACGAGGCCGCGCGCGGTGCCGATCGGCCACAGCGCGCTCCAATGGCCGGGCAGTCCGGGCTTTTCGGCGTACGCGGCAACGTGATCAACGAAGCGCGAGCGCGACATGTCGACGGCGCCCATCGTCATCAGATGCGGCGAGGAAACCTGCGCATCGAGGAGCGGAAATCCGTTCGCATCGAGCATTCGGCACAGCGCGATCAACGCGACTTTCGATCCATTGTCGGCGTGACTGAACATCGATTCGCCAAAGAACATGCGGCCGACGGCCACACCGTAAATGCCGCCAACCAACGCGTCGCCATCGAAGACTTCGATCGAATGCGCAAACCCGAGGTCGTGCAGCCGCCGATAAGCGTCGAACATTTCCGGCGTGATCCAGGTCGTGGGCTGGGTCGCGCGCGGCGCGGCGCATGCGCTCACCACCTCGGCGAATGCGGTGTCGGCGCGCAGCGTCCAATCGCTTTTGCGCAACCAGCGCCGCAGTCGCGTGGAAACGTGGATGTCCTTAGTCGCGAAAACCGTGCGCGGATCGGGCGACCACCACAGGATCGGATCTCCCGCCGAAAACCACGGGAAGATTCCGTGCCGATACGCGTCGAGCAATCGTTCCGGGCTCAGATCGCCCCCCGCGGCAAGTAAACCATCGGGTTCGGCGAGCGCATTTTCCACGGGCGGAAACGGCTCGTGCGAGTCCGCGCGCAAAACCGCAATGCTGATCATGCCGATTTGGCGAATGGCGAATGCGACATGAGTTCATCGCGATAATCGCGAAGGCCGGCCGCTTCGCGACGCAACGCATCGCCGATGGCTTTGCGAAATCGGGCGTCGGCGATGTAGTGGAACGATCGCGTCATCGTCGGCAGAAATCCGCGCGCCAGTTTGTGCTCGCCTTGCGCGCCGGGTTCGAAGCGGCGAAGCCCGTTTTTCAGGCAGTAATCGATGCCCTGGTAGTAACACACTTCGAAATGCAGGCCGGGAACGTTTTCCGAACTTCCCCAATAGCGGCCGTATAACGTGTCCGAACTGCGCAAGAGCAGCGCTGCGGCGATCGGATCGCGACCGCGCCGCGCAATAACCGTCAACACGCGTCGCGGCATCGCGCGGCCGAGATGTTCGAAAAACGGCATCGTCAGCGCCGGGTAATTTCCTTTTTCGTCGAACGTCGCTTCATAAAACGCGTGGACGGTTTGCCAATCGCGCGACGACATCTCGTCGCCGTGAAGAATCTCGCAGGTGATGCCCGCACGCGCGACATGTTCGCGTTCCTGGCGAATGTTCTTGCGCTTTTTCGACGACATCGCGCCGAGGAAATCGGAGAAGTCGCTCCAGTTCTGGTTTTCCCAATGGAACTGCCAATCGAATCGCGGCAGCCAGTTTTTCTTGTCCGCAAACGCGGCCGCGTCGGCCTCCGTCGCGAAGTTCAGATGCGCTGACGACAATCCGGCGTTTTCCGTTTGCGAATGCATCGCTTCGATCAACAACTCTCTGTAGAGCGTGGCGTCGTTGCCGTTGCCGACTAGCAGGCGCGGTCCGGTCACGGGCGAGTAGGGCACGGCCGACAAGAGTTTCGGATAGTAGTCGATTCCGTTTCGCTCGAACGCGCTGGCCCACGACCAGTCGAACACGTATTCACCGTGCGAGTTGCCTTTGAGATAGCAGGGCGCGGCTGCGACGAGCCGATCGTCACGATACAACGCAAGATGATGCGCATTCCAACCCCGCCGCGGTTGCAGACAACCGTGCTGTTCGAGGCCGGACAGAAATGCATGATCGACGAACGGATTGTCGTCGGGGAGCAGCGCGTTCCATTGCGCTGCGTCGATCTCGCTCAATCGTGAATGAGCGCGCGCCGTCAGCGACGCGGGCATGTCTTCACCACGTACCCTCGCGCACCGTGCTGGATTTATCGAGGTATTTTTCCGCATCGAGCGCGGCCATGCAGCCGGCGCCCGCCGATGTCACGGCTTGGCGATAAACCTGATCGGCGACGTCGCCCGCAGCGAACACGCCCGGAACACTGGTTTCCGTCGCGCCGCCCTCCAGGCCCGCCTTGATCTTGATGTACCCGTTGTTCATCGTGAGCTGGCCTTCGAACAGTGCCGTGTTCGGCGTGTGGCCGATGGCGATGAACAAACCGCTGATCGGCACATCGCGCGGCGTGCCGTCTTTCGTGCTTTTCAGGCGCACGCCGGTGACGCCAGTGTTGTCGCCGAGCACTTCGTCGACGCCGTGATTCCACACGATTTCCACTTTTCCACTTTGTTCACGGGCGAAAAGTTTGTCTTGCAGAATCTTTTCGGCTTTGAACTTGTCACGACGATGCACGACGGTCACTTTCTTGGCGATGTTGGACAAGTACAGCGCTTCTTCGACGGCCGTATTGCCGCCGCCGATAACGGCGACGTCCTGATCTCGGAAGAAAAATCCGTCGCACGTCGCGCACGCGGAAACGCCTTGACCCTTGAACTGTTCTTCGGAGGGGATGCCGAGATATTTCGCCGTCGCACCGGTCGCGATGATGAGCGCGTCGCAGGTGTACTCGCCGCTGTCGCCGACCAGGCGGAACGGACGTCGCGACAAATCCGCGGTGTGGATGTGATCGAAAACGATCGCGGTATTGAAACGTTCGGCATGTTTCTGCATGCGTTCCATCAGCGCCGGACCTTGCAGACCTTCGACATCGCCGGGCCAATTATCGACTTCCGTCGTCGTCATCAACTGGCCGCCTTGCTGCAGGCCGGTGATCAGCGTGGGTTTGAGATTCGCACGTGCCGCATAAACTGCGGCGGTGTATCCGGCGGGTCCGGAACCCAGAATGATGAGGCGCGAATGCGTAGAGTTGCTCATGTATAATCTCGAAGGTTTTGCGGGCTGAAAAGATCACTGCGTGCGACGGTCGCCGATCAGGAAAACGATCGCGTCCGAGCGCAAGAATGGGGCGTCGGCCGCGTCGAATCAAGGTAGCGAATGGCCCGTGCCGTTCGCGTGAATCGTAACAGGATGGCGAGTCGGGTTCGCCATCACCACCTAATTATCCAGGAGTGCTTCATGCGTATCGGTGTTCCTTCCGAAACCAAAACCCTCGAAGGGCGCGTTGCGCTCGTGCCGGCTGCATGCGCGGATCTCGTGCGCCGCGGCCACAAGGTCTACGTGCAGGAAGGCGCAGGTACGAAAAGCGGATTTTCAGACGACGAATATCGTCGTGTCGGCGTGAATATGGTGGCGACGGCGAAGAAGCTTTACGACGTCGGCGAACTCATCGTCAAGGTCAAGGAACCGATCAAGGGCGATCTCAAACTCCTGCGCAAAGACCACCTGCTGTTCTGCTATCTGCATCTGGCGCCCGAACCCAAACTGACCAAAGAATTGCTCGATATCGGTTTGACCGGTATCGCGTTCGAATCCGTCGAAGAACTCGACGGATCGCTGCCGCTGCTTGCGCCGATGTCGATCATCGCAGGACGCATCGGCGTGCAGGTCGGCACGCACTATCTGCATCAGCCGATGCATGGCAAAGGCAAACTTCTCGGCGGTTTGCCGTCGACGGAACGCGGCAAAGTCGTCGTGCTCGGCGCGGGTGCGGCGGGCGGAAATTCGGCTGCGCTCGCAGCGGCCGGCGGTGCGAATGTCGTCGTGTTCGACAAGCGTCCGGATCGTTTGGCCCAGATGATGGCGCTCGGCACCAACGTCACGGCGCTGTATCCATATGAAGAATATGTCGCGCGTGAAGTCGCCACGGCCGACCTGGTCATCGGCGCCGTCTTGATTCCGAGCGCTAAAGCTCCGCACGTCGTCACGCGCGCCATGGTCAAATCGATGGAAGCCGGCAGCGTGCTCGTCGATATCTCGATCGACCAGGGCGGTTGCTTTGAAACGTCCAAGCCTACGACGTGGGCCGAGCCGACTTATGTCGTTGATGGCGTCACGCATTTCGCTGTCACCAATATGCCGGGCGCGGTGCCGCAGACGTCTTCTCAGGCGATTTGCGCCGCGATCCTGCCGTACGTGCAACGCCTGGCCGGCGACAAGAACTGGCGCAAGCTCGGTTCTCTCGCCAAGGGTGTGAACGTCGAGAACGGCAAACTGGTTCATCCCGCACTCAAGGGCATGAAACTCTAATATAATCAGATTTCTGACGAGATTATTTCAAGTGAATTCACGCGGTGGCGCGGGAAGCCAAACTTAAACCAACGGTCGACACGAGCGAAGCGATGCAGCGCCGCTTGCGGGAGGCTGCGTTTCTTTTGCTCGCGCCGATCGCCGCATATTTGCTGCTTTGCCTGTTCACGTACGACAGTGCGGACAACAGCTGGTCGCATCGGGCCAGCGACGCGCATCGCGTCCACAACCTGGGTGGATCGGTCGGCGCCTGGGCTGCCGACCTCAGTTTCTATTTGTTCGGCTATCTCGCCTACGCGTTTCCACTGCTCTTGCTTCTTTTCGGCTGGACCTTGTTTCGCGGCCGCGAGCGGACCGATGTCTCGCCGCTCGAACCCAGCCTTCGCCTGATCGGCGGCGTCGCCTTCTTTATCGGCGGCACGGGTCTCGCGCAACTCCACGGCTCCGATCCCATGTCACTGCCGATGCAGGCCGGCGGTGTGCTCGGGCAGCTCGTATCCAAGTTGCTGGCGCAGGGTTTCGGTCACATGGGCGCGAGTCTGTTTCTACTCGCGATCTTTCTGGTGGCGCTCACTCTCGCCACCGGCGTGTCCTGGTTCAAGGTGATGGATGGCATCGGACGCGCGGTATTGGTCGCGTTCGAATGGGTCGGATCGAGCACGAAGAAAGCCGGCGATATGCGTGCCGCACGCGCGGCGCGCAACGAACGCGAGGTCGTGCGAAAGGTCGACAGCGTCAAGCAATCCAAGCGCGAACCGATCAAGATCGAACCGGTGTTCAGCGCCGTCGAAAAAAGCGAGCGTGCCGAACGCGAGCAACAGATTCCGTTGTTCTCCGGCATCGCCAACTCCGATCTGCCGCCGCTGTCGCTGCTCGACGAACCGAAACAACAAGTTAAAGGTTATTCGGAAGAAACGCTCGAAGCCTTGTCGCGACAGGTCGAACTCAAGTTGAAAGATTTCCGCATCGATGCGCAGGTCGTCAGCGCGCATCCCGGCCCGGTGATTACGCGTTTCGAATTGCAGCCCGCGCCCGGCATCAAGGGCAGCCAGATCAGCAATCTCGATAAGGATATCGCGCGCGGTCTGTCGGTGATCAGCGTGCGCGTCGTGGATGTGATTCCCGGCAAATCCGTGATCGGGCTGGAGATTCCGAATACGTCGCGCGAAATCGTCTATCTCTCCGAGATCCTGCGCTCGGAAAAATACGACAGCGTGAAATCGCCGCTGGCGCTCGCGCTGGGCAAAGATATCGGTGGCCGACCGGTCGTCGTCGACCTCGCCAAAATGCCGCATTTGCTCGTCGCCGGCACGACTGGTTCGGGCAAATCCGTCGCGCTCAATGCGATGGTGCTGAGCCTGTTGTACAAGGCCACCGCACGCGACGTGCGCATGATCATGATCGATCCGAAGATGCTCGAGCTTTCGGTGTACGAAGGCATTCCGCATCTACTGACGCCGGTCGTGACGGACATGAAAGAGGCCGCCAACGCGCTGCGTTGGTGTGTGGCGGAAATGGAGCGGCGCTACAAACTGATGTCGGCCGTCGGCGTGCGCAATCTGGCGGGCTTCAACAAGAAAGTGAAAGATGCGGAAGAAGCCGGCCGGCCGATTCCGGATCCGTTGTTCAAGCGTCCTGAAAACACGACCGAACCCGTCGTCGTGCCGACGCTCGATCCGCTGCCGTATGTCGTCGTCATCATCGACGAATTCGCCGACATGATGATGATCGTCGGCAAGAAAGTCGAAGAACTCATCGCGCGCCTTGCGCAAAAAGCGCGCGCGGCCGGCGTGCATTTGATTCTCGCGACGCAACGTCCATCCGTCGACGTGATCACTGGATTGATCAAGGCGAATATCCCGACGCGCATCGCGTTTCAGGTATCGAGCAAGATCGATTCGCGTACGATCCTCGATCAATCCGGCGCCGAAACCTTGCTCGGTCACGGCGACATGCTCTATCTGCCGCCCGGTACGGCGACGCCGGAACGCGTGCATGGCGCGTTCGTCGGCGATGACGAAGTACATAAAGTCGTCGCGCATCTGCGCAATCAGGGCAAACCCGAATACATCGAGGGCGTGCTTGGCGATATCCAATCGCTGGGCGATGGTCGCGTGATCGGCGAATCCGGATTGCCGGAAGATACCGAACTCCCGGAAGGCGATTACGACGAACTCTACGACCAGGCCGTGCGCATCGTCACCGAATCCCGCCGCGCTTCGATTTCCGGTGTGCAGCGCCGTTTGAAGATCGGCTACAACCGTGCCGCGCGCATCATCGAACTGATGGAACAGCAAGGCATCGTCAGTGCGCCGCAGCACAACGGCAATCGTGAAGTGATCGCGCCGCCTCCTCCGGAATTGTAGCGAGATATCCATGGGCGCCGGCATCAAATGGGCACTTGTCGCGCTGCTCGCATTGGTCGGTTATGCGGCCTGGCAAAAACACGCCGCACGCGTCGAGATTTCCGCGCTCGCCGCAGTGACCGACGCCCAAGGCTTCATCGAACTCGATCCGCCCGATGGCGCCAAGCGCAACGTCGTGATGATCGTCGCGGCGCAAAATTGTCCGCGCGCCGCGGCGCAGCACGCCGACGCGCTCGCGCGAGCGATGGCCGATCGGACTTATCGATTCGTGCGCACGTCGTCGGTCCGATTCACGCCGCCGCCCGGATTTGGCGACGACTACATGACTCGTCACAACGACATCATGAATCGCGAGCCGCCACTCGTGTTCGTCAACGGTCGCGTGAAGTCGAACCCTACGCTGGACGAAGTGATCGCCGAATACGAAGCCGCAAATCCATAGTCACGTCGCTGAAGGCCGGCTTACTCGATTTGTGAGCGATACGCTTTTTGGAGCAGCGTTGCGGGATAATCGCCGCATGAATACTGCCAGCAAAAAACTGATTCTTGGGTTGAGCGCGATCCTGTTCGCCGTCGCCGCGCACGCGAGTGGTACCGCGCGCTCCAAACTCGACGAATTCGCCAAGAACATCATGTCGATATCGGCAGATTTTCAGCAACAAGTATCCGGTTCGAACAAAAGCAAAGGCAAGAGCAGCGAGGGTACGCTCGCACTCAAAGCGCCGCGCCAGTTCCGCTGGGAAACCACGAAACCGTTCAAGCAGCTCATCGTGGCCGATGGCGAAAAAGTATGGATTTACGATCCGGATCTGGAACAGGTGACGGTGCGTTCGCAAGGCACGGAAGAAGCGCATAGCCCGCTCACCGTATTGACCGATTTATCCCAACTCGACCGCGATTTCATCGCGAGCGAACAGGGCGATCACGACGGAATGGAATGGCTGCGCCTGAAATCCAAAGACAAGGAACCGCAATTCGACTATTGCGATCTGGGTTTCGACGCGAGCGGTCTGGCGCGCATGCGTTTCGAAGATACGCTCGGCAACACCACCGAAATCCGCTTCAATGGTTGGCAGCGTAATCCTAAACTGAAACCCGATGCGTTTGCGTTCACGCCGCCGAAAGGCGTCGATGTCATCGGCGATCCGACGCCCGCCGCGCAGGCGTTTCCGATCAAGAATTGACGCCGCGTACAATGCACCGATGGCACGCCGCAAACCTGCAAATGCAACGCCGGAACTTTTCGCCGAATCCGATGCGCTGAAACCGCTGGCCGAGCGCATGCGTCCGCGCACGCTCGACGAGATCGTCGGTCAGCAACGCCTGCTCGGACCCGATACGCCGCTGCGCCGCGCTGTCGAATCCGGAAATATCTATTCGATGATCCTGTGGGGCCCGCCCGGCTGCGGCAAAACCACGCTCGCGCTTCTGCTCGCGAAATACGCAGACGCGGAATTCCGCGCGATATCCGCCGTTCTGTCCGGTATCGCCGATGTGCGCGAGGCTTTGGCCGAGGCGCAAGTACGTTTCAATCAGGGCGTACGCACGGTTCTGTTCGTCGACGAAGTGCATCGCTTCAATAAATCGCAACAGGACGCATTCCTGCCGCACATCGAGAAAGGCGTGATCGTTTTCGTCGGCGCGACCACGGAAAACCCGTCTTTCGAACTGAACTCCGCGTTGCTGTCGCGATGCCGCGTCCACGTCATGGATGGCATCTCGGTCGATGCGATCGTCGACGCGCTGCAGCGCGCATTGCATGACGCCGAACGCGGCCTCGGCGCGCGCCAAGTGCAGATCGGCATCGACGCGCTGAAACTGATTGCGCAGGCGGCCGATGGCGATGTGCGCCGCGCCTTGACACTCCTCGAAATCGCCGCCGATGTTTCGCGCGACGGCATCATCGAGGAATCGACGCTCAACCAGGTACTCGCCGATCGCACGCGGCGTTTCGATAAAGGCGGCGAGCAGTTTTACGATCAGATATCCGCGCTGCATAAATCCGTGCGATCGTCGGATGCCGATGCGGCGCTGTATTGGTGCACACGCATGATGGACGGCGGCGTCGATCCGGCCTATCTCGCGCGACGGTTGACGCGCATGGCAATCGAGGATGTCGGACTGGCCGATCCGCGCGCCATGCAGATCGCGCTGGAAGCATGGGACACATTCGAACGGCTAGGCTCGCCCGAAGGCGAACTCGCGCTGGCCGAGGTCGCGATCTATCTCGCCATCACGGCCAAGAGCAATGCCGCGTATGCCGCATTCGGCGAAGTACGCGCTGTGATCGCCGAAACCGGCACGCTCGATGTGCCGATGCATTTGCGCAATGCGCCAACCAAGTTGATGAAGGGTTTGGGTTACGGTCAAGGCTATCAATACGATCCGAGCGTCGAGGGCGGCGTCGCATTCGATCAGCAATTGCTGCCGGACAAATTGATCGGTCGGGAGTTTTATCAACCGACCGATCGCGGCATGGAAGCAAAAATTGCTGAAAAATTGCAAAGTATACGAGCGGCACGCGCAGAGGCGTTGAAGTTGAAACGCGACGTCGAACACGAATAGCCACGCGCTGATTGCGCCGGTGAGCGTCGAGCCGCGATAATTCAAAGACTACGAACGAGTTTAGGAATCGTCATGCTCGATCCCGCATTGTTGCGCGGACAACTTGAAGTCGTCGCCGAGCGGTTGAAGCTGCGTGGCTATACGCTCGACATCGCAGCGCTGGAAGAACTTGAAAGCCAGCGCAAAGCTGCGCAAGGCGAAACGCAGGAACTGCAGAATCTTCGCAACACACGCTCGAAAGCCATCGGCATGGCGAAAGGTAAGGGCGAAGACACCTCCGCACTCATGGCCGAAGTCGCGGGAATCGGCGATACGTTAAAGGCGGTCGAACATCGTCTCGGCGATATTCAGGCGCGCATCGCGAATATCGCGCTGGGCATTCCGAATCTGGCCGATGCGTCCGTTCCGCCCGGCAAAGACGAATCGGAAAACGTCGAACAGCACCGTTGGGGTACGCCGCGGCCGTTCGAATTCGCACCGAAAGATCATGTCGAACTCGGCGCGCGCAACGGCTGGCTCGATGGCGAAACCGCCGCGAAGATGTCTGGCGCACGTTTCACCGTCTTGCGCGGCGATCTGGCGCGACTGCATCGCGCACTCGCGCAATTCATGCTCGACCTGCACACGCGCGAGCATGGCTATCTCGAATGCAACGTTCCGCTGCTCGTCAACGCGCAAGCGATGCAAGGCACTGGTCAACTTCCGAAATTCGCGGACGATCTTTTCGAGACCAGCGGCGAACTGCATCGCTATCTCATTCCGACGGCGGAAGTGTCGCTGACCAATATCGTCGCCGACGAGATCGTCGC
Organism: Rudaea sp.; assembly: GCA_040002515.1. Classification (GTDB taxonomy): domain Bacteria; phylum Pseudomonadota; class Gammaproteobacteria; order Xanthomonadales; family Rhodanobacteraceae; genus Rudaea. Next base: position 22,810 of record JBDUEI010000066.1, on the reverse strand, counting down.
TGTCGAAAAACTTCCGCTGCGCATGACCGCGCACTCACCGTGTTTCCGCGCTGAAGCCGGCAGTTACGGCAAAGACGTACGTGGCATGATCCGTCAGCATCAATTCGAAAAAGTGGAATTGGTGACCATCTCCAAACCGGACGAAAGTTTCGCGGAGCACGAACGCATGACGCGATGCGCCGAGACGGTTTTGGAGAAGCTCGAACTGCCGTACCGACGCATGCTTCTGTGCGCAGGCGACATGGGCTTCGCCGCAGCGAAAACCTACGATCTCGAAGTCTGGCTGCCATCGCAGAATACCTATCGCGAAATCTCTTCGTGTTCGAACTGCACGGACTTTCAGTCGCGCCGAATGCAAGCTCGATGGAAAAATCCGGAGACCGGCAAGAACGAACTAGTCCACACATTGAACGGCTCGGGGGTGGCGGTCGGCCGCGCGTTGATCGCGGTGATGGAAAATTACCAGAATGCCGACGGTTCGATCACGGTCCCGATGGCGTTGCGTTCGTACATGGGTGAGAAAGACCGTATCGAGTGACGAAGCGGTAAGATCGCACATTCGTTCCGATCATTCGCGACGGCTGCCATGCACGATCTCAACGATCTCTATTACTTCGCGATGGTGGTCGAGAAGGGCGGATTCGCCGTTGCCGGACGCGCCCTGGACATCCAGAAATCCCGCCTGAGCCGGCGCATCGCGCAGTTGGAAGATCGTCTCGGCGTGCGCCTTCTGCAACGCTCGACGCGCCGCTTTGCGGTCACCGATGCGGGGCAAAATTTCTATCGCCACTGCCAGGCGATGATCGCCGAAGCGCAGGCCGCGGACGACGCCGTCGCGCATATGACGACCGAACCGCGCGGCATCATTCGTATCAGCTGCCCGGTTTCCATCACGCAAAACGTGATGACCTTGCTGCTGCCGGAATTCCTCGAAAAATATCCGCAGGTGAGGGTCCTGGTCATGTCGACGAATCGCCGCGTCGACGTGATCAACGAAAATGTCGACATCGCCATCCGCGTGCGTTTCAAACTCGATGCAGATGCCGATCTCGTCGCCCGTTCCTTCGGCCACAGCCGAGCCGTGCTCGTGGCGAGTCCGGGATATCTCGACCAACTCGGTCGACCGCACGCCCCGGAAGATCTAAAGAAATTCCAGACGATCAGCATCGCGGAGTTCGAATCGGATTCCTGGGATTTGCGCGGCCCGTCCGACGCGACGTTCAAGTTCGATCATCAGCCGCGCGTGATGTGTGGCGACTTTCCTCTGGCGCTTTCCAGCGCCGTTCGCGGATTGGGCATCGCCTTTTTGCCGGAAACCGTGTGCAAAGCGTCGATCGACAGCCACGAACTGGAAGTCATCCTGCCCGAATGGAGTCCGCCGCAGGGTATCGTCCACTGCGTGTTCCCGTCGCGCCGCGGCGTGCTGCCGGCCGTACGCGTGATGATCGAATGGCTGGCCGAAAAAATGCCGTGCGCCATCGAAAGCCGGCTCGCCGGTATTTGAACAAAGCTCGTGTCCGAATTCGGTATAATTCGCACCCGACCGCGCAATGCGGCGGGAAAGTATACAAATCCAGAAACGGAAGCGTGGCCGAGCGGTTTAAGGCACCGGTCTTGAAAACCGGCAAAGGTGTGAGCCTTTCGTGAGTTCGAATCTCACCGCTTCCGCCAGAATCAATAACTTACCGCGCGATTTTCGCAAGGCAGCCTCCACGCGTTAATCGCGCTCGCCACGTCGACCTCCCATTGCTTCCGCACATTGTAAACGCAGAAAAGGAAACGACGTACCGGACGTATTTCTTGTATTCGGATTGGACTTAAGCTGAGTAGCACATGGCGCGGCGGATTAACTATTAGGTTATCTCGCACCCGGGAATCGTCCAGGGACATCGTGAAGTTCGAACTCCAACTGGACTGATGGTAGGTCCTCCAGTGGTTTTAGGTGCGGAACATTTGAACGGCAACCGCGTCACTCGAACCCGTTGCCAAAAATCTCATCGTCGTTGAGCTGACGTTCGTAGGCGCCGATGTCGGGCATGCCGGTCGGTACCTCGCGCGCGAATCCGGCACCACGTTGATCGGTCGCGACTGCCTTGGTGTTTGCGCCGGTATTCAGTGCCGGACTTCCCGGCAAAAGCGCGTGCGTTCGTGTGACCCCGCCGTGATTGGCGAGCGGCGCCAGCAGCGGGTCGCTCTCCGACACGATGACACCCGGTGGGAAAGACGCGCTGGACATGACCAGGTTTTTTGAACCGGTCAGCGTCTTGCCACTGGCGAGCGCAATGTCCGCGTTGCTTCCGCTGTTGTTGTGGTTGCGCGCGACGATGGTGCTGACCATCACCACATTCGCCGAGGACTGAATGCCACCGCCGAAGCGGTTGAAGGCGATCGTGCTGTTGGAGATCGTCGCCGGCAATCGCGTGTAGACGCCACCGCCGCGGCTTGCGGCGTTACCGGAAATCGTGCTCTGTTCAATTTCCAGCTGCGACGCCGGAACCGGACCATAAGCGACGACTCCGCCGCCCACGTTGGCAGTGTTCAAATCGAGCGTACAGCGCGTCAAGGTGATATTGCCGTGCGCGACGAAGACGCCCCCGCCCGCGTTGATCGCACTGTTGTTACTTATCGTGCTGTCGACGCAGGTAAAGTTCGTGCGCGCGTATATCCCACCGCCATACGTATACCCGTCGTAAACGCCTGAATAGTCAGCACGGTTGCCAGACACCACGCTGCCATTCGTCATGGTTACGCTGTTCGCAAAGATGCCCCCGCCGAAGGCGAACGCAGGATTGTTATATTCGCTGTAGTCGGAAGCAGCACAGTCAGTCACTGTTGCGTGATCGAGAAGGACTTCGCCTCGCCCATAAATGCACCCGCCGTAACCAGTGGGATTTGCGCCTCGGGCAATCGTCAGCGAGATGACTCTCAGGTACGCGCTGGGCAAATCGGTGCTGGTGCTGTTGAGGACACGGTTAGCCCCACTAGCCGCAATTAAAAGTGTGGCGTCGGATGGGCCGAGTAGAGTCAGGTTGTGAGGAATGGCGATTTCACCCTGCGACAGCGTAATCGTGCTGCTCGTGCAGGCCGGATCGGAGGCGGGCAGGCCGCTCAGGTCGATGGTGTCGCCGCCGCCCGCAAGTGCGATCGTCGCGCGCAGCGTTCCCTCGGAACCGTCGTCCGCGCAGCTCGTGACCTGGCGAGTGGTCGCCGGCGAATCAACCGCGAGGTAGCGTGCCAGCACCGCAGCCGCAATCGGCGATCCGACCGCTGCATGAGAGCCGATCAGCATCGACGCGGCAAGCGCCGCACAGGTACCGAGGTGGGTGTTCGGCAAATACTTGCGCATGGCGTGCTCCAGTCGAGATGTCGTACCCGAAGGCCAGACCCGGAAATTTGAACGACGCTATAAGTGGATCTTCTGCTCAATGAGGCGATCATACGCCTCACAATACGGAGCAGAACGTGGCACGCAGAACTCGTCGTAACCACGGTCCAGAACTCAAGGTCTGGAGAGAACGCGTTTCAGGACAGAGCTAGGACCGGAGCCTTCATCTATCTAATGAAGTACATCGCGGCATCGCGGCATCGCGGCGAGGCCGCTTCGCTCAAGTGTTAGATGTTCCTTGTTCTTATCGAGAGCCAAAGGTTTAACCCACCGCTGATTATGCGATCGAGTGCATTGGATTCTCTCCCAGGGAAAGCAAGGACGTCCTAGGGACGGTCGAACTCGGAGCACGCCGTCGACCACCTCTCGCGATCTTCAGGACTACAACTCCTGTATCTCAGGGTCGACTGAATGCATTGATCGAGCACCCGAAGACGTTCCGCGTTCTGGAGGATTCGTGTTTGACCCAGACACGGAATATTCTCTCTAGACTTGCTGGAATCTGATGATGAAACACGTTGCGATGGACGAGTTGGCGGCCGCCCTACCTGGATCGATCGGCGTCAACAAGCGTTCGAATTGCGAAATAAGTTTCGCGCAGGCCGATCGAATATTCATCCCGCTCTTAGCTTATAAACGTAAGGGTAATGTTGCTTTATGTATGCCAAGAAATCGATCCCCCGCTCTGTAATCCTGTACAGCGGAGCATCGTCGGTCCCGGAAATCTCGACTACGCCGCTGCCGACCAGGAATTGCATATATGTTTCGATCGATCCATCGCTGCCTAACAAATTTTTAGAAGTTGCGGCGAATGGCTCAATTGTTCGTTGGTAAACAATCTGGCCGAATCCGTTTGAAGTTGTTCGAGCAGAGAAATCTGTGTTCCAAAAATGTTGGAAAAAATGCGTTCAAAGTGTAATTCCCGAGTGACTGCAGAGAATATGCGGTAGGTCTGGATCGCATCATTCTTGATAAACGCAATACTGTTAGGCGCCAGTGGATCATTTCGCAAATCAGGTGGGAGTTCGACCGCTGGGGCTGGCGTCGAAATTTCTTGGCTGGAAACTGGGGCTAGCTGTTCCGTAGGCTCAGGCAACTGTTGTGGTGCGTAGACCTCAATTTCGTGACCGAAGATCTTCGCACGCTTCAAACGCGCAAAGATCGTCGAAAGCGGATCGGAGTAGCGCCAAACGACGACGCCAAAGATAATTAAAGCTACGCCCGGACCACTAATGATCGCCTTCAAGTATTGAAGCAGCAGTATCCAATCAATCGAACACATTCACGTCTTTTGGAAAGGGCGTTGAGATCATTCCATTCTCGCACTCTCGGACCAAATTTGGACCAACGCCGCCAATAAATGACCACCATCGTCAACACTCCGCACCAGGCGGGTAGGGCGCAAGTCGCTGAATATTCTATTGGCGAGTGTTGAGATACGTTGCTGATTATTGTGCGATTGCGCACTCGAAAACCGGCGACGGTGTCAGCCTTTCGTGAGTTCGAACCTCACCGCTCCCGCCAGAATCAACAACTTTCCGTGCATCCGAGCCCATCGATTGCGCAGTCACTTCAAGGAATTTGGTTTTCCAATTTCCCAGTGATGTCCAAATGGATCCAGCACTCGTCCGAGGCGCCATCCGTTGCGGTTTCCAACTGGCCAGATTTCTTTCGCGCCTGCAGCGATTGCTTGTTTCACGATTGCGTCGGGGTCCGGAACAGTGAATATCATCCGCACCGATCCACCGCCCAGATGCTCTGGACTGAAATTCGCATTGTCGGGCGATTCGTCAGCGAGCCAAAAAACCGCGCGCCCAATCGACAATTGAGCGACGACGCGACCACGCTCGTCTTCAATCTTGAAGAGTTCCTCAGCGCCAAACGCGTTCTTGTAGAAAGCGACTGCTTCCGCACCTCGGCGCACGGAAAGCATCGGCGCGATTGACTCGGAAGGATTTTGATCCGCTTTTGCCACGGAAATTCCTTATTGGAAGTTAATGCCTGCGTTCGAAAAGGCACGTTACACGACAGCGCTCAATCCCGCAGCCGCTTACTTCTTTGGTTTAGCTAAATCTGCCGGTGCTGACGAACCCGATAGCTCGCCAATCGCTTTCCTTACGGCATCGACAACGGCGTCAGGGCGATCAAATTGCACATCATGGCTGGAGTGCATCACCGGAACAATTTCGGCGCGCCTCGATGTCGCCGCGATCAGATTCTGCGTTCGCTGACGCGCCGCTTCAAGCATTGTCCGCTCTTCTGGTGGCATGCCGTCGAACGGTGCATCCGGTTGGAGGATCAAGAGGGGAAGATCTCCATGTTTTTCAGTTGCGGCGACGGGCTGAAAATCGAGCGCACTGCCCGCATCGAGCGCATACGCGGTGCTATCCCAGAAAGCCGGTTTCGTTTTTGACGTTCGGCGCGCTGCATTGAGTTTTGCACTGTAATCGGGATTGGGTGGACGCAGACAACTTTTCAATTCTGCCGGGGGCGGATCACTCTGCAGTTTGGTCGCTCCTTTTTTGCACGCCTCGAGCATCGCTGCGCGCCCGGCATTTGCCTCGTCGCGCTCCTGCCGTTGCGTCGCGGTAGCGTCTTGAATGCCCTGCGGCGGCGGATCGAGGAGCACCAGCGCGGCGACCTCGTTAGGAAAATGCATGGCGAAATTTCGCACGATGTCCGTTCCGAGCGAGTGGCCGACCAGCACGACCGGCGTCGGTATGTGCGCCACGCGAATGAGCCTATGCAAATCATCGGCGCTTCCGGCGATGTAGTCCTTCGACGCGCCGCCGTCACTGAATCCGTAGCCGGCGCGATCATAAGAACACACGCGCGCAAACGGCGAAATCAACGGTTGCACCTTGAACCAATCGAACGAGTCGGCGACCGCGCCGCTCTCCAGGATCACGGCCGGCTCGCCTTTGCCGGAGCAGCGCAAGTTAAGGCGGCGCGATTGGCCGATATCGACGCGTTCGCCTGCCTTTGCGTAAGTGTCCAGATCCAGATTTGGCGCGGCGACGGATACAGATGAAGCGATCAACGACGTAAACGCAAACAGGTTAAGTAACCGGATCATGGATGCCCCTAGTCGGAAAACGCTCGTGACGGATTTTTCGCAGGTCAGCGAATTCAGGATGCCCTATCTGCTGTAAAACTTTCATTGCGCTTGGCAGGATTACCTCATTCGGAGATTCGCCGCGCTAACGAGTTGAGCAAGGTGTTGATGATTGGGTCCGTCCGCTGAGCTCTCACTTATCTAAAAGTGGAACGCCCACTTTCTGGCCCGCTTCGCAGGCGCCGAGATACTTGTGATCGATGGTTGTGAGCACGGGCTTGGCCGCGCCCATCGACGACTGGAGTTGCGTGTGAAACGCTTCATCGCTGTGCACGGTAGTTTCGCTGTGGGTTACAACGTGCATCCCGGACATCTTGCATTCGCTGTCAGATACCCATGTGTCGCCGTGTTTAACTACATCGTTCTTACTGCAGTCGTTCTTTGCGATCGAATCAGCACTCATCTTCGCAGCAGCAACTGAGGCGGCGTCCTGACACATCTTGAAAGTTCGCGAACCGCCGGGAATTTTCGCGCTGGTCATGGTCACTTGCCAAAGTCCGGGTTTTTGCGTGGGAATTTCGTCGCATTCACCGACCACGTTGACCGAAAAAAGGATAGCGCCAGTGAGCAAAGCGTTTCGGATTTTCATGTGACTACTCCAAACGGGCGCAATGAGAATCGGCTATGTGAGGGGATGACAGGTTTCAGCGTCGGCATCGCTTAGCGATAGTGGACCAAAAATGGGTAGCGCACCACTTCGAGCGATAGAGCTGTCTTTTGATGCGGCGACTTCGTTCGACCTAAAAGACGCACGTCCTCACGACGTGCGTCACCGGCATCCTCAGAGCAACTCTTTCGGAATATTCCCGCCATTCGCGGCGAGCTTTTGCAGGACTGTCTTGTGCAGCCACATATTCATCTGCGCGGAGTCACCCATCTTGTCTGCCGGGCAGCCTAATTCGGCGGCTAGCTTCTTCCGTGATTCCAGGCTGCTATCCAGACCGAGCAGTTTCATGAGATCGACGATCGAGGTCTTCCAGTTCAATTTCTCGCTGTTCTTCGCGGCGAGTTGATCTAGCTTTCCGACGACATCTACTTCTGACATCGCCTGCGGAGCCGTCTGTGTCGACGCATTTGTCGTTGATGACGTGGGAGCAGCCGAAGGCGAGGCGGCCGTTGGCGGCGTGGCAGTAGCCGTACCCAGGCCCAGTTTTTGGAGGATGGTATTGAACAAACTCATGACGAACTCCTTGTCGTTTGGGACGCGCAGCATCTACGAAGCACGCGGAGCGCAGGCTGAACGGCCTTGCGTTTAGGTTCGGATCAGGCTGGCGCTGGTACTTTTTAATTCGACTCAACCACGGAAGATTGAGATGAGCAATATTCTCGAGCAATGGCAAGTCCAGGAACACGGCGCGATTGATACGGTAAGCGAAGGCCTGCTGACGGTCGAGGGCACGATCAGCATGCCGCTTGGAAAGTTTCCGCGCCGCATGACGGTCGCTTCGTTGAGCGGAGGAGGAACGGCGATATTCAGTGCGATTGCACTCGCCGAGCCGGCAATGCAGCAGATCGAAGCGCTGGGTGCGCCGACGTATTTGGTGGTTCCGAACGCGCACCACAGGATGGACGCCAAGATTTGGAGAAATCGCTATCCGACGATGAAGGTGATCGCGCCTTCAGGCGCACGTGAATCTGTGGGAGAAGTTGTCGCTGTTGATGACACTGAGTTGGTCGATCGGAAAGTGAGTATATTGCCCGTCGCCGGCACCGCGGGATCGGAACTCGCCATGATCGTTTCACGCGGCGATGAAACGACACTCGTGTTGGCCGACATCATCGCTCACGTGGCGCATCCAGAAGGTTTGGGGGCAAAGGTGATGGCGATGCTGATGGGATTCGGTGTAAACCACCCGCAGATCCCCAGCGTCGTCAAACATCGGCTGATCAAAGACAAGGCCGAACTTGCGGGACAATTCAGGCAATGGGCGGCCTTGCCAGGACTCAAACGAATCATTCCAGGGCACGGCGACATCATCTCGCAGCCGAAGCATGTTCTAGAAACGCTGGCCGATGCGTTGGAAACCTGATTTTCGGAAATCGTCTGTCGCGAGACAGTTGAGTTTGTAACGGTAACGATTTTAATTCGTTACCGTTCCGCATTCGGCGCGAGTCGTTAACCCGTCCCGCGATCGCGATGGCCGGGCATTTCGATATGCGTCGATGTGGCGGAGCTCTGATCGGCGCCATGTTCCTTGCCGCCGCGCGGAGTGGGGTGGTCGTGATGCGCGATAGTTTGCCAGGCGGGTGTTTTCGAGGCGTTACGTTTTTTCGCTTCGACCAAATCCCAGATATTGTTCGCCGCGTGTTTTTTCTGCGATTGGGCGGGCTTCGACGATTTTTTCTTCGCGACGTTTTTCTTCGCGTCGGCTTTCGTGACGCTCGGCTTGGCGGGATTCTTCACGGCAGACTTCGCCGCTTTACTCGGCGCGGGATTTTTCTTAGCGGCCACTTTTTGCGGTGCGGTCGTCTTTGCCGATTTAGCCGGCACCGATCGAGCCGGGGAATTTTTTGCCGCGACTTTTTTGTTGCCAGAGTCCCGCGATGCGTTGCCCTTTTTATTGACCGTTGCCATGTCTTCTCCTGATCAGCAGCGTGGATGCCGCGAGATGTTGCGGCGCATAGACTGAACCTTAGACGACTGCCTATGCCCGTTTCAAGTTCATGTGCGGCGAAAGAACTCACGAGCCATTCACGGCAACGCCGCTAGGTTTGCCTCTCACACCACATGGAGCATCACATGAAGGATCAAACGGCTAAACAGCAGATCGGCCAAGAACTCGTCGACCGCGCGTGGCACATCGCCAAATCCATCCGCACCTCGATCCTGATCACGCGCGATGGCGACAAAAGCCGCGCACGGCCGATGAGCGCGCATGTCGAGCAGCCCGAGCACGCGATTTATTTTCTCGCCGACGCGAGCGGCCAGTCGCTGAAGCAGATCGAAGCACATGCGTCGGTCTCGGTGGTTTTCTCAGACGAAAGTGCCAACAGCTACGTGGCTTTCGTCGGATCGGCGCGCGTGAGCGACGACCGAGCCAAGATCAAGGAACTCTGGAGCGTGTTCGCGAAGGCGTGGTGGGAATCGGCGGACGATCCTTCGATCCGACTGATCACCGTACGCCCGTCGGAAGCCGAGATCTGGGACGGTCCCAACAAATTGGTAGCAGGCGCGATCATGATTGCCGCAGCGATTACGGGCGACACTCCTGCCGTCGGCGATCATGCCAAACTGAAAGTCTGAGCAGCGATCGGCTCGAACATTAGCCCGCCGCGTCGCTCGCGCGATTCCGGTGGGCGCCGGCGCGGAAGGCTGGTAGATTTCGCATTCCCCGACGGCCATCGCCATGGACACTTCATCGAATTGGTTTTTCTGGGCCGTGTTGTCGGCGGTCTTTGCCGCGCTGACGGCCGTGTTCGCTAAGATCGGAATTCAGAACGTCGATTCGGATCTGGCGACGCTGATCCGTACCCTAATCGTCGTCATTGTTCTCGCCGCGTTCGTGGTGCTCGCCGGAAAGTGGAGCGATCCGTTCGCATGGTCGGGACGCACCTGGACGTTCCTTTCGCTCTCCGCGCTGGCGACGGGGGCATCGTGGGTTTGCTATTTCCGCGCGCTGCAATTGGGCGAGGCGTCGAAGGTCGCGCCGGTCGACAAATTCAGTCTCGTGCTGGTGGCGATCTTTGCGTTCGCGTTTCTCGGCGAACGTCCCAGTTTGCGCGAGTGGTCGGGCATCGGCTTGGTCGCCGGTGGCGTGATCCTGCTCGCTTTCAGGCGTTGACGAAACCATGGCGATGATCAAACCCAGCGACAGCGAAACGGTGTGGATCGAGTATCCGGAAGGCAAGCGTTTCCGCGCCTCGTATGACGCGTCGGCCGACACATTTATCGCGCCCGACGGCACGCGCATCGCCGCGGCAAACGTGGCGAACTGGTCGCACTCGGAGCACGAAGATTACGATATCAGCGACGATCCGAAACAACAGGTCGGCGGGAAACTGACGCGCGACCAGTGACGCCCGAGCGCATTCGATCGTCGTGTTAGCATCGCGACGCAAAATCTTTTCGTCCATGCACTCACAACTCGGAGGTGTTTTATGGTCTTGTCCATTCATCCAGCCGTCGCGCCGCTGGTCGCCCTGATCGCCGGCATTCTTATTCTGCTGGTGCCGCGAATCCTGAATTACGTCGTCGCGTTGTATCTCATCATCATCGGACTGCTCGGTCTGTTCGGCAATCACGTTTTCTGATCACGCCGCACCGCGCGATTTACTCGCGCGGTGTTCGATTTTACGTGATATCGAATGGAGGCCCCCGCGGCGCGAGCGGGCGGGCTGTGCCGCGCGTAAGTGGCCGATCCGTCAAGACATCTAACGCAACGCTTACTCCGCACTAACATGCCCGACCGTAGACTCGCCCTCGCGCGAGCGGTCTTGCGCATCAGACGCACGTGGATGGGAAAACGTGCGCCGACGTATCAATCAATTTTTCAGCTTCGGAGTAAATGATGAAAACTGCGCTACTGGCTGCCCTTGCCGGTTCCACCCTGACGTTCGCGTTAGGCGCCTATACGGAAGAGGCGATCACCCAATCGGGCGCGCCCGGTATTTTGAATCTCACCGCGCACGACGCGGCCGGTCGAACATTTCAGGCATCGGCGATATTCAACGACTATTCGATCAACGGCGCCACGATAACGGTCGACTACACGAGCGATCAATTTCTTTGTTCGGCGTTCGGGCAATAAATACGGAAAACGATCGTCCCGGTTTGGGATGATCGCATCGACATGAAAGGCTCCGTGCGGATGGTGCGCTCGCAAGACGTGCTACCATCGAAACTCGTTTGGCCATCTAAAAGATCGCGAGGTTCGATGCAGATCCGCACCAAGCTGCCCAAGGTGGGCACGACCATTTTCACCGTCATGTCGCAACTTGCGATGGAGCACAAGGCGGTGAATCTGGGGCAGGGTTTCCCCGATTTCGAAGGACCGCAATCGCTGCGCGATGCGCTCGCCCGCGCGATGAACTCGGGCAAGAATCAATACGCATCGATGACGGGCGTCCCGAAGCTGCGCGAGCAGATCGCGATCAAGACCGAACGTCTGTACAGCCGCAAGGTGAATCCGGATACCGAAGTGACCGTTACGAGTGGCGCGACGGAAGCGCTGTTCGCCGCGATCGCAGCGACGGTGCGTCCGGGCGAAGAAGTCATCGTGCTCGATCCCTGCTACGACAGTTACGAACCGGCGATCGAACTGGCCGGCGGTCGAACCGTCCACATACCGCTGAATTTGTCGGATTTTTCGGTCGACTGGCAACGCGTAAAAAACGCGGTGACGCCGCACACGCGGATGATCCTTATCAATTCGCCGCACAACCCGAGTGGCGCGATACTCGATGCGGCTGATCTAAACGCGCTCGCTGAGATCACGCGCGATACCGACATTTTCGTACTGTCGGACGAAGTTTACGAACACATCATTTTCGACGGACTCGAACATCAAAGCGTGTCACGCCATCCGGAATTGTCGGCGCGCAGTTTTGTCGTCAGCTCATTCGGCAAAACTTATCATTGCACCGGTTGGAAAGTCGGCTACTGCATCGCGCCGCAACCGCTCAGCGCGGAATTCCGCAAGGTTCATCAGTACCTGACCTTCTGCACGTTCAACCCGGCGCAGTGGGCATTCGCCGATGCACTGGAAGACGATCCGCAACATTATCTGGACCTCCCCGCGTTCTATCAGACCAAGCGCGATTATTTTCGCAAGTTGTTGGCGACATCGAAATTCAAGCTATTGCCGGTCAAGGGCGCGTATTTCCAGCTCGTCGATTATTCGGCGATCGCCCAAAGCGACGATCTCAATTTTTGCGAATGGCTGATTCGCGAAGCGGGCGTTGCGGCCATTCCCGTATCGGCGTTCTATGAAACGCCACCCGACGCGAAAATCGTCCGCTTGTGTTTCGCCAAGAACGACGAAACGCTTAACGCTGCGGCAGAACGCTTGTGCAAGCTCTAAGAGTTTCGCTCGTTCAGGGTGCGACGCGCTGGCACGATCCGGTCGGCAATCGCGATTACTACTCTTCGCTCATGGCGCCGTTGAAGGGGCGGACCGATCTGTGCGTCCTCCCGGAAACCTTTACCAGTGGATTTTCCAACGAGGCCATTCATAGCGCCGAGGACATGCACGGCCCGACGCTGACGTGGTTGCAGGAGCAATCGCGCACGCTCGATGCCGCCATCACCGGCAGCGTGCAGCTTCGCGTCGAAAGTGATAGCGGTATAAAAGTACACAACCGGCTCTTGTTCGCCACGCCGGACGGAAATGTGCGTCATTACGACAAGCGCCATCTGTTCCGTTATGCCGGCGAGCATGAGCGTTACGCGGGCGGGGCGGAGCGCCTGATCGTGGAATGGAAAGGCTGGAAGATATTTCCGCTCGTCTGCTACGACCTGCGATTTCCGATCTGGATACGCAATCGCTTCGATACATCGAAAAAAGCATTCGATTACGATCTGGTGTTGTTCGTCGCGAACTGGCCATCGGCTCGAAGTTACGCGTGGCGCACGCTGTTGCGCGCGCGGGCCATCGAAAACTTGAGTTATTGCGTCGGCCTCAACCGTGTCGGAACCGACGGTAACGCGCTGCACTACGGCGGCGACAGTTCCATTCTCGATTTCCTCGGACAACCGCTGATCGAACTGGGTGGGCAGGAGCAGGTCGCGACCGCGACGCTCAGCCACGAGTCACTCATCGCGCATCGCGAACGTTTTCCGGCGTGGATGGATGCCGACGAATTCCGCATCGAGACGTAATACGCCAGACCGAACCTTTCGTCAGTTCGCCGCATGTTTCGCTTGCGACGTTTTCAGAAACTCCAGAACTTCGGCGGAGCTGTAGATCGGAAGAGAACAGCGAGTTTCCGTACATACGAACGCGGCCGCTCGCTTCGTCGGCGGATAAGCGACGTCCGGGTTCGGTAGCGGACGTTCCGCCCGATCCCACCACTCGATGCGTTTGTACCATTGTGGTAAATGCTGCAGAGTGGAAAATAACTCGACAGCGGCCGAATCGCTTTTCGCACCACTCACCGTGAGGTGCAGCGGGTCTGCATGAAACTCGTCGTCCGCCAGAAGTATGCCGGGTTCGGTTATTTCGGACAGGGCGATTTTCGGTGAGGCCAAATAACGCAACGCCGATTCGGCGATCGCCGCATGTTTCGCATCACCGTCGTAACGCGTCAGCAGGTTGGCGAAACGGGCAACGGAAATGTTTTCCTCCAGTTGCGGAAGTGCGGCGATCGGGCCTGAGCTTTTTGCGCTGACGAAGCCGCCAGTCGGCTGTGCGAAATTCGCGGCGATGAAATCGGCGGCGGCGCTCGCCTTGATCAGCCATGCGCGGTCGGCCGTCGCGCGATAGAGCGCAAGAAACCCTCGACCCATGGCGAGCGTATCACCGAGAAACGGACCGGACGCATCGTTTTCATCATGACGAAATCCACCGCCGGGCAATGCGCGGTTCGAGACGATCCAGTCCGCTGCTTTTTTCGCCTGCTCGATGCTTTCTTTATCGCCGCTCAGCTCGCCCCAGGTCGCCAACGCCTCGACGATCTGGCCATTTTGCAATGCATAAACGTGCCGATCGACACGCGGAATTCCCCGTTTGCGGCGCTGCGCATCATTGAGGGCGAAGTAGTCGTTGGAGTGTTCGCCCGGTTTGAGATCGGCGTCCTGACTTACGTAAAAGGCACCGTCGGGACTTTGCAGAAAGTCGATGAGATAACGGCGAATTTCGCGCACGGCTGCGGCATCGTCGGACTTTCCGAACGAGGCGAATGCGAGTGCATAGATACGCAGATATTGCGCCTGCACCGTCGCGAGTTTCTCGAAGTGCGGATGTTTCCAGTCGCCGTACGTGGAATATTGATAGACGCCACCCCACACCGGATCGAATAGCGCGCGCGCCGCATCGAGCGTCTTGCGCGCCATCGCCGCTTCGCCTTCACCACCCTGCAGCGCGCGTGCGATGGCGTATTCCACGCTGTCGCGATCCAGGTATTTTTGACCGATATCGAGACCACCAAGTTTCTTGTCGTACGTCGTCGCATGTCGTTTGATGAGCACAGCGCGTGTCAGCGCGTCCAGCGCGCTTTCTTGTGGCGCGTGCGGTTCGTCGATGACGTCTTTGGATTCGGGCGTCGGATCGGCGACGATGGCCTGCAGCAATTTGGCGAATCGTTCCGGTTCGACGAATCCTTGTCGTTTGGCGATTTCGCGTCCGTCCTCCGCGAAAATGATCGTGGCCGGCCAACCGTAGTCGCGGTATCGGTTCGACAGATCGGGACGAAGATCCTGATCGATTCGCAGAGGAATAAAGTGGTTGGCGATTTCCGAGCGTACGGTTGCATCGCCGTACGTCTTCTCATCCATGACGTGACACCAGTGACACCACACCGCTTCGAGATACAGGATCACCAAACGGTGCTGCGCACGCGCCTGTACGAACGCATCGGTGTCCGAGCGTAGCCAGTGGATGCCATCGGGTTGGTTTTCACCGTGGGCTGAGCAGGGCGGCGCCAACAGGCAGGCCAGAGCAAAAATTGCCGTCGAGAGCGAGAATTTGCTCATCGTGTGTTCTCCCCAGCCCGGTTTTGCGTTTATATGGAGCGGCAGGATACGCGTCGTCTACGTCTACATAACGTGCAATTGCCGGTTTCGGACCGAAAGCGGTCACGTTCAGGGCCGCGGCGTGCTGATAAACTAATTGCGTTGTCGAATTACTGGCCGGCGTCGCCGGCATCAATATCAATCGGATGGGGAGTCAAACATGAAGAAGCTGGTTATCTCAATGGCGGCAGCGCTGGTCGGAACCGTGGCGATGGGCAACGCGTTCGCGGCGGGCGACGGTCGTCCTTCGATCGGTGTGGCCGAATTCAAAAATGAAACCGCCGCGTCGTGGTGGGGCGGTGGCGTGGGTTGGGATCTGTCGAACATGCTCTCCAACGAACTGTCGTCGACGAACGATTTTCGCGTGGTCGAACGCCAGAAGATGCAGAACGTTCTCGAAGAACAGAATCTTGCTGCATCCGGCCGCGTTTCGCCCGGCACGGGCGCCAAGATCGGCAAGCTCACCGGCGCGCAGTATCTAGTCACCGGTTCGGTCAGCGCGTATCAGGAAAACACGTCCAGCACCGGCGGTGGATTCAGCATCAAGGGCATCGGCTTGGGTGGCAAACAAAGCGAAGCGTACATGGCAATCGATCTGCGTGTGATCAACACGACGACGGGCGATGTCGAGTTCTCGCGTACCGTCGAAGGCCGCAGCAAGAGCAGCGGCGTTTCCGTCGGCATCTATCGCGGCGGTTTCGGTGGCAATCTGGCGCACGAAGAAAATACACCGGCGGGCAAGGCGATCCGTGCCGCGCTGGTCGAAGCCAGCGAATATCTGGATTGCGCGATGGTCAAACGCGGAAGTTGCATGGACGAGTACAACGCGAAGGAACAGAAGCGTCGTGCGGGCGACAAGAAAGCGCTCAAGCTCGACTAGTTTCGACGTTTCCTAGAAATAAAAAACCCGGCACGTAGCCGGGTTTTTTTTGGGGTGCGATTACCGACCGGGTGGACGTCGCGACCGACCGCGACCGCGCGGCGGCTGTCCATCCTGCTGAGGCGGCTGTGCGCGATTACCGATGTCGTCGCTCGGAAATTGCTCGTCGGGCCGACGACGTTGTTGCTGACCTTGCCCCGCCGCACCGCGCGGCTGATAACCGCCCGTTACCGGCGGACGCCAACCCGCATTGGGATTCGGACCGCGACGCTTCGGCGGCGGACGCCGTCCCGTGTTATCGCCGCTGTCGTTGCCTTGCCACGCCGGTTTTGGCTGCTGATAAGGACGCGGCTGGTATCCCGTCGTTTGACCGGCGTTGCGGGCGTAGCCTTGACCTCCGCCCGGCGCACCTTGTCCGCGCCCCAAACCAGGACCGCGCGGTTGACCTTGTCCTTGGCCGCGCCCCGGACCTTGGCTGCGATTAGGACCACGTGAATCCGGACGTCCCGCACCGCGTGCATCCGGGCGACCTTGGCCGCGCGTGTCGGGTCTGCCTGGGCCACGCGAATCCGGACGACCCGGTCCACGCGAATCGGGTCTTCCCGGTCCGCGCGCACCCGGCGCGCCTTGACGCGGACCGCGACTCTGCACGTTTCCACCGGCAGGCCCGCGACTCGGACCGCCAGGACGTTTCTTTCCACGCGGCCGGTCGCCGCCGGGTCGCGACGGGCGATCTTCGCGGATGCGATCGAACGCGCGAATCTCGCGACCTTCGTCGCCGTAAGCGCCGGTCCACGCTTGTTGCGTGCGTGGCGCGGGTTTGAATTCGTTGGTGGTCTTCGGCGCACGACGTTGGCCGATGACGGCTTGCAGCGTCAGCGTCGGTTCCACTTCGCTGGCGCCAACCGCTTCGCGCAACGCCTTGACCTGTTCGGGTTCGAGCGGCTCGCTTTGTCCTTTCAGCAATCCGCGCGGCAGTTCGACATTACCGTAGCGAATGCGTTTGAGCCGGCTGACCATCAAACCTTGCGATTCCCACATGCGGCGAACTTCGCGATTGCGTCCTTCCTTGATCACGACGCGGAACCACGAATGACTGTCGCCACGGCTGATGACGGCGAGTTCTTCGAATCGGGCAGGCCCGTCTTCGAGTTCGACGCCCGCCTGCAATCGTGCGAGCACTTCGTCGGATACTTCGCCATGCACGCGGCAGATGTATTCGCGCTCGACTTCGGCGCTCGGATGCATTAATCGATGCGCGAGCGCGCCGTCGGTGGTCAACAGCAGAAGTCCGGTCGTGTTGATATCGAGGCGACCGACGGCGATCCAGCGCGCGCCCTTCAAACGCGGCAACTGTTCGAAAACGGTGGGGCGTCCTTCCGGATCGTCACGCGTGGTGACCACGCCGTCGGGTTTGTGGAACATCAACACTTGCGCGTGTTCGGCGTTATCGGTGATGGCGACGAACAACTTGCCGTCCATCTCGATGCGATCGCCGACGCGCACGCTCGAACCGAGCAATGCGACGACCGTATTTACTTTGACTTCGCCGGCTCCGATGCGTTCTTCGAGCATGCGGCGCGAACCGAGACCTGCGTTGGCGAGCACTTTGTGCAACCGTTCTTCGACGGCCGGTCCGGCGTTTTGTGAGCGTTTCAGCGTAAGGACACTGCGAGTCGTGGAGTTCATGCCGAACGCTCTTCGGTGGACGCGGGATCGGTGGGTTCTTCGACACTCTCGGCCACTTCATCGTTGGCGGATGCGGTGCCGAGCGGAATTTCTTCGGTCGAATCGTGTTCCGCGGATTCCGATTCGTCGGCCGACATCGCCACGGGCGCGAGGGTCAATTGCGGATCGAAATCCTCGATCTCGCGGATCTCGGCGAGCGGCGGTAATTCATCGAGCGATTTCATATTGAAGTAATCCAGGAAAATGCGTGTCGTGCCGAACAACGCCGGTTTGCCAGGCACGTCGCGATAACCGACGACGCGAACCCACTCGCGTTCTTCGAGCGTCTTGATGATGTTCGTGGAAACGGCGACACCGCGAATCTGTTCGATTTCGCCGCGCGTGATCGGCTGGCGATACGCGATGAGTGCGAGTGTTTCGAGCAACGCGCGGGAATATTTGGTCTGGCGCTCGGTCCAGAGCCGCGCGACCCAGGCGTGAACGTCTTGCTTGATCTGATAGCGAAAGCCCGACGCGACTTCGACCAGTTCGACGCCGCGGTCGGCGCACTCGCCAGTCAGTTCTTCGAGCGCGCGAGCAAGCTCTTCGTGGGTCGGCGTTTCGTTTTCCAGAAACAAAGCCGAGAGCTGCGGCAGCGACAACGGTTGCGCGGCGGCCAGCAAAGCGGCTTCGACGATGCGTTTCAAGGGAGAGGATTCAGTCATAGTTCTGGGTTCTTCGCGAGCCGGAAACTGCAGGCTCATACCGTGGCCAGGGATTTCAGATAAATGGGCGCGAGCGGTTCGCTCTGCATGATTTCGATGAGATGTTCTTTGGCCAATTCGAGCAGCGCCAAAAACGTAACGACGATGCCAAGCCGGCCTTCTTCCGCGGTAAAGAGTTTTTCGAACGGATGAAATTCGCCGTCGCCCAATGCTTTCAACACATCGCTCATGCGATTGCGCACGGATAGCGCTTCGCGCTGGATCGCGTGATGCCCCATCAATTCCGCGCGTTTGAGCACATCTTTCAGTGCCAGCAAAAGCTCGCGCAGATCGACCGGCGGCGGCAAACGAATGACGTTCTTATCCGGCACGAAGGCGCTGGCGACGGAGAAATCCCGATCCAGACGCGGCAGTATTTCGATGCTTTCTGCCGCTTTCTTGAATCGCTCGTATTCCTGCAAGCGACGAATCAATTCGGCGCGCGGATCTTCTTCGATGCCTTCTTCCGATGGCGGGCGCGGCAACAGCAATCGCGATTTGATCTCCGCGAGAATCGCCGCCATCACCAGGTATTCGGCGGCCAGTTCAAGCCGCAGGTTTTGCATCAGATCGATGTAGTCGACGTATTGCCGTGTGATTTCGGCGATCGGTATATCGAGGATATCGAGGTTTTGGCGGCGGATCAGATAAAGAAGCAGGTCCAGCGGACCTTCGAATGCTTCGAGAATGACTTCCAGCGCATCCGGCGGAATATACAGATCCTGCGGCATCTGCAGCATCGGCTGGCCGCGCACGAGTGCCAGCGGCATTTCCTGCTGCTGCGGAACCGGCGTAAAGATGCCCGCTTCGGCAGTGTCGACGTTTTCGACGGTCTGCGTGTTCATGCCCGATGGGTTTTCATGCGTTCAGGCTGCTCGTGCAGCAAAGTACATTTGTCGGCATTGTGGAAAAAGTTCTGAAAGCCTTCTGCGGCCGGATCGCGTCACGGATCGAGTAGACATCTTCGAATCCGCATTCGGCGTACATCCGTATTCACCATTCCCGACAAAGTCACCATCGGGAATCACGCTATCGATGCGCTACCAAGAGTGGCGGCGACGTAGCTTCGAGTGAATGGTTAGGTCTTCGCGAGCGGGTCGTGCGTGGCGCCGGATCTTGCCGGGCCGCCAAGGCGGGCTCGCGCTATGGAGGTGAAGCCTACGAGGATTGCGCGCGCAAGTCCAGTATCGCGTTCGCACTGTGGTTTTGCTTGAAACGTGGCGCTATAGCCCAATTGATATCGTATTGACCAAGCAACTCTTGCTTGTTAGCGTCGCCTTCAGCATGTCCTCTATCCATTCCAAGCTCGACGCACGAGCGCGCCAGCTGCTGCGCGCGCTGATCGCGCAATACATTGCCGAGGGCGAACCCGTGGGTTCGCGAACGTTGGCCAAGAACGCGGGGCTTGATGTGAGCCCGGCGACGATCCGCAATGTCATGTCGGATCTCGAAGAACTCGGCCTGCTGTCGGCACCGCACACCTCCGCCGGCCGAATTCCGACGGCGCAGGGTTATCGCGTCTTCGTCGATAGTCTGCTCGAGCTCAAACCGCTCGATCAGCCGCAAGTCGATGCGCTGCGCCGCGAATTGCCGACCCAGGCGCCGACGCAGGATTTGCTCAACGGCGTATCGTCGCTGTTGTCGGATGTCACGCACTTCGTCGGCGTGGTCACCGTGCCCAAGCGCGAAGAGTTTCCGTTCAAGCACATCGATTTCGTCCCGCTCGGCGGCAATCGTGTTCTGGTGATTCTCGTTTTCGCCGATAACGACGTACAAAACCGCGTCGTCGTGACGCAGAAAACGTATTCGCCGGGCGATCTGGAACAAGTCGCAAACTTTCTCAATGCGAACTATGCCGGTCTGCGAATGGCCGATATTCGCGAGCGCCTGTTGCGCGAGATGCGCGAGACCAGTCATCGTCTGCATCAGCTCATGGTGGCGGCCGCCGACGTCACGCAACTGGCGTTTTCCGACAAGCTCAATCCGGACATGCTCGTCGCAGGCCAAGTCAACCTGATGGGTTCGCAAGGCCTTTCCGATATGGATCGTTTGCGCGATCTGTTCGACGCGTTTCAGCGCAAGCGCGATCTTTTGTTTCTCCTGGAAAACTGCGCGAGCGCCGAAGGCGTGCGTTTGTTTATCGGTGAGGAATCGGGATTCGCCGCACTCGACACCTGCAGCGTAATTACCGCGCCGTATGGCGTGGAGGGCCGCGTGCTAGGTGTGCTCGGTGTAATCGGACCGACGCGAATGGCGTATCACCGCGTGATTCCGGTCGTGCAGGCGACGGCGCAAATTCTGTCTGGCGCCTTGAATCAAAGTCAGACGGCCTTATAAGACCCGTTCTGTTTCTTGGCTCGTCATTCCGGCGCAGGCCGGAATCCAGCGACTTCACTCAGCGTTTTAAGCGAAAATAAAAGACACTGGATTCCGGCCTGCGCCGGAATGACGAGCGTGATGAGTTTTTGGAGGAAAAAGTCAATGGAAAACACCCACCCGGATCCAGCGGTAGACGTGAACGCCGACGGCGTCGAAGCCGACATCAATCAGCTGGCCGATAAGCTCGCCGAATACGAAAACAAGCTCGGTGAGATGCGCGAAGTTCTTCTGCGTGAACGCGCGGAAATCGAAAACCAGCGCAAGCGTCTGCAACGCGATCTCGAACAAGCGCGCAAATATGCCAACGAGCGCCTGTTAGGCGATCTGTTGCCCGTTTACGACGGACTCGAACGCGGCATGGCGGTCGAAAATGCGGACACGACCTCACTGCGCGAAGGCATGGACTTGACGCTGAAAGCGCTGATCAAAGTCGCCGAGGCCAATGGGCTCAAGCAGATCGATCCGATCGATCAACCGTTCAATCCCGAATTGCACCAGGCGATGACGATGGTCGAAGCCGCAGGAAAAGCGCCGAATACGGTGGTGTCCGTGATGCAGAAGGGCTATGTCCTGAATGAGCGTCTGCTGCGTCCTGCGCTGGTAGCGATTTCTAAAGCGCCCAGCGCTTGAATTGAACTTCGTTGGCCCCCAATTCTGAGCCATCAGCGGCACTGCGCCGCAACAAATTTTTGGAGACTTGAACAATGGGCAAGATTATCGGTATCGACCTGGGTACGACGAACTCGTGCGTTGCGGTCATGGAAGGCAACACGGCGCGCGTGATCGAGAATTCGGAAGGCGATCGCACCACGCCGTCGATCGTTGCGTTCAAGGACAACGAAGTGCTCGTCGGCGCAACGGCAAAACGCCAGGCGGTGACGAATCCCAAGAATACTTTCTACGCGGTGAAGCGCCTTATCGGCCGCAAATTCACCGACGCGGAAGTGAAGAAAGATCTCGACCTCGTGCCGTACAAAATCCTCGCGCACGATAACGGCGATGCGTGGCTGGGAACGGCCGACGGCAAGAGTCTGTCGCCGCAGGAAATCTCGGCCAAGATTCTCATGAAGATGAAGAAGACGGCCGAAGATTATCTCGGCGAACCGGTCACCGAAGCGGTGATCACGGTTCCGGCCTACTTCAACGATTCGCAGCGCCAGGCGACCAAGGACGCCGGCCGCATCGCGGGTCTCGAAGTCAAACGCATCATCAACGAGCCGACCGCGGCTGCGTTGGCCTATGGCATCGACAAGAAGGGCGGTGACCGCAAGATCGCCGTGTACGATCTCGGCGGCGGTACGTTCGACGTGTCGATCATCGAAATCGCCGAAGTCGATGGCGAAAAACAGTTCGAAGTGCTCGCGACCAACGGCGACACGTTCTTGGGTGGCGAAGATTTCGACAAGCGCCTTATCGATTTTCTCGTCGACGAATTCAAGAAAGAATCCGGCGTCGATCTGAAGAACGATTCGCTCGCATTGCAGCGTCTGAAAGACGGTGCCGAGCGCGCAAAGATCGAACTGTCGTCGGCGCATTCGACGGAAGTGAATCTGCCCTACATCACGGCCGATGCGTCGGGTCCGAAGCATCTCAACATCAAATTGACGCGTGCCAAGCTCGAAGCGCTGGTCGATGATTTGATCAAAGCCACCATCGGTCCGTGCCGCACGGCGTTGAACGATGCGGGCTTGAAAATTGGCGACATTCAAGAGGTGATCTTGGTCGGTGGTCAAACGCGCATGCCGAAAGTGCAGGACGCGGTGAAGGAATTCTTCGGCAAGGAACCACGCAAAGACGTGAATCCTGACGAAGCCGTCGCCGTCGGCGCCGCGATTCAGGGCGGCGTCTTGGGCGGAACGGTCAAAGACGTGTTGCTGCTCGACGTGACTCCATTGTCGCTCGGCATCGAAACGCTCGGTGGCGTGTTCACCAAGCTGATCGAAAAGAACAC
>JBDUEI010000065.1:0-27746 GCA_040002515.1 Rudaea sp. | reverse complement strand
TCGATTCGCCGGTCAACGCCGATTGATTGATGAACAGATCCTTCGCGCTGAGCAGACGCAGATCGGCGGGCACCATGTCGCCGGCGGCGAGAAACACCAGATCGCCCGGAACCAGTCCGTCGATCGATACTTCGGCTTTCCGGATGACGCGTCGCGGCGGCGCATCTTCGTCATCGGGTACGGGCTCTTCAATGTCGCGCTTGATCGTCGCCGTGTTGCTGACCATGTTGCGCAGTTTTTCGACCGCGTTATCCGAACGCGCTTCCTGAAAATGCGCGACGAAAACGGCCATCACCACCATCGCGAACATGATGATCGCGCTGAGCTTGTCGCTGGTTTCGGTTCCGGTCAGCCAGGTGATCGTGGCCAGGACCATGAGCAAAATGTTGATCGGATTCGTGTAGAAGCGTTCCAGAATCTGCAGCAGAAACGGCCGCTTGGTTTCCTGCGCGACGACGTTCGGACCGAATTTCTCCAGACGTTCTTCGACCTGCTCGGAAGTCAGCCCATCCGCACCGGCGTCGAGATGACGCAGCACTTCGACCGCGTCCATCCGCGCGATGGCAAGCAGCTCCGCAGCCGTGCGCGCGGCGATCTCGCTCTTGGCGCGATCGCGGCCACCGACTGTGATGAGCATGGAGAAATGTGACAAATCCAGCATCGACTACTCCGAAACGATCGGGCAGCGTGCCGGGTCGATGTGACAGATTTGCGACATGCGTTCGCTGGATGCGAACTGAAGTCTGCTTCCGCCTGCGCGGAAAGCGACCGTTAGATGGCCTTCCGCGGTTTCAACCTGACAACGCTGCAGTTTTACTGCAAGGGTCCACGGAGGACGGCCTCGTAAGATGAAGGTGCGCGCACGGTAGTCGCGGGTGCGATGCTTGTCAATCGTCAACCGGGTTCACGGCGCGACGCGAACGTTCCTCTCGCGCAGCTTTCGTTCGACGGACTCGTAAAAGTCCCGAGGCAATTCGGCGCGAACCGGCACGGACCATGTGTCCGGGTGCGCGAAACGACGGCATTTCACCGCGTCTTTTTCCGTCATCAGAATCGGCAGTGCGTCGCCGAACGCGAGGTCGGATTCCGTGAAGGCATGATGATCGGGAAACGTATGTTCGACGACGTCGATGCCCGCGGCGCGCAACTGCGCGAAAAATCGCGACGGGTTACCGATGCCGGCGACGGCGTGAACGCGCTGCCCGCGCAAGGCACTCAACGGCCGGGTGTTCGAAGGAATGTTCAACGCGACGACAGAATCGCCGTGCAATCGCATCAGGATTTCTTTGTCGTGCGCATCGCCGCCGTTGCAAACGATGAAATCGACATCGTGCAGACGGCTTTCAGCTTCGCGCAACGGGCCGGCTGGAAGCAGCTGTCCGTTTCCGAAGCGGCGTTGGCCATCGATGACGCAGACTTCCACGTCGCGCGCCAGCCGAAGATGCTGCAACCCATCGTCGGAAATGATCACGTCGACGGATCCCGAATCGATCAACTCTCGCGCTGCGCGAATTCGATCGCGTCCGACCGCGACGGGCGCGCCGGTCGAATCGAAGATTAACCGCGTTTCATCGCCGACCATGCCCGGATCGGAGTGCGCGTCGACACGCACGACATCGACGGCCGATCCGCCGAAGCCGCGCGTGATCACGCCCGGTTTCCAGCCACGATCGCGCAATGCCTGCGCCAGCGCGATCACCAACGGCGTCTTGCCCGTGCCGCCGACGCTGATATTGCCGACGACGATCATCGGTACCGAAACGCGCACACTACGCAGGATTCCCACTGCATATAAACCGCGTCGCGCGGCGCTGACCATGGCGAACGCGATCGACAACGCCTTCAGCGCGATGCCGGGTTTTCGCTCGCCATACCAGATTCCTTGCAGTTCGCGTTCGCTGAGCATGGTCGCGCGGCTCAGCCGCCGGTGTCGCGGAACTGCATGCGGTGCAGCAGCGCGTACTGACCGTTTTTCGCGAGCAGTTCGGCGTGCGTTCCGATCTCGATAATTTTTCCTGCGTCGAGCACAGCGATCTGATCGGCATGTTCGATCGTCGACAGGCGATGCGCGATGACGAGCACGGTGCGATTGCTGAGCAGACGCTTCAGCGCATCCTGGATCAGCCGTTCGGACTCACTGTCGAGCGCGCTGGTCGCCTCATCGAGCACGAGGATCGGCGCGTCTTTCAGAATCGCGCGTGCGATGGCGATGCGCTGACGTTGTCCGCCGGACAACAGCGCGCCGGCATCACCAATGCGCGTGTGCATGCCATCCGGCAATCGATTGACGAATTCGGTGACGTTCGCGGCATCTGCGGCGGCTGCGACTTCCGCATCGCTCGCGCGCGCCAGCGATCCGTACGCAATGTTGCGCGCGATGCTGTCGTTGAACAGCACGACCTGCTGACTGACTAGCGCAATCTGCGCACGCAAACTCGACAGCGCGTAGGTCGGCAAAGGTTTTCCGTCGAGTAAAACCGACCCGGATTGCGGATCGTAGAATCGCGGCAGCAAACCGGCCAGGCTCGATTTGCCGCTACCCGAACGACCGACCAGCGCAGTGACGGTGCCCGGCGCGCAATGCAGCGTGATGTCATCCAGGGCCGAATGCGCCGCCTCCGGATAACGAAACGAAACGTTTCGGAATTCGATGTCGCCACGGCAGCGTTCGATCGGTTCGGTTCCGCAGTCCTGCTCTTCGCGGCTATCCAGCAATTCGAACACATCGGCCGCCGCTACCACGCCGCGCTGCAGATTCGCCTGCACCGTCGTCAGGCGTTTGAGCGACGGCAACATCACGAGCATCGCGGAAATCACCGCCATGAAAATACCGGGCGTCATTTCGTGAATGCCGGGACGCGTCGCCAGAAAAATCACCAGCGCCAGCGCGATCGATGCGACGAACTGAATCAGCGCCGTCGAAAACGCGCTCGTCGCCGACACTTTCATGTTGAGCCGGCGGATCGCGAGATTCACTGTTTCGAACCGCGATTGTTCGTACGGATGCCCGCCGTAGATTTTCACTTCGCGCTGACCGGTCACGGCTTCGTCGATGATGCTCGTGATCGATCCGACCGAAGTCTGGATGCGTTTGCTGATGCGGCGATAGCGGCGTCCGACGAAATAGACGACCGTCGCCACCAGCGGCGCAAGCAGGAGCAACACCACGGTCAATCGCGCGCTCCAGTACAACATCACGCACGCCTGGCCGATCACCATGAAGCCGTCCATCAGCGCCGTTTTCACCGCATCCGTGCTCGCGTTGGCAACTTGCTCGACGGTGTAAGTCATGCGCGAAATCAGACTGCCGGCCGGCTCGCGATGGAAGAATGACGCAGGCATGCGCAGATATTTGCGGAACACTTCTTCGCGCATGGTCTGCACCACGCCGCGACCGATGCGCGCGACGCCGTAATCGGCCGCGAACGTAGCGAGCCCGCGCACGATGAACAGCACGATGATGATGATCGGCATCCAGAAAATCAGCACCGGGTCGTGATGATCGAACAGTTCGTCGAGCATCGGTTTGATCAGGAAAGTGAACATCGCGCCGCAGCCGGCATCGAACACCATGCCGATGAACGCGACGATCGCGATGACCCAGTACCGTCCCGAATAACCGAGCAGCCGGCGATACGTTTCCGACGGTGTCGGCATGTGTTCGGCCGGTGCGCTCATGCGCGGCACCTCACCGGTTTTCGGCGTCTTTGCTGCGCACAGTGGCGATGGAAAGGTGCGTGAAACCGAGTTGGCCGAGCGCATCCATGGCGATGACGACGGCTTGATGCGGCGTCATTCCGTCAGCGCGCAGGATCACGGCACGCTCGCGATCGTCGCCGGCGACTTTGCCGATCGCGTCCTTCAACGTATCGATGTTCGGATTGAGCACTTCGGCGTTGTCGACGTAATAGCGACTGTCGCTGCCGATCATGATCACCAGCGGATCGCGCGGCGCGAGGTCCGGCGTATCGGATGCCTGCGGCAAACTCACCTTCATCGCCGAGTGCTGCACGAATGTCGTCGTCATCACGAAGAACATCAATAACGTGAGCAGAACGTCGATCAACGAGATCACGTTGATCTCGAAATCGTCCTGCCGCGCCTTGCCAAGACGCATGTCAGTGCGCCGCCTGTGCCGCTGGCGCCGCGCGTGATGCGCGAACAGGTGCGGCTGCCGGCTCGGAATGCGCCGACAATTCGTCGATCAGGAGGATCGTCTGCTGTTCCATGTCGACGACGTAATCGGCCACGCGTCCGCGAAAATAACGATGGAAAAAATACGCCGGAATCGCGACGCACAAACCGGTCGCCGTACACACCAGCGCCTGACCGATACCGCCGGCCATCTTCAACGGATCGCCGACGCCGCTGACCATCACGGCAAAGAACATTTCGATCAATCCGAACACGGTGCCGAGCAAACCCAACAACGGAGAAATCAGCGCGATCGTGCCGAGCGTGTTGAGAAAGCGCTCCAGCCGATGTACGACATGGCGGCCGGTATCTTCGACGCGTTCCTTGATGATGTCACGCGTGCGATTGCGCACGCTGAGCGCGCCGGCCAGGATTTCGCCGAGCGGCGAATTGCTGCGCAGGGTTTCGATATGTTCCGGATCGAGCTTCTTGGTGCGCGCCCATTGCAGCACTTCGTTGCCCAGCCCGCGCGGAATCACCGCACTGCGGCGCAGCGACCAGAACCGTTCGAGAATGATGGCCAGCGCAATCGCCGAACACAACAGGATGGGCACCATCGCCCAGCCGCCCGCAATCAGAATCTCAAGCACGCACGCACTCCCGCACACCGGTCACCGACGAATCATACCAGCCTTCGCCAGGCCGCTGGCGTGACGTGCGTAGGGTTAGCGGAGACGTTCGCGCAATCCGCCGCGTCGATGGATCGGCTGTGCGACGGCGCTGCGCAGCGAATCGGCCGTCGACCACAATTGCACCGATCGCGTGGCACGCGACATCGCCGTATAGACGAGTTCGCGGCTCAAAATGCGATGGTCTTGTTGCGGCGGCAACACCACCGCCACCGCGCCGTACTCCGAACCCTGGCTGCGATGGATCGTGATGGCCCAAGCGGGCTCGTGCGCAGGCAACGATCGCGTCGAAAAACCGCGAAGTTGCGGTGCGCCGTCACGATCGCGCGATTCGAACCACACGCGCATGGAACTGCCATCGCGCAGCGCGATGCCGACATCGCCGTTGTAAAGATCGCGCGCATAATCGTTGCGCGTGATGATGATCGGCCGGCCATGATGCCATTCGCCGGTCGCGTCGAATCCGAAACGTTTCGACATCGCCGCGAGCATCGAGGCGTTGACGCCGTGCGAACCAAACGCACCTTCCCGTAATGCGCACACGATCTGGCAGGATCGAAGTTGTCGCAACGCCGTCGCCGCATCAATGCCGGGTTGCATGATCGATGTGTATGCATCCCGATTCGATTCGATCCATTGCTCGATATTCGTCCGCACCGCTCGCTCGTCCGCGCATGCACGCCATTCGACGGTGCCGGTGCGCCCCTCGCGAATCAACGTGTCGCACCAATTCGAATCGCCCGCGCGCAATGCGCCCAGACTTTCATGCAATCCGGCTTCGGCGCGCCAGACGTGTTGCAGCGTGATCACGTGATCCTTCAACACCGCGCTGCTGGCGACGATATCGCCGAGCACGGAACCGGCTTCCACCGCATAGAGTTGCGCGGAATCGCCGAGCAGGATAATCGTCGCATCGGCACGCACGGCATCGAACAGTTGCCGCATCATCGACAGATCGACCATCGATGTTTCATCGACGATGACGATGTCGGCCGCGAGCGGCGAATCGACGCCGCGCCCGAACGAATTGTCGTGTGGACGATAGTCGAGCAAACGATGCAGTGTTTGCGCTTGCGCGTGCGGAACACGATCGAGCAAATCGCGAAACGCCGACTGCGCCGGCAACCGTTGCAGTAGATCGATCTTGCCGGCGGCGATCGACTGCGCTAAGCGCTGCGCGGCCTTTCCGGTCGGAGCCGCGAGCGCTATCGTTGGCCGTTCGCCGAATCCACAGGCGGACGCATGACGCAACACCATCAACGCCATGCGCAGCACCGTCGCGGTTTTGCCGGTGCCGGGGCCGCCGGTCAGAACAAAAACGCGCGACCCCGGAACGGCGGCGACCGCGGCGCGCTGCAAACGCGTGGCATCGAGGTCCGTGTTGCTGAAAAGTTCGGCGATGACCGCGGCGAGTCGCGCGACATCGACGGGCGACGTGCGCGCGCCGACTCGAGCGCGCAAGGCATCGGCCAAGCGCGTTTCGTGCCGCCAGTTTCGCCACAGATAGAAATTACCCGCATCGCTCAGCACGAAAGGCGTGAACGCCGAACCGTCGCCGACCCATGCGAGCGTGCGCAACGTGCGCAAATCGATGTCGTCGTCGAGCAACGCGGCGCACGAATGTCCCTGCCCTTCGTCGCGACTGGCGGCGAACGCCGCGCGGGCGAGGACGTCAGATCCGCTGCGGCGCCGCACCCATTGCGCGAATGTGTGGTCGACGATGCGCTCATTCGGTCCCGTCATGCGGCGACTCCTGCCAAGGCGTCATCGAGCGCTTCGATCAGCTCGGCCGGCCAGCGCCGACGCCACACGCCGCGGTCGTCGCCCAAGCCAACCGCACGCACGAACAGATACCAGCTTTCGCCGAGATGCCGTTCGGCCGTGTAGCCGTCTAGACGTCCACACAGATAGCGGTGCAACGCGACGGTGTAGATCAGCGCCTGCAGCGGATAGTGATGCGCGATCATCGCCGCATCGAGGGGGTCCGATTCGTAGTCCCGCAATCGATTGCCGAGCCAGTTCGTTTTGTAGTCGAGCACGTGATAGCGACCGCCGTG
Organism: Rudaea sp.; assembly: GCA_040002515.1. Lineage (GTDB taxonomy): Bacteria > Pseudomonadota > Gammaproteobacteria > Xanthomonadales > Rhodanobacteraceae > Rudaea. Next base: position 20,866 of record JBDUEI010000065.1, on the reverse strand, counting down.
CAAGAAAATCAGATCGGCGAAACCGGTCAACATGCCGTTGAGCTTTGGCGTGGAAAGCGACGGCGAAATCGCATCGCCACAGCCGTGGCGTTCACAGACCTCACGCAAATCGCTCAACGAAGCCGCATTAACGGGAAATTGAAATTCGAATTCGCTGATCGCGGTTTCACGATGCAAATCCATCAGCCGCAATCCCTCGCCCAGATCGGTTTGTCGAACGCGATCGACCATGCGCCCGACCGGTTCCAGAGGATCGCCGACCGTCGTTCGGACGCCGAGCGACATCAAATGCCGCGCCAGCAAATCGCGTTGCTCAGGCCACACGTCGCCGGATTCGGCATTCTCGAGAATCGCATGCAGCGCGTTACCGAAATGCCGGCCGCGCCACGTGTCGAGGCTGAGCAGACTCGGATCATCGGTCACCTGTTCGGATTCTTCGGCGGCGACTTCGCGTTCGACATCGACCTGCGCTTCGATCTCGTCGGACGCTGCCGACTCGTCCGTCGTCAACGTCGTGTGTCGCGTGATACTGCTGAAACTGTGCAGCCATTGAAATGGACGTGTCGCCGGCGGCGGCGAACGCGCGGCGCGCGTGTCCGTCGACGCGTCGGCACTGTAAAAACGCGCCGGGGCGCCTGCGAACGGTTCGACGATGTCGATCCCTTCGCAGCGATCGGCCATCGCCCGCAACGATGCCTTGCCGAACGCGAGTCCCAACTTCCTCTGCGTCTGATCGATCAGCACATCGAGTGCCGCGGTGCCGCAAGCTTTGGCGCCAGTTTGGGGGGGTCCGTTGCGGTCGGTCCAATACAAGTGCACCGCATATTTCGCACGCGTCATCGCGACGTAAAGCAAGCGCAACCGTTCCTGCAACTCCTCATCGAAATGTTGCGCGACGTGACGCTCGAAATGCCGCGAGCCCAAGTCGATGCAGGGCTCGCCGTTCTCGTCGTGAAAGCGCAAGACTTGCGGCGTTCGCGCGGCGTGACCATCGCTGACGCGCCACGCGAACGGAACGAACACGATCGGGAATTGCAATCCTTTCGCCGCGTGGATGGTCATCAGTTGCACGCGAGCGGAATCGCTTTCGATGCGTAGCCGCCGCGACTTCGACGTACCGACATCGTCCTCTTCATTCTCGCGTCGCAGCGTGGCCAGCCGGTTGTACGCCGATTCGACACCGCGGCTCGCATCATCGTCTCCGCCCAGGAGTTCGCCGAGATGACGAAGATCGGTCATCACGCGTTCGCCCTCCGGCAGCGCGAGCACATCGGCTGCGCGCTCGGCGATCAGCGTCTGGATAAATGCTTGCACACCGAGCGACCGCGCCAACGCATGCCAATCGCTGAAGCGCTGAAGTTGAAGTTCGAATCGCGTTTCGTCCATTTGCCAATCGCGCAGATCGCGCAACGTCGCGCCGAGCAGACGCGTACACAACGCGCCGCGCACGGCGCGTTCGTCATCCGAATTCAGAACCGCGAACAAAACCAGTTCGAGGTCGCGCGCGATTTCTGTATCGAACACACTGCCGCGACCGCTGCCGACGCAAGGCACGCCGTGCGCGATCAGCCGTTGCCGCAATGCATCGATCTGCCTGTTGGTGCGCGTGAGTACGGCGATGTCGCCCGGACGAACGCGTTCGGTGCCGATAGTGCGATGCGCATCGTTCAATAGCTCGACGATGCGATGTGCGCAATCGTCTAGCGCACGCTCGTCGAGCGCGGATGCATTCTGATCTTCTTCATGCGCGAAACGATGGATCGATAACGGTCGCGCGATCACTTTTCCGTGTGTGGCGAATGGCGTCTTGTCGGCATTGCCGCTGGCCTCGGCGGGCGGATAACGGATGACCGCGTCGTTGAATCCACCGTCGGTGTTCGCGTACAACGAATTGACGGCGGCGATGAGCGGTGCGCTCGAGCGACGGTTAACGGTCAACGCGAATTGTTCGTCGGCGCGTTGCCGCGCACGCAGATACGCGGCCAGATCGCCGCCGCGAAAACCATAAATCGCCTGTTTGGGATCGCCGATCATGCTCAATAGACCGCGCGTGTTTCCGTTTCGATCGCGATAGATGCGATCGAAGATCTCGAATTGCCGACCGTCCGTGTCCTGGAATTCGTCAATGAGCGCCGCCGGAAACGATGCGAAAAGCGTATCGGCGAATTCGCGGCCGGCGTTCGCATCGATCAATCGCGCATGCACCGTATCGATCAACATCGAGAACGTTTGCACATCACGTTGACGCGCGCGACGCGGAATTTCATCGCGGCAGAATGCGATCGCGTCGGACAGCACGCGCGCACGCGTGGTGCGGCCGCGCGCTACAGCCGATACGCGAACCTTTTGCAGCAACACGATCAACTCGTGATCGATCAGTGTGACTTTGCCTTCGTCAGAAAGTTGTTCGACGATGAGGTGTGCTTCGATGTAGCTGGCTTTCGGATTGCCGAGCGCGCCGACGATATCACCGTGTTCGATTTCCAGAATGTCGGCAAATTCCGTGAAGCGCGAACTCAGCGCGCGTTTCTGTTTGGCGTATAGCGATTTTTTGGTGGCGAAACTGCGCAGCAATTGCACATGCTCGACTTTGCGAAGACGCTGCACATCGCGCCGCATTTCTTCAGGATCGTCGAGCGGGAGAATTCTCGCATCGACATCAATAAGCCCGCGCAAATCCGAGATGAGCGCAGCGACGCCCTTCTCGACTACGATCTCGGCTTCATCGGAATCGGCGTGACCGACGAGATAGCGCTTGCGCCAGAAATCCTCGACGCATTCGCGCAGCAACACGTTCTCGTCGACGAGTTTTTCAGGCAACAACGCAGCACCGCTCTCGATCGGATGCTCGCGCAGGATGCGCTGACACAGTGCGTGGATCGTGCCGATCGGCGCGCGATCCAGATCCGCACGCGCTAAACGGATGCGGCGTAATGCGTTCGCATACAAAGTTCCGTTTTCGCAAAACCGAAACAACCAAGCGTGAAGCGAAGCGTCGTCGGCCGGCTTCACACCATCGGCCAGCGAACGCATCGCGTGTTCGGCTTCGACCAGACGCAAACGCAAACGCTCGCGTAATTCCTGTGCGGCGCGTTCGGTGAACGTCGCGACGAGAATCTGTTCGACGCGAAGATCGTGTTCGAGCAGCAGTCGCAAAAAAATCAGGCCGATCGTGAATGTCTTGCCGGTGCCCGCGCTGGCCTCGATGAGAATGCGGCCGTCGAGCCGCGTCGATCGCCAATCGAGAACCATGTGACTCTCGTTATTCACGCGTCGTGTTCCGTGCCGTTGCGCAAAAGAATGGTCTGATCGGGATCGAGAATGTCGCTAAGCCAGCGATTGGTCGCGACGAATTCGTGATGGGCTAGCGAATCGTGTTTCAGAAATTCGGAATCGCGCGCTATCAATGCGGCATAGCTCGGTTCGTAATTGCATTCGCCTTTGTTGAACATGCCGCCGCCTTGCCAGGTTTTGCGCGCTTCGGTATTGCGCTTTTCCGACGCCGCGTTCGCCCACGCCCACGCCGTTTTCGGGAAAAACAGCGGCGGGGCATGCGTCGCGTGTTGGGTCATGCGAATCAATTCGCCGAGTCCGGCGCGAAGTTGCACATCGGTTTGCGAAACGATCGCTGCGCACAGGTCCGGCGATTTCACGCCTTTCGCGGTTTTTTCCGCACACTCGAAAAATGCGGCATCGAGATTCGAATCGACGCGGAGTTTCAGCGCGGCCCATTCGATATAGAACGGAATCAGCTCGCGGAAATCGGCTTTGCCGCTCGGTTTGGTATGCAGCAGCAACAACGATCCGTCGGCGCGGCGAAAGATTCGGTCGACGACACCGACCACGCGCATACCCTCGATCGCGAAATCGACGGGCTGCGTGATTTTCATCGCGTCGGATCCGAGACGTTCAGCCATGGCCTGAAGCATCGGCTGCACGCGTTCACGCATGCGCTGGTACGCGCGCGCACCGACTTCGCCGCCCGGCAACGCGCCGGAGCCCGTGAGCCAGGTCGGTGGCGCGACCGGAAGTTGCATGTCGGCATTGCGCCACGCGTCGTCCAATAGCTGCAGCTCGAATCGCTCGCGTCTATCCAACATCGGTGTCAGCGGTTCGCTATCGATCAGCGCGTCGTCGCCCAGTGCATCGAGGCTGACCCCGAATCCGTCGCGCAAACATGCCTTGGCCGGATCGCGCCAGAAAACGGTCAGCGACTTCAACGAAATGTCGTTACTCGCCGGCGTGCTCCTCGGATCGTCAGCATCGGCATCGATGAACGGCCGTTTGGCGATGCGAATTTCCGCCGGCGCTTCGTAAGCGCGGTTGAAAGAAAACAAACGCGTGTCGTTCGATGACGTCGCCGTGTTCTGTTTGTAATAACGTGAATCGAACGGCTGTAGCGGATGACGAATAAACCAAGGTTGGTGTTTTTCCGTTTCATCGTCCGCGACGCCGAATTGCTCATCCAGAAATTCGAGCAGTTCTGCCAACGGCGCCGCGGGATTGCGACGGCTCGCATCGCCGACGTCTTCACCGACGAAACTGATATGCAGATGGTCGCGCGCCGCCATCATTGCTTCGAGAAACAGATATCGATCCTCGTTGCGCGTGTCGCGATCGCCGCGGCGCGGGCGCGCGTGCATGCGATTCAATCCGCCATCCGTGGCGATACGCGGATATTCGCCCTCGTTCATACCCAACATGAAGACCACACGAAACGGGATCGAGCGTTGCGGCACCAGACCGCAAAACGTCACACCGCCGAGCAGGAAAGGCTGGCGATCGGACACGTCGTCGAGCGTGCCGCGAATCACATCGCGCGCGACGCTCCACGGCAGATTTTCACCGCCGATCGCATCTTCCTGATCGGCGAGCGCTGCGATGGATCGACGCAGCGAGTTCATCGCATCGTCTTCGCGATCGTCGCGGAAATCGATGGCGAACATTGCATCGAGTGTATCGATCAGCCAGATGCTCCACGCGGTCAGCGGGCGCGGGTGTGTCAGTTCGTTGCGGATCTCGCCCAAGGTATCGATGAGACGATCGAGTCTGCCGATCGCATCGACGTCCTTGCCGGACACACCGCTGACGGGAAGAATGCCATCGACGAGCGAATCGCAACCTTCGTCGCCGACGATCAACCCGGCGTACAGACGATCGAATCCGAACGACCAGGTGTTGGCGTCGAGTGGCGCGGCGCCGACGCGCGCTTTCATCGCCGCATCGAGTCCCCACGCCACGCGCGCGCGGCGCAGCCACGGTTCCAATCGCGATTGCGCTTCGTCGCCGAGACCGAAGCGACGCGCGATGGCTGGAACGTCGAGCAGATCGATGACATCGCTGACGCGCAGCCGACTCTCGCCGAGATCGAGCAGTTTCGAAAATCCCGTGAACAGCGGATGCGTGCGCGCCAACGCGACGTCGGCGACGTGCCATGGGATGTGCGTCGGCTCGTCGCTGTAACGGGCCGCCTCGCCGAAAACGGACGGCAGGTACGGCGCGTAGGCTGCGATATCCGGCGCCATGACGACGATATCGCGCGGCTGAAGCGTTGCATCGTCGGCCAGAAACCCTAGCAATTGATCTTTCAACACTTCGAGCTCGCGCTCGCGCGTGTGGCAGGCGTGCACGCGCAGACTCGTGTCGCGCAACGCGTGCTCGTGCGTGCGATCGTTCAATGTCTCACAGACGAATTCCGGTCGCAGATAGCGGATGCTGCCTTGCACGGCATCGAGCAAATCGCGCGCGTCATCCGGAACGTCGCGTTCGTCGAGCGGATCGCGATGATCGTCCGCATCATCGAGCGCCAGCGAAAAATCCTGACCGACGCGACCGAGCGATGCGAGCAGCGGATGGCCCACTTCGAAATACAGCGACTCGGCATCGGCGCTAGCCAGCAGAGCGCGCTTCTTGCGCAGATAATCCCAATGCTCGCGGCACGGGTCGGGAAAGTATACATGTACAATTCTATGCATCGCCGTCGCGCGTAGGCACGCCAACACGTCCGGCGGAAGATGGCTGACGCCGAACACATGCAGCGGAAGTTTTTCGCCGTCGCCGTTTGCATACAGTGCGGCGACCAGCGCATCTTTACGTTGTGCGCGATGCGGCTTGTCGATGCGCGCGCGGACCAGCCGCCACAGATTGGCTTGCCAGTCGCCGGGTTCGGCGCCGCGTTCCCAGGCCAGAATCATGTCGGCGCGATAGACGAGGTATTGCGTGAAAACGTCGGCGAGATGCGAGGCGAGTTGAAAGCGCCGGCGTTCACCGTCGTCGCCATCGACATAACGCGCCAGCACGATGGCGTTCAACATCGGCAACGCGTTGTAGATATGCCATTGCAACGTCGCAGTGTTGTATTCGCCGCTGACCAGCGCGGCGTCGCCCAGAACTTGCTCGGCCGTGCGCTGCAACCATTGCCACGGCAATTGCGTATCGAAATTCGCAGCGATTCCGCGCGATGAAGATTTCGCGATGGTCTGCAACAGCCAGCGCCGCATACCGAGGTGCGGGATGACGATGGTTTGTGCGGTCAGCGGATTGGCCGGCCGTTCGTCTCGCAAGTGCGCGATGAGTTCATCGGCCAGCCGCTCCGTGCGGCTCGCGCGATGCACGATCAGACGAGGTTCGTCACTGCTCATGGCGGCATGATACGCAGTGGCGGTCTCAGATGTTGCGATCACTCGCGCCAATACGGGTGGCCATCGATACGGCCGCGCTCGACGATCGATGGCGATTCGTCAGATCCGAAACGTACGCGGAGGAAACCGGATTCTGCGGTGTTTTCCGTTTCGATGCGATGCTCGCCGTAGCGCGCGACGATGTCTGGATTCGGATGATGAAATCGATTGAGATATCCGGCCGAGAAAATCCCGACGGTGGGTTTCAGCGCATCGATAAACGCTGCGCTCGATGATGTTTTACTGCCGTGATGCGGCGCCTGCAAGATCAGGTGCGCCGCGATCGGCCGTAGCGATACGGCAACATCGGCTTCGATCAGCGAGGTTATATCGCCCGTCAGCACGAGTTCGTTATCTCCACTTCGGACGTCGAGCACGCAACATCGATCATTGCCGTGGCTTTCCAGCGATGTCGGACTCACGATGCGGAACGTCACGCCGTTCCACGTCCAGTTTTCGCCGGCGCGGCATTGCGTCGCCGGAATGGTCAGACGCTCGGGTTCGCCGGATTCTGTCGTGACACCCGGAAATGCATTCGCGATGGCCCGCGCACCGCCGGCGTGGTCGCTGTCGCCGTGACTGATGATCAGACGATCGATACGTTCGATACCGAGTGCGTGCAGCGCCGGCACTACGGCGACTTCGCCCATATCAAAACCAGATGGATAGCGCGGGCCGGCATCGTAAAGCAAGGTGTGATCGGCAGTGCGAACGACGATGGCGAGGCCCTGACCGACGTCGAGCACATAGGCCTCGAATGCGCCGTCCACGAGTGCGCTTTTGGCAGGCCACAACAACGGCAAAAACAGGATCGCACCAATGGCGCGCGCCGGAATGCCGCGCGGCTGCAACAACCAAAACGCGCCGATCATCGCCAACGCAAACGCGCAAAGACTCGGTTCGGGAAAGTACCAAAGCGCGCCCGGCATTTGGGCTAATTTTTGCAGAACCAGCCAAAGCACATCGAGCACTTTCCCGACCGCGACTAGCGCGGGAAAACCGATTGAAGGAAACACGAGCGCGGTCAACGACGCGACCACGCCGACTGGCAGCACGAAGAAACAAATCACCGGTACGGCGACGAGATTCGCGATCGGTCCGATCAACGAACTCTGTCCGAAAAACCAGATGCCGAGGGGCAGAAGTCCGAGACTGGCGACGCCTTGCGACCGCACGAGTTGTTTCCAACTGTGCCGCATCGAGTCGGCGCCTTGCAGACAAAACATCAGCCAGCCGACGCCGACGAACGACAGCCAAAATCCCGAGCTCAGCACGCATAGCGGATCGGCGATGAGCAGGATGATTACAGCAAGTGCAAGTCCGTGCACCGGCGCACGCGCTCGACGCATGAGATTGGCAACGAGCAGCGCGCCGATCATGATCAGCGCGCGACGCGTCGGCAATCCGAATCCGGCGATGACGGCGTACGCGACGGCGAAAACCAGACTGGCGATCGCTTCCATCTGCGGTGCGGGCCAGCGCAGCGTGAGGCGCGGCGCGAGTTTCCAAAACAGTCGCATCAGACCGACACCGAAACCCGCGAACAGCGCGATGTGCAATCCGGAAATCGCGATCAGGTGCGGGATGCCGGTTGCGCGCGCGACGTTCCATTCGGCTTCGTCCATCGCGTGCTGATCGCCGAACGCGAGCGCGCGCAGCAATCCGGCGCTGGTGCCGTTACTGAGCGCGGCGGAAATCGTTTCGCCGATGCGTGCGCGCATACGATCGACGCACCACGCAGACGAATCGATGAGGGTGTTGTCCGACGATTCGCGAACCGAACCGGTCGCGACAATTCCGCGTTCGAGTGCGAATCGCTCGAAGTCGAAGCCGCCGGGATTGATCGATCCGCGCGGACGTTTGAGTTTGACGTGCAGATGCCAACGTTCGCATGGCTGAATGGACGGCGCGGTTTCGTACCAGCCGATGCGAACAAGGCCGCGAAATGCGATGTCATGGCCGTCGCGGATTGCGCGATCGACGACGAATTCGAAATGCGTTCCGTCATCGAGTGCTCGCGGCAAATCGTGCACGGCGCCGATGACGACGATCTCTTCATTTTCGAGATCGTGTGGCAAACGTTCGCTGAGTGTGATGTCGGCGCGAAACGCAGTCCACGCGATGCCGACAAGAACGATCGCGATCAACCGCAGGCGTCGATGTGTAATCCAAATCGCGATGCCGACGACGGCGACGATTACATCGATCCATCGCGACGGCAATGCCGAAAACGATTGCACGACCACCGCGCCGGCGAGCAAGGCACAAGCGGATGTCGGTCGCAGCCAATCGGCGACGCGCAAATCCCCTAGAAATCTCACACGCGAATTAGGTTTTCGCGTCGCTCAGATCGCGCAACTCGCCGTCGTGGAGTTCGAGGACGCGATCCATGCGTTGGGCCAATCGCACATCGTGTGTGACGAGCACGAGGCTCGTCCCGATTTCGCGATTGAGTTCGAGCATCAGCGCGTACACTTGCGCTGCATTTTTTTCGTCGAGATTTCCGGTCGGCTCATCGGCGAGGACACAGGCCGGGCGCGTCACCAGCGCGCGCGCGACGGCGCAACGCTGACGTTCGCCGCCGGAGAGTTCGCCGGGCTTGTGCTCCAAACGCTTGCTCAATCCGACGCGGTCGAGCAATTCCGCCGCGGCCTTCTTCGCCTCGGCAATCGGCGTGCCGCGAATCAGAAGCGGCATCGATACGTTTTCCAGCGCGGTGAATTCCGGCAATAGATGATGGAACTGATACACGAAACCGAGCGAACGATTGCGCACGATTCCGCGGTCGCGGTCGGAAAGTTTCGACAAGGTTTTTTCGGCGACGCGCACCTCGCCCGCCGTCGGCGTATCCAACCCGCCGAGGATGTGCAGAAGCGTACTCTTACCGGTTCCCGACGCGCCGACGATCGCCATCGTCTTGCCGCGTTCGAGTGTGAAGGTCACATCGCGCAGAACTTCCGCGCGAAGGCCGCCCTCGTCGTATGTTTTCGCGATGCCAGTCGCTTGCAGAACGACGTTCATATGTGCGATCCCGGCGCGAACCAAACCATCAACAATTCGTCCAGATAGCTGCCGTCTTCACGTTTGATTCGAGCATCATTCATAACGTAGCGCCTCCGCCGGTAGCGTCTTGGCGGCGCGGCGTGCGGGATACAGCGTCGCGAAGATGCAGAACACGAACGCGATGAGCGCGATCCAGACGACATCGCCGCCGTGCATGTCGGACGGCACTTCGCTGATGTAGTAAACATCCGGCGAGAGGAATTCGACGTGGAAGGTGTGTTCGATCCATTTCACGATCGCCGGCAGATTCATCGCGAGCAAAACGCCGCCGAATACGCCGAGCAGAATCCCGAACGCACCGACCACGACGCCTTGCACCATGAACACGCCCATGATGCTCGAGGGCGACATGCCGAGCGTACGCAGGATCGCGATATCGGCCTGCTTGTCGGTGACGAGCATGACCAGTGTCGAAACGAGATTGAAGGCGGCGACGGCGACGATCAGCGACAGGATGATGAACATCACTTTCTTCTCCATCGCCACGGCGCTGAAGAAATTCGCGTGTTCGTCGCGCCAGTCGCTGACGCGATAATATTTTCCGAGTTCTTGCGAGAGTTGTCGTCCGACTTCCCATGCCTTGAACATGTCGTCGAGGCGGAGTCGAATGCCAGTTGGGCCGTCTTGCTGATACAGACGTTGTGCGTCCTGCATATCGACGATCGCCAACCCTTCGTCGTATTCCTGGAAGCCGACGGAAAACACGCCGACGACATCGAAGCGCCGCGCGCGCGGAACGGCACCGACGGGCGTGACGCTGACTTCATCGGTGAACACCGTGACTTTGTCGCCGACGTCGACGCCGAGTTTCATCGCCAGTTCGTTGCCGAGGATGATGCCGAACGAACCGGCATGAAGATCGTCGAGCTTGCCGCGGACCATTTTCTTGTCGAGATCCGAAACGGTCGGTTCGAGCGCGGTGTCGACACCATGAATGATCGCCGGCGCGTTGCGTTCGCCGCGCAACAACGCCTGGCCTTCGACGTAGGGCGCGGCGCCGAGCACGTGCGGATTTTTCTTCGCGAAATCGACCGTTTTCTGCCAATCGTGAATGCCACCGTCGACGCTGGAAATCGTCGCGTGCGCGACCATGCCGAGGATGCGGCTGGTCAATTCCTTCTCGAATCCGTTCATCACGGAGATGACGACGATCAACGCCATCACGCCCACGGCGAGCCCCATCATCGAGATCAGCGAAATGAACGAGATGAAATGATTGCGCCGCTTGGCGCGCGTGTAGCGCAGTCCGATGAACAGTTCGAGCGGGCGAAACATGGGCGGAAAAATCCGTTTTCGAAAGGCGGGGCCGCGACCGGATTCGCATCGCCACGGCAACGCAGATTGCCCGATGAATCAAGGGACTGCAAGGACAATCTGCGGACACATACAGGTAGATGAACAATTAGTAAACTAACAAGTCTTGTAATGGAACGTTCCGTCTCCATCTGTCATCCGACAACACGATCGCCTGCCGAATGCTCGGCTCCGATTGGAACGTGTTGCTCTTTTTTTTCACAGAATGTTGGAGTACGGAAAATGAAAAATACAATTCTCGCTATCGCCCTCGCCGCATCCGCTTTCGCGTTACCGGCCATCACTCACGCCGCCGATGCGTCCAATGGATTCTTCGTCAACGGAAATGTCGGCCAGTCCAATCTCAGTAAAGGTCTCTACGACAGCAACGACACCGGGTACGGCGCAAACGTCGGTTATCGCTGGATGTTCAGCCCGAATGTCGCGATCGGCGTGGAAGGCGGTTACACCAAACTCGGTTCGTTCGACGCGAAGATTCCTTCCGACCTCGGCGGTACGTTTCCGCGCGCCAGTGTCCAGGGCTGGAATCTCGGCTTGAACGGCCATTTCAATCTCAACCCGAACTGGTATGTGAGCGCGCGCGGCGGTTATTTCCGCGGCGATGTCAAAGGCGAAACGTTCCCGTCGGTCGCCACCGCGACTTATGTCGATTCCACCAGCAACAAGTATTACGCGGGCGTCGGCTTCGGCTATGACTTCAGCAACAACATCGGCGTCGGCTTGAACTACGACTACTACAAGACCGATACCCAAGGATTGAAACTCGATCCGCGCCTGATTTCCATGAGCGGCGAATACCGCTTCTAAGATCCGAATCGCACTCTCCAAAAAGCCACAGGAACTCTCCAAGGAGCCACAGGGCAAGGACGCGTTATCGGCCCGGCGTGCATGAAGCGCGCTGGGCTTTTTTTTGGCGAGGAGCCAGGCTCAATTTATTGTGCCCGCGTCCCTCGAATCCGCCGTTATCATCGCGATGCACTTGTCCCATCATCGGCACGCGATAGACGAACGCGAAGGACCCGACGTGTTTCGGCATCGGAATTGTCGGGCCCGAGAATTAGATCGACGCGCGATGCATCCGAACAGCGCAAATTGAGCACGATCCAGTTTCCGCGCACGATGGATCGACTCAGTTCGGCGACTTTCTCTGTTCCACCGCGATCAACCAGCCGCCAGTGTCCCGCCGATTGCCAGGCAACACGCGTCGGCGCCAACCGTTGGAAACGTCGCAACGCAACGAATGCATACGTAAGCGCGATGCATGCGAGCACCAATTTCGCCAGGACATTCATGCCACACAGGGCGATCGCGATCATGGCGAGCACGAGTGCGGCGGCTACGGCCGCGATCAGATAGCGCGAGGGACAATAATCAAACGCGACGAGCGGCGCGGATTTCATCGATGATGCGCTTCCATGCCGCGTCGCCGGGCTCCGCCCGGCCGCTGAACCAGTTCCACAAATCCGGATCCTGCTGATCGAGCAATGTGGAAAATGCGGCTTTTTCCACATCGTTCGATGCGTCGTAACGCGCGTCCAGGTACCAGGTCAGCAACTGATCGAGTTCGCGCATGCCGCGCCGGCAATTCCAGCGCAGCCGCGAGGCGGCGGCGTTCATTTGAGCAAACCGACGACCAGGACGGCCCAGAATCCGATCAGAACGAAAAATCCGGCCACGAACGCCTTGAAGCGGTAGCGCACGCGATTGCTGGTGCAGTGCACGTAGCTGTGCGCGATGCGCGTGGCGACGAACAACCACGCCAGCGACAACGTGAGCGCGTTCACCTGGCCGGTCTGCGCGGCGACGACGAGACCGAGGTAAAACAGAACCGGCACTTCGAACAGGTTGCGGAAGTTGTCCGCCGGGCCGCTGTCGGTCATTTTTTCCAGCATCGCGCGCGAGGTGGCGAGCGATTGCGGGTGGATGCGCTCGCTTTTCATTTGCGCGACGCGGCGGCGGAACATGTAAACGGCGACGATGCACGTCAGCGCCACCATCGCCACGGCCGGCCACCAGATCAAGCGCACATCCATTGTCCGTCCCCGATTGAGCGCCGCGCAGAAACGCGCGGCGGTTGTTACACGCCCTTGCGCTCGACCAGCATCTGTTTGATCTCGCCGATTGCCTTGGCCGGGTTCAATCCTTTCGGGCAGGTCTTGGCGCAATTCATGATCGTGTGGCAGCGATACAGTTTGAACGGATCTTCCAGATCGTCCAGACGCGCGCCGGTATCTTCGTCACGCGAATCGACGATCCAGCGATGCGCCTGCAATAGAATCGCGGGACCCAGATAACGATCGCTGTTCCACCAATAACTCGGGCACGACGTCGAACAGCACGCGCAGAGGATGCATTCGTACAAACCATCGAGCTTGGCGCGATCTTCTTTCGATTGCAGACGTTCCTGATCCGGCGGCGGCGCGCTCTGCGTGCGTATCCACGGTTTGATCGACGCGTATTGCGCGTAGAAATGCGTGAGATCGGGGACGAGGTCTTTCACCACCGGCATGTGTGGCAGCGGATAAATCTTGACGTCGCCTTTGCAATCGTCGATCGCTTTCGTGCACGCCAGCGTATTCGTACCATCGATGTTCATTGCGCACGATCCGCAGATACCTTCGCGGCACGAGCGACGGAACGTGAGCGTCGAATCGATCTCGTTTTTGATTTTGATCAGCGCATCGAGAACCATCGGACCGCACGTGGCCATATCGACGTCGTATTCGTCGATGCTTGGATTCTGTTTGTCGTCCGGATTCCAACGATAGACGCGGAACGTGCGGATGTCTTTCGCACCGGATTTCGCCGGATGCTTTTTGCCTTTCCGGATCTTGGAATTTTTTGGAAGCGTGAATTCGGCCATGATCAACGAATCCTTGAATATCTAGGAGTGGGTCGAGTCGCTCGCACATCGGGGCGCAGCGAAGTCACGACCAAGAACACGATAAATCCCGCCCACGAGCAGAAGAAACATCCGAACGCCCAGGATATTTTTTCGAGACCGGCCACCTTCGACGAGATCAAAACCAGTATCGCGGGAAGCAGCATGAGCATGAAAAAGAACGTGAACATGATGGACTCCTAGTACGTCCGTGCCTTGGGCGGCACCGCATCGACTTCCTTGGTCATCGTATCCATATGCACCGGGCGGAAGTCGAAACTCGTTTTGCCTTTTTCGTCGACATTGACGAGCGTGTGCTTCATCCAGTTCGCGTCGTCGCGATCCTTGAAATCCTCACGCGCGTGCGCGCCGCGACTTTCCTTGCGTTGTTCGGCGGAATACATGGTGGCTACCGCCTGGCCGAGCAGATTTTGCAATTCCAGCGTTTCGATCAGGTCGGAATTCCACACCAGCGATCGGTCGGTCAAACGCACATCGGCGAACGTGTCGAACGCGGCGGTAATTTTCTGGCAGCCTTCCTTCAGCGTCTCGCCGGTGCGGAACACGGCCGCGTCTTTCTGCATCACGCGCTGCATGGTGTTGCGCAGGTCAGCCGTCGATGTGCTGCCATTGGCGTTGCGCACGCCATCGAAATTGGCGATGGCTTTGTCGGTGATCGAAGCGGGCAATTCTTTGTGACGTTCTCCCGGCTTGACGACCTCGGCGATTCGATGCGCCGCGGCGCGGCCGAAGATGACTAGATCGAGCAGCGAGTTGGAACCCAGACGATTGGCGCCGTGCACGGAAACGCACGCGGCTTCGCCCACGGCGAAGAGGCCTGGCACGACCTGATCCGGATTGCCGTCCACTTTGCGCACGACTTCGGCGTGATAGTTCGTCGGAATGCCGCCCATGTTGTAGTGCACGGTCGGCAAAACGGGAATCGGATCCTTGGTGACATCGACATTGGCGAAAATGCGCGCCGTTTCGGCGATGCCGGGCAGACGTTCGTGGATGACGTCTTGTCCCAGATGCATTAGGTTCAGATGGATGTGATCCTTGTGCTCGCCGACGCCGCGCCCTTCGCGGATTTCGATCGTCATCGCGCGGCTCACCACGTCGCGCGAAGCGAGATCTTTCGCGTTCGGCGCGTAGCGTTCCATGAATCGCTCGCCCTTGTCGTTGGTGAGATAGCCACCTTCGCCGCGCACGCCTTCGGTGATCAGACAGCCTGCGCCATAGATGCCGGTCGGGTGGAACTGCACGAATTCCATATCTTGCAACGGCAATCCGGCACGCAACACCATGCCGCCGCCGTCGCCGGTGCAGGTGTGCGCGGACGTCGCCGAAAAATACGCGCGTCCGTAGCCGCCCGTGGCGAGCACGACGGCTTGTCCGCGAAACAAATGCATCGTGCCTTGCGACATGTCGAGCGCGAGCACGCCGCGGCACGCGCCGTCGTCATCCATGATTAGATCGAGCGCGAAATACTCGATGAAGAATTGCGCTTCGTGTTTCAACGCCTGCTGATAGAGCGTGTGCAACATGGCGTGACCGGTGCGGTCGGCGGCCGCGCAAGTGCGTTGCGCGGTGCCTTTGCCGTAATGCGTGGTCATGCCGCCGAACGGGCGCTGATAGATTTTTCCGGCATCGGTGCGGCTGAACGGGACGCCGTAGTGTTCGAGTTCGATCACCGCGGCCGGCGCGTTCTTGCACATGTATTCGATCGCGTCCTGATCGCCGAGCCAGTCCGATCCTTTAATAGTGTCGTAAAAATGGAAGCGCCAGTCGTCCTCGCCCATGTTGCCGAGCGCGGCGGAAATGCCACCTTGCGCGGCGACCGTGTGCGAGCGGGTCGGAAACACTTTGGTCAGGCACGCGGTGTTCAAGCCCTTCTCGGCAAGACCGAACGTCGCGCGTAATCCCGCACCGCCCGCGCCGACCACGATGACATCATATTTATGTTCTTCGATGGCGTAAGCCTTCATCGGTGTGCTCATGTCAGCGCTATCCGGACGACAGCGAAAATCGCGGCGGCCGCACCGATTACGCACAGGAATTTGATCAGGATTTGCGACGTCATCTCCAGCCAGCGCGTATGCACATAATCCTCGATGACCACTTGCACGCCGAGTTGCGCATGCCAGAACACCGCGCCGATGAAAAGAATCATCAGCAACGCGTTCACGGGATGATGCAATGCTGCCCGCGCATGTGTGTAGTCGCTGTGCATAAGCGTCAAGGCCAGCCAAACGATCCAGATGACCAGCGGAACCAGTGCGACGGCAGTGATCCGCTGCACGGTGAAATGATGCGTGCCGCTTCGTGCCGATCCCCAGCCGCGGACGCGCTTAAGCGGGGTCTGCAGATCCGCATGTTTCGGAAGACCGCCGCTCATGCGGCACCTCCGGTGAAAACGCAGGCCCAGGTCGCGATGGTCAAAAGTATACTGAGCGTGACGACGGTCCAGCCCGTCGCGTAGGCGCGTGGGATTTCAAAACCCCAGCCGATATCCCACAACAGATGACGAATGCCGTTGCACAGATGGAAGAACAGCGACCAGGTCCAGCCGATCATCACGACGATGCCGAACGGCGATGCGCAGAAACCGCGCACGGCGGCGAAACTGTCCGGTCCGGTGGCCAGCGATATCAACAGCGCGCACAACAGAATCGTGCCGGCTGACAGCGCCACGCCCGTCGCGCGATGCAGGATCGACAGCGTCATCGTCAGTTGCCAGCGATAAATGCCCAGATGCGGCGACATCGGGCGCTCGGTCCGTTCCAAAGCTGGCGTTGCTGTGTTATCCATGGCGGGCCTTTTCAGAAATCGATGCAGCGACCGTTCTTTTCCCAATCGCCGTAGCGGGTCGGGTCCAGTCCACCGCGGCCACCGTGTTCGGGTGGATTCGCAACGGGGATGTCGGCGCGGGTCGGAACGGGTTGGCCATCCGTTGGCGAAGGTTCGTGCTGCGCGGAAACAGTTTCGGGCATCATCGGCGTAACGTGAACATCCTGGTGTCGACGTTGGAGGCGGCCATCGATCCGAACGCGAACGATTGTAAACGGCCATTCCGGTCGCATAAGTATAGCGCCGATACTCACTGATGACTTATGCCTGCTGAATTATCGTCATCCCATCTGCTGGAAATGACCGGTGCCGACGCCATTGCCTTCGCGCACGGCCAGTTCTGCAACGACGTGCGCGCGCTCGACGACGGACGATGGCAATGGAACGCGTGGCTTTCGCCGAACGGCCGCGTGCGCGCGTTTTTCGCGCTGTTGCGACTTGATGCGAACCGCTTGCTTATTGTTTTGCGCGGCGACGGTCCGGTTGCGTTTCGTGATGCACTGGCAAGATTCGTTCTGCGCGCGGATGTGAAGATTCGCGTCGTCGACCATGCACATCTATATGGAGTGACTGGCGACACCGAGCTGGCCCGATTCGATGTCGCCGTGCCGGCCCCGAACACCATGTCGAGATCGGCGGAGCGGATTGGCGTTGCCGTATCGCCGTCGCGCTTTATCGTCATCGACGAAGCGTCGACAACGACGCACGAAGCGACAACCGAAGAAGAAACACGGCGCTGGCGACTCGCCGACATTCACGACGGCATACCGGAAATCACGACGGCGCTTTACGACGCGGTGTTGCCGCACTGGCTCGGCCTGGACCGTTTGAACGCGATCAGCGTGCGCAAAGGTTGCTATCCGGGTCAGGAAATCATGTCGCGCCTGCATTTCAAAGGCGGCAACAAACGAAGCCTGTATCGCATCGAATTTCCATCCGGCCATGTCCCCTCGCCCGGCTCGCCGATCGTCGAGGAAGGCGCGCCGGCAACGGTCGGACAAATCGTGATGGCGGAAAAAACCGATGCGACGACGAACGAAGCACTGGCGATTCTTCCACATGCGTCGGAAGCCAAGACAGTTGAGCTCGCGTCAGCGCCTGGCGTGCATCTGAAAATCATCGAGCGGTTCGGGCTGGAATCGCGCTGAAGATGGGTCATCGCGTCGCGGCTGCGCTCGTCACGTCGGCGAAGGTGGAAATCCAGCATGTGTTTCTTCGTTTTGGACACGTGAGCAAAAAGGCGCCGGATTCCCCCGTGCGCGGGAATGACGGTGGTGCGGCGCATATTGCGACAGGCCGCTTCGTCGCAAACGCACACATTCCGTTTGCGCAGCGCAGATCGCGCCGTTCGCGGTTTCGTGATATGACGAGCGTGCAAAAAGGGGGAATAGCCATGCATCCGAAAGTCATCGCCCGACCTTGGCGCGCAGCTGCGGCCACTCTCATCGCCGCAGTTTGTATATTCTTCAACAACGCGGCTTATGCGGCAAAATATACTTTTCGTATCGAGCCTGCATATCCGCCGGAGCGGATGCAGGAAATCTATAAACCGTTGATGACCTATCTGAACAAAGCCACCGGGCAGCAGTTCGTGCTCGACTCCGCGAAAAATTATCATTTCTACTGGCGCGGTCTTCAGAACACCGTGAAAACCGATTTCGCGTTCGACGAGGCGCATTTCACGGCCTTCCGGATCCAGCGCGATCATTTCGAACCGCTGGTACGAACGTCGGAGGGCACTTCATACACGCTGGTCAGCAATATCGAGATCGGCAACAAAGGCATCAGCGGGCTCGTCGGCCATCGCATCGTGACGATGCCGGCGCCGAGCCTCGGTTACGGTCTGCTCACGGAGTTCTATCCGAATCCGGTGATGCAGCCGGACATCGTGTCGACCGCCACATCGTGGCGCGACGCGGTGGATCGCGTTTTTGCGGGCGAGGCCGATGCGGCCATGGTGCCCACTTTCCTGCACGATCAATATCCGAATCTGAATTCGGTGAAAGCCTCGCGCGCGTTCGCGGGACAATGCATCTCCGCGTCACCCGACGTTCCTGCCGATGTGCGTGACAAGGTTCGGAACGCGTTGCTCAAGCTCGACACCGATGCGGATGCATCCAAGCTTCTCTTCGAGCTCGGCGTGACGAAATTCGTCGCGGCGACGGCGAAGGAATACGAAAGCGCCGACCAGATGCTGCGCCCTTTCTTAGGCTACGCCACCACGCCGCCGGCCAAGTAAATATACATTTACTAATGTTTAATTTGCTGCATTCCGAGCATTATGGATAGTTATACTTCGTGAATTCCGTTTCGGAAATTTAACTTTCGCGTTGAACTGCCGTTCAGCTAAAACGCATTTTTCGAGTGACAAGCAGATTCGTTGTGCGATAATCCGCACCCACTGGCCAGCTCAGCTTTGGCCCGGGCAGGTAATGCCCGACTAACGGCAGATGCGTCGATCGATACGCGGCCGATAGCTGAATGAGTATTCCGACATCCGCATCGAGCGTGATGTCTACGCTGTAGCCCACGAGTGTGCGCTGCGGCGGGGATCGAAACGATCCCGCGATCACTAGGGAAAGGGCCACGAGAGCCCGCCGAAAAATTTGATACGGCGCTTGCACCGCCGTTCGTTGCACAAAGGCTGGCGCGTTCATCCGCGACTCCCTCTTGTGCAATTGCGCTTTGAAGTTGTGTGAGGCGTTACGCATGAAGTTGGCTTTCATTCTCTGGATCGCATCCCTATTCCAGCCGCCGGTCGCCGATCGTGCGTGCCTGGCCGCGACGATATATCTCGAAGCGCGCGGCGAAACCGTGATCGGACAAACCGCTGTCGCCGAAGTCGCGCAGCGTCGTCTGGAAAGCGGTCAATGGGGAAGTTCGTTGTGTTCGGTTTTGACCGCGCGTGGACAATTTGCTTTATCCACAACTAACAAAAGTTACATTGTTAGCGATGTGGACGCGTGGCGTCAGGCGTGGATGGTCGCCGGCATGTCGATGCTGCAATGGTCGCTGCCGCGCGAGATGCGCGTGTCGCTGGTGCCCAACGCCGATCATTTCTTCGCATCCGACGCCAGCCCGCCGAGCTGGGCCAAAGGCCAGCCGTTGGCCGTCATCGGCGATCATCGTTTCTATCGCGTCGACTGAATTTCAAAGGCCGATGCCGTCGCATCAGCCGCGCGCCGACGACGGGATTCCGCGCCCGCTGCTATACTTCGCCGATCGATTGATCCGCGGAGCGACGCATGTTGAACGACATCAAAACCGACGCGCAGACGCGCATGACAAAAAGCGTCGAAGCGCTCAAGCATGACCTGCAGCGCTTGCGCACCGGACGCGCCAGCCTGGCGCTGATCGATCATCTGAAAGTGAATTATTACGGTTCCGACGTTCCGCTCTCGCAGGTCGCGACCGTGTCCGTGGCCGATGCGCGTTCGCTGACCATCACGCCGTGGGAAAAGAACATGGTGCAGGCGGTCGAAAAAGCGATCATGTCGTCCGATCTCGGATTGAATCCGACCACGGCCGGCACGGTCATCCGCATCAATCTGCCCGCGCTGACCGAAGAGCGCCGCCGGGAATTGTCCAAGCACGTCGCGCACGAAGGCGAAAACGCGAAAGTGGCGATCCGCAACGTTCGCCGCGACGCGATGCAACAGGTCAAGGAATTGCTCAAGGAAAAGAAGATCACGGAAGATGAAGAGCGCCGCGCCGAAGAAGACGTGCAAAAGCTGACGGACAAGTTCGTCAAGGAAGTCGACGGCGTCGTCAAGACCAAGGAAGACGAACTGATGGCGCTTTGAGGCGCCGCATCCCGTGAAGGCGATCCTGACCGCCGCCGCCACGGCGCCGGCATCCGACAATGTGGAAAAATCCACATTTCCCGCGACGTCGCCGGCGCTGCCGCGCCATGTGGCGATCGTCATGGACGGCAACGGCCGATGGGCGAGACAACGCCATCGCCCGCGCAGTTTTGGGCATCGCGCCGGACAGAAAGCGGTGCGCACGGCGATCGAGTTCTGCCTGAAGCACGGAATCGAAGCGTTGACGCTGTTCGCGTTCTCCAGCGAAAACTGGC
>JBDUEI010000064.1:0-24070 GCA_040002515.1 Rudaea sp. | reverse complement strand
CCATGATCGTCGCGCCGAAAATACCCGGCACCGAACTGATCTGCGGACCGACCGATTTGACAACGATTTCGCGCGAGCCGATGACGCCATCGATGCGCACGGCGGCGCGTTGATCGCCGGTGCGTGTCATCAGCAGCGGCAACTGTGTTTCGTCGCTGATGCGCGCGGGCGGCAAATTCAGCAGCTGCGACAATTCGTAAATCAGGAATTCGTCGCCGGCGTACGCATAGGTCGGATTCGGCATGGTCATGCGGCGCGCCAGATCCTCGCGCGCGATACGAACCACGCCTTGCACCGACGACATCGGAACGGCGTACGTCGATTCGCCAAGACGCACCAGAATCGCTTGCGTGACGGCCAGCGTGAACGGCAGACGCACCGTGAACATGGTGCCGGTGCCGTGCACGGAATCGATCGCCAGCGATCCGCCGAGCTGTTTGATTTCGTTGTGGACGACATCCATGCCCACGCCGCGGCCGGCGAGCTGGGTGACCTGTTCGGCCGTGGAAAATCCGGTTTCGAGAATGAATCCGTACAGATCGCGATCGGACAATTGCGCGTCGGGTTTCAGCAATCCGCGTTCGATGGCTTTGCGGCGAATCGCGTCGCGATCCATGCCTTTGCCGTCGTCGGAAACCTTGAGCACGACTTCCGTCGCCTCGCGGCTGACCTGAATCGTGACGGTGCCTTCGGCCGGTTTGTTCGCCGCGGCGCGGTCTTCAGGCGATTCGATGCCGTGCGCGAGCGCATTGCGCAACATGTGCTCGAACGGTGCTTTCATGCGCTCGAGCAGGTTGCGATCCATTTCGCCCTGCGCGCCTTCGACTTTGAGCTGGGCACGTTTGCCGACTTCCTGCGCCGCCTGGCGCAACGTTCTGCGCAAACTCGGCACGAGTGAATCGAACGGCACCATGCGCGTGCGCATGAGGCCTTCCTGCAAATCGGAACTGACGCGCGACTGCTGCAGCAACAGTGTTTCGGACTGGCGCGTCAGATCGTCGAGCAAGCCTTGAATGGAAACCAAGTCGGATACCGATTCGGCCAGTGCGCGCGACAATTGCTGGAGCTGACTGAAACGATCCAGTTCCAACGGATCGAATGCGGCATCCGATTCGTGCTGTTCGCGTTGATAGCGCGACAGAATCTGCGCTTCGGTTTCGAGTTCGAGTTTGCGCAACTGTTCGCGCAGACGGCTGACGGTTTGTTCGAATTCGATCAGGTTGAAGCGGAACGTCGAAATCTGCTGTTCCAGGCGCGAGCGGTAAATCGAGACTTCGCCGGCGTAGTTGACGAGGGAATCGAGCAGATCCGAACGCACGCGAATCATTTCCTGCGGCACGCGCGCCTGCGGATCTTCTTCTTCGATGACGATCTGCCGCGCCGGTTTGAGCGACGTGGGTTTGGCGATCTGTTTGCCCGGTTCAGGCGACGTAGCTTCGATCGCCGGTTCTGTCGGCGCTGCGCTTACGATCGATGACGTTTCGATTGGCGCGACATCGATCGGCGCCAGCTCGGCGACGGCGGGCATCGATGCCGGCAAGTCGCCGGACACCAGACCTTCGAATCGCGCGATCGCATGTTCGGGCATCGCGATGGCCTGACGATGCGCGATGCGTTGCACCAGTCCGTGCAGACGATCGTAACCGCGCTCGAGAGAATCGATGGTGATGCGATCCATCACGCGGCGGTTTTCGCTGATCGATTCGAGCAGTGATTCCATCGCATGGCTCAAGTCGCCGATCGGCGCGAGGCCGGCCATGCGCGCGCCGCCCTTCAGCGTATGCAGATCGCGCTGCATGCCGGTGACGAGGTCGCGATCCTGCGGCGATTCGCGCAGCTTCGCCATCAGCGAATCGGAATGATCGAGAATGTCTTCGCCTTCCTGCACGAAGATTTCGAGAAGGTCTTCGTCCAGGTCCGGCAGTTCGAGTTTGCCCTCCGGCTGCAGATCGTCGGCCAGCGGCGGGAAATTCGACAGGTTGCGCGAAAACGCGGTTTCTTCCTGCTTCGATAAGGCAACGGGTTCGACGGACTCGGCCAGCGCGATTTTTTCGTCGATGCGCGCCAGTGCCTCGACTTCCGGCATCGAATCGAAGGCGACGATGGTCTCTTCGATTTCTTCGCTGGTCGGCACGTCGGCAGTCGGCTGCACGGCTTCGCGTTCCTCGATCCGATCGGCGGCGCTGGACGGCAATTCGGTTTCCGGCTGGGCCAAATCCTCGAACGACAGCAATTCGGTTTCTTCCGGCAGAACCTGTTTTTCGGCGGCGCGTGCAGCTTCCGCAGCGGCCTGCTCTTGCGCTTTCAGCGCCATCGCATCTTCGATGCGGCGCACCTGTTCGGCGGCGGCGGCATCGGCGCTGGCTTTCTCGATACGTTCTTTTTCGTCGAGTTCGCGGATGAACGCGGCGGTCAGATCGTCGTCGCTGCTGACGTCGATCGAGGTGACTTCCATTCCCGATACGGTTTCTGCCTCAGCAGGCGATTCGAGCGATGGCACGTCGGCGAGCGAGGCCGATTCGACCGACGGCAGATCGGTTAGCGATGCCGTATCGAAATCGATCAGCGCGTCGGCGCCCGACGCGGCATCGGCGGCGGGTGTTTTCGCTTCGTCCTCGGCCAGCGAGAACAGCGTGTGCATCATTTCCGGTTCGGGCAACGTATCGCGCAGTTGCGCGATATGCGCGGCGAGCGCGCCGGATTCGGGCAATTGCGGATTGTCGGATTCGAGCTGCGCGATGACGCCGGCGACGAGCGCGGAGGTTTCGGCGAGCACCGAGACGCCGGCGGCATCGGGTGATTGCTGACGCGCGCGCAGACGTTTCACATAGCCTTCGAGCGGCGCGAGAACCTGGCTGATCACCGGGATGTCGACCATCGCGATCGCGCCATTCAAGGTGTGCACGGCACGCAGCAGCGGTTCGGTCGCGGGCAAGCCTGGCGTGGCTTTCAGATCGGCGAGATAGCCGTCGATCGTTTCGAGATGCGAGGCGACTTCGCTTTTCAGAATGTCGAACAGAACCGGATCGATGTTGGGAAGCGGTCCTGCGATGATTTCGTTTTCGTCGAAGACGTTGATGTCGGCGCGGCCGAGCTTTTCGTCCACGGACATCGCGAACGCATGGTCGATATCCAGATCGGAAGCGCCGTCGAAGGGCGCAGTCGATTCCTTGAATGCCGCCGTTGGCGTGGACGATGTGTCCGATATCTCGGGCAGTTCATCGACCACCGGCACCAGCTTGCGCACGATGCGTTTCACTTTCTTGGTCCGTCGCGGCGCGCCACTGCGCACCCAAACCTCTTCGCCGGCGGCGATCTGGTCGGCGACTTCCATGATGCCGGCGATGTCGGACGTCGGCATGCCTTCGCCGCGCAGCGCGACGAGCAGTTCGGGCAGCACGCCGACCGCGTTGTCGATCAAATCCAAGACGCAGGCGCTGGCGGGAATGGTTTTGTCGAGCACGCGGTTGAGCATGTTCTCGACTTTCCAGCTGAACTCGCCGAGCGCCAGCGCACCGACCAGGCGCCCTGAACCTTTCAAGGTGTGGAACGAACGGCGGATCGGTTTGAGTTTTTCGAAATCGTTCGAATCGCTCCTCCACGCGGGCAGCGCACGATTGAGGTTATCGATTTCGTCCTGAACTTCTTCGACGAAGACTTCGCGAATTTCTTCGTCGATGTCGTCGGACGGCGTGGCGCTGAAACTGGCGTCGGCGATCGGCGATGAGGCTTCGACGTCGGGAACTTCCTCTTCGATTTCTTCTTCGACTTCGACGTAGCGAACACTCGGCGCCGGCGTTGCCGTGGTCTCGGTTTCGACGAGTTTCAAACCGCTCAGGTCGTGCGCGTCGGGTTCAGGCGTGCGCGCTTCGCCGACAATCAGATCTTCAAGGCCGTGACCGGGTGCGATCTCGACGTGCGGCGGATGGATCTCCGAGATCGTTTCCTGATCGATGTGCAGCGGCTCATCGTGCGTTGTCCGTGCGGACGCATCGTCGGATTGTCCGACGCGCGCCAGGTATGCATCCAGACTTTCGTCGGGCAAATCGATGCTCGGCATGTCGTACGCTTCGGCATGCGTCTGATCAGTGTCGATCTTCAATCCATGCTCACCGCTGGCGGGCATGTCGGTGCTCCAGCGCGGAAATTCACCATCTTGCGCATCGGCCGTGGCAACGGTCGGCGCGGCGGCGAAAACCGGCGGCGTGAACGACGGCGCGACGGCGGATGTCGAACCGGCATCGGTCCGCGACGGTTCGCGCGACATGCTCGGCGGGCGTCCGTCGGGCGTGGTCGGTGCGGAAGGTCCGCCGCCGCCATCATCCTGCGGCACCGGCCAATAGCCGAGCGCGGTCAGGCTCTGACGGGTGACGTCGAGGATTTTTTCGCGGCCTCCGCGCTGTTCGCGCGTGGCTTCCATGTAGTACTCGATCGATGCTAGGGCGTCGGCGAGTTTGTCCATCTGTTCGACGGTCGGCACGCGGCGATGACGCAGCAATTCGACTTCGACGAAACGGACGATGCCGTTCATCAATTGCGCAGGCTCGGCGAGATTCAACATGCGCAACGCGCCTGCGATTTCTTCGAGCAGACGCGGAATCGGTTCGACGCGCGCGTGATCCCACGGCGATTCGATGAAGGCGACGATGTCCTGTTTGGCCTGCACGATATTGACCGATGCTTCTTTCATCAGCGCTTCGAGGATCTTGCGCACTTCGGCCTTCGGCAATTCCAGTTCCTGGCCGGGACGCGATTCGTCTTCGGTCGAGGTATCGGCGCCGAGACGTTCGATGTGATCGTCGAGCGAGGCTTCGACATAGAGCAGCGCACCGGCCACGTCGAGCAACGCGCTCTCGTCGGCAGGACGGGTCTTGTTGCTGATTTCCTCGACGATCTTGCGCTGGTCGAGCACGACACGGCGCGGTACGCCCAGGCCGAGCATGCCGAGCGTGTCGCCGACGCGATCGAGCACATCGGCTTGCGGCATCAGATCGGCCGGATCGCCGTTCTGCGAACGCAGGAAAATATCCAGCGCTTCCTTGACGCGCATCAGATCGTCTTTGATCGCCAGCGATACGGTGTCGAGCAGCGTGCGGTTGTGTCCGGAAATCGAACCCTTGGCGTGTTCGAGTTCTTTTTCGCTCGGCAGC
Source organism: Rudaea sp. (assembly GCA_040002515.1). Classification (GTDB taxonomy): domain Bacteria; phylum Pseudomonadota; class Gammaproteobacteria; order Xanthomonadales; family Rhodanobacteraceae; genus Rudaea. Next base: position 18,920 of record JBDUEI010000064.1, on the reverse strand, counting down.
AGCGTGTCGAGTTTGTAGGTTTCGCGAATCTCGACGGAGCGCGCGCCGGGTGCGGCCGAATGCGCGATGTAATACAGCAGATTCTTGACCAGTTCCACCGGTGGCGCGGCGCGGAAACTCGCTTCGCCGCCGTCGACGAGGCGTTTGATTTCCCGATCGACTTTGCCGAATAGAAGTTTCAGCGAGACATTCGTTTCCAGCGCGCCGGATGCAATGCTTTCGAGCACGCCCGTGGCGATCCACCACAAGCGCTGGCAATTTTCTTCGCTGCACACCGTGCGCAGGCGATCCAGAACGCTGATCAGCCGGTCGAGTTGCATGGCGGGTTGATCTTCGCGAATCCAGCGCAGCAGCGACAACTGGAATGCCGTACGCAAACGCGCGGCTTCCGACTTGAGTTCCATTTCCTGCATCGCCCCGGATGGCGTCGACGACACCGGAAGCGGCGCTGACAGATCTGGCGAGAACAGCACCGATTCGGTCAGCAGTTTTTCGCCGCGCGTCGCGCGCAGGTCGTTCAACAGCGGCAACAGGACGATCGGAATGTCTTTGTGACCGCTTTGCAGACGTTCCAGATAATCCGGCAACTGCACGATGCCGCGCATCAGTACGGCGTAGGTTTCGTCCTGCGGTTTGACGTTGCCGTCGAGCAACGCGAGTGCGACGCGCTCCATCTCCTCGACCACCATCGCCGCGCCATAGAGTTCGACCATGCGCAAAGTTCCCTGCACCTGATGCAGGTAGGTCGCGCAAAAGCGCATCAGGCTCGAATCGGCTGGATCCTCGACGTACGCTTCGAGCGCTTGCCGCGACTGTTTCAGCGTTTCGTCGAGTTCCTGTTTCACCCAATTGAGGGTGGTGAAATCGATGCCGTCTTGGAGTTTCATAAATATCTCTCAACTATTCCGCAGGTACGCCAACACGTGACGATGTTCCACGCGTTGCAATCCCGCGTGCGCGAAGTTCGTCACTTCGCCCGAGCCCAGCATCAGCAATCCACCCGGTTTGAGCAGATTGGCAAATGCCGCCAGCAATTCGCGGCGCCGTTCGCGCGCGAAATAAATCAAAACGTTTTGGCAGAAAATCAGATCCAGCCGTTTCATCGGCGCGCGCGACGCGTCCAGCACATTGAACGACGCGAATCCCACGCGCTTGCGCAGCGGCTCGATGATGCGGAACGAATCGCCGTCCAGCACTTCGCAATATTTCTGCCGGTACTGTTCGGGAATTTCGTTCAGTTTGTGCGCCGGGTAAAGTCCCGCGCGACCAACGGCCAAAGCCGGGAGACTGACGTCCGTCGCAGTCACGCCGAAATAGGTTTTCGATCCTTTGCGCGCCGGCAGATGACGATGCAGCACCATCGCCAGCGTGTAGGCTTCCTCGCCGCTGGAGCAACCCACGCTCCACGCATGCAGATCGTTCGCAGCATTCTTCGATGCCAGCGGCAGCCATTGCTCGGCGATGTATGTCATCGACGGCATGTGCCGGAAAAAATGCGTTTCGTGCACCGTCAATCGATCGACCAGGGTCGTCCATTCGATCGCGCCTTCCGGCACGGTGTGCAGAAGCTTGAAGTATTCCTCGAAATTCGAATGTCCGGTCTCGCGCATGCGTGCGCGGACGCTGGTCACGAGAAACGCTTTGCGAGTCAGCGGAACGACGACGCCCGTGCGCTTCTCGAGCATCGTCGCCCAGCGCGCAAACTCGCTGTCGTCCATGCCCGGCATGGGCGAGAACGCAGAGGTGTTGCCGGCGGAGACCACCATGCTCGCCATCCATTTCCGCCAAGTGCAAAGACATCATGATCGCGTTCGTCGTCTGCTCGGTTCCGGCGCTGATCGTATTCATGCGATTCGATTTCATACGATTCGACTTCATACGATTCGTCAAGCCGGACCGGGCGCGCAGGCTTACGCCGGCAGCTTGAAGTCCGCGACCGATCGTCGCAAATCAGCGGCGAGTTGGGCCAGATTTCCGATCGATTCGGCCGTCTGACTTGCACCCACCGAGGTCTGCGTCGTAATTTCCTGAATCACGTTCATCGTCGCCGAGATGTTCGTCGCCGCAGCGGACTGCTGGCGCGCGGCCTCGGAGATGTTCTGAATGAGATCCGCCAAATCGTTCGAAACCTTTTCGATTTCGCCCAGCGCCAAACCGGCGTCTTCGGCCAGGCGCGCACCGGCCACCACTTCGGCGGTGGTCTGTTCCATCGAGGTGACGGCTTCGTTGGTATCGGCCTGAATGGTTTGCACCAGCGTTTCGATTCGGCGTGTGGCGCCCGAGGCGCGTTCGGCGAGTCGTTGCACTTCGTCGGCGACGACCGCGAAGCCGCGACCCGCTTCACCGGCGGAGGCCGCCTGAATCGCCGCGTTCAACGCCAGAATGTTCGTCTGTTCGGCGATGTCGTTAATCAGTTCGACGATCGATCCGATTTCCTGTGAGGATTCACCGAGACGTTTGATACGTTTCGAGGTCTCCTGAATCTGATCGCGAATCGAGTCCATGCCTTGAATCGTCTGGCGCACGATGCCGGCGCCTTTCGAGGCGATCTGCACCGAGCGCTGCGCGACGTCCGCGGATTCGGCGGAGTTCTTCGACACTTCGTCGATCGACACCGCGATTTCGTTGATCGCCGCGGATGCCGAGGTAATCTGCTGCGCCTGATGTTCGGCGGCTTCCGCCAAGTGCATGGCGGTGGCCTGCGTTTCCTGCGCCGATGTCGACACGTGCATGGCGGTGTCGTTGATCGTGGTCACGAGTGATCGCAATGCTTCGACCGCGAAGTTCACCGAGTCGGCGATGGCGCCGGTAATGTCTTCGGTAACGGTTGCGCGCACAGTCAGATCGCCTTCTGCGAGCGATCCCATTTCGTCGAGCAAACGCAAAATGGCTTCCTGGTTACGCTGATTCAACTCGGCGGTGACCTGGTAGCGTTGGCGCTGTCCGCGAATCTGACTGGCCACCAACAACACCACGAGGATGATCGCGAAAAGCGCCGCGACGGCACCGGCCCACAGATTCGGGAACGGTCGGCTGCTCTGCAATTGACCGATGCGCGTGGAAACCGGATCGGCTTTCAGCAACATCGATTGACTATCGATCGACGCCTGGTCGGCGGCCTGCTTCACTTCCTGCAAGGCGGAAGCGGAGTCGAGCAGTTTCTTCACCGGATCGCCGACGAGCGCGGTCCAGCTTTCGTTGATCTCGGTGAGGATCGCTTTCGCATTCGCGTTGTCCATCGCGCGAATGTTCAGATCGGGATTGCCGCTGATCAGACCGGCCAGCACTGCGCCATAGAATTGCGCATCGCGCTGCAGACCATCGGCTGCGGACTGCGCTTCTTCACCGCCCTGCAAAATCGATTGCACGCGGCGCTGCATGCGGTCGGCGAGCAACATTTCGCGTGAGGAAATCTGCACTTGCGTCGGCGAGCCGTTGCGCTCGGCGAGAATCTTCACCACTTCTTCCATGCGCGAGTTCAGCACGGGCATTTTGCTATTGAAATCCGCCGCCGTCGACGCGGTGCTGAGCACTTGTTCCTTACCGGCGAGAATCTTCGTGGCATCGGTATTCAGCGGCGCCCAGGCCTTGTCGAGATCGGCGATCTGCGAGCTTGCGCCGGAATCGGCGTAGCCCTGCATGCCGGTCGTCGAATCGCCCTTCTTCAGTTTGTTGAGCAGATCGTCGATCGAGTTGCGCGTCTGTTCGAGGCTCTTGAACGCATCGATGTTGCCGCCCGCCGCGTCGTTGGCCACCTTCGACAACTGCTGCGACAGCACCTGGATTTTCGTGACCAGCACGGAGGCTTTGGCATCCTGCGACGCGTAGTAGGTCAGGAAACCGAAGTCCGCCACCGCGAACAATATCGTGATGATGAGCAGGATGACGAGCAGCGTGTTCGCGCCTGTTCGTTCCTTGCCACCCACCGCACCGGTTGTCACGCTCATAACTCACCCCTTGACTGCATTTGCTTTTTTGCCTCGGCGGTCACGCCGCCGCTTGCACGAAATCCGGACTGCGCACCAGGGCCGCCATGCTGAAATGGCCCCACTGCACATCCCCTAATGGATATTTCTCGCCGATGTATCGGCTGTAACGATCGTCGTCTTCGCCGACGGCATCCGCGCGCTGTTCTTCGGAAAAATTGCGCTGTCCGAGCACTTCGTCGATGAGCAACCCCACGCTGCCGCCGAGCTGGCGCACGAGCAGGACGCGGCTGGCGTCGGTGAGTAGCGTCCGCTCGCCTTCCAGATACTGTTTGAGGTCGATCACCGGCACGAGGTTACCGCGCACGTTGGCCACGCCGAGCAGCCACGGCCGCGTGCCGGGCACGATGGTCAGCGGGGGCTGAGTCAGGATTTCGTTGACCTCGTTGATGCTGCTCACCATGTAGCGCGTGCCGATGCGGAATCCGATGCCGCGCCACAGACCCGGCGCTTCGATCTGTTCCGGCAATCCCGCCGCATGCGCCAGGCTGCGGCGCTCGAACGTCGCCAGCGCTTCGAAGGGCGAGAGTTGCTGTAAATCGAGCACGGATGCCATGTGATCGTCAGCTCAAAAGTTTCTGGATGCGGCCGAGCAGATCCTGCTCGCCCACGGGTTTGACCATGAAATCCTTCGCGCCTTGCCGCAAACCCCAGACGCGATCGGTTTCCATCGATTTGGTCGTGATGATGAGAATCGGAATCTCCGACGTCTCGGTCTCGCGGCTCAACGTGCGCGTGGCCTGGAAACCATTCATACCGGGCATGATGACGTCCATGATCACTAGGTCAGGCCGTTCGCGCTTGGCCATCGCGATACCCGCCTCGGCGCTCGCGGCGCTGCTGACCTTGTGTCCGTTCCTCTCCAGCAACGTGGTGAAGACACGGATGTCGGTCGGCGAATCGTCGATGATCAGAATATGCGCCATTCGTTTCCCCTTGCATTCCGGATGGCCGGTCAGTTACTTGTGATTGACATGCCGCCGGATCGCTCCGAGCAACTCTTCGCGCGTGAACGGTTTGGTCAGATATTGTTCGGAGCCCACGATGCGTCCGCGCGCCTTGTCGAACAGACCGTCCTTCGAGGACAGCATGATCACGGGCGTGCCCTTGAACATCTGGTTGTTCTTGATCAGCGCGCAGGTCTGATAACCATCCAGGCGCGGCATCATGATGTCGACGAAAATGATGTTCGGTTGCTGATCGGAAATCTTCGCAAGCGCCTCGAAGCCATCGGTCGCGGTGATGACCTCGCAACCTTCTTTCTTCAAAAGCGTCTCGGCGGTTCGCCGAATCGTTTTGGAGTCGTCGATGACCATGACCTTGAGTCCGGCCAAGCCGCCATCTTTCGCTGTCTGTTCCACGTACTACCCCCAAACCATCGGAGAGCCAATGCGCACGCCATCGCTGCGCGCGCCACCACATCATGTGAAGGAGGCCGCGCTGCCCTGGATGCCGCGGCCGACCCCGCTGTTTAACCAATACTTAGCAAACCTGTCAAGTAAATCCGCTAACCACGCACCATTCCTGGGAAAAGTTCACCCCGAAATAGCCCGTTTGGATCGCGAACCAGCGCCTGAGCGCCATCGACGTCGATGGTAGTATAGACCTCGACCTGACTGAATCACCGTGCGCACATGCGGAACAATCGCAGCACTTCTCGTGCCAATAACCGCGGTTTCCGGCCGGCGAGTTGCCGATGAGCCTGACCGTCGCCGTGCTGATGGACCCGATCGAGTCCATCCACATCGAAAAAGACTCGACGTTCGCGATGATGCTCGAAGCACAGCGCCGCGGACACACCTTGCTGTACCTCACGCCGGCCAGCCTCGCGGTTCGCGACGCCGCGCCGTGGGCGCAGGCCCGGCCGGTCGAAGTCCGCGACGACGCGAACGACTGGTTCACGCTTGGCGAAGCGAGCTGGATCGATCTGCGCAAGACCGACGTCATCCTCGCACGCAAGGATCCGCCGTTCGATTCGCAGTTTCTGTACGACACGATGGTGCTCGAACTGGCGCAGATGGGCGGCGCGCTCGTGGTCAACGATCCGCGTGCGCTGCGCGATGCGAACGAAAAATTGTTTTCGCTGCATTTTCCACAATGTATACCGCCGAGCGTCGTGGCGCGCGAAGCCAGGACGATCAAGGAATTCGTGCAGCAGCACGACGAAGTGATCCTGAAACCGCTCGACGGCATGGGCGGCCGATCGATCTTTCGCAGCCATCGCGGCGATCCGAATCTCAACGTGATCCTGGAAACGCTGACCGAAAACGGACGCGATTTCACCGTCGCGCAAAAATACCTGCCTGAAATAAAAAACGGCGATCGCCGCATTCTTCTCGTCGATGGCGAACCGGTTCCGTTCGTACTCGCACGCATGCCGCAGGGCGACGATTTCCGCGGCAATCTTGCGCGCGGCGGCAAAGGCGTCGGCCATCCGATCAGCGAGCGTGAACGCTGGCTCGCCGCGCAGGTCGCCCCCGAATTGCGCAAGCGCGGCATGATCTTCGTGGGTCTCGACGTGATCGGCGATTACCTCACCGAAATCAACGTCACCTCGCCGACGTGCATCCGCGAACTCGATGCGCAATTCGGATTGAACATCGCCGGACAGTTGTTCGACGCGATTGAGAAACGGCGTAAATGACGCCGCGCAAAGTCGGCAGCGGAGACCGGCTCGGCGTAACGCTTCTGTTCTCCGTCATCGCGCACGGCGTGCTCGCGCTCGGGCTCACCTTCGAATACGAAAAACCGCGACCGAGCCTGCCGTCGCTCGACGTCATCCTCGTGCAGTCGGCGTCCGGAGAAAAACCGAGCAAGGCGGATTTCCTCGCGCAGGCCAACAACAGCGGCGGCGGGGAAAGCGAGAAGTCGATCCGTCCGAGCGAACTCGTGTCCAGCCCGATCGCCAAGAACGACGCCGGCGTCGCGCCGAAACCGATGCAGGCGTCCGCGCCGAAACCGCAGCCGCCCACACAGCGCGAATTGCTCACGCAGCAGAAATCCAAATTCAGTTTGCAGACCGATCGCGAATTGCCCGAGCAGCCTCCGCTGCCGCAACCGAACACGCGCGACGTGCTCGAAAAGAAACTGGAGATGGCGAAACTCGCGGCGGAAATCCAGCAAGAATCTCAGGCCTACGCCAAACGTCCGAAGAAAAAATATATTTCCGCGAACACCAAGGAATATCAGTACGCCGCGTACATGTCGGCGTGGGTGGCGCGCGTGGAGCGCATCGGCAACCTGAATTATCCGGACGAAGCACGCCGCGAGCAGATGCATGGCGAACTCGTGCTCACCGTCGCGCTGCGCAAAGACGGTTCGATCAAGAGCATCGATGTCATCGAACCCAGCGGCCACAAATTGCTCGATGACGCGGCGATCCGCATCGTCAACCAGTCCGCCCCGTTTCCGCCGATCCCGGCGGAAGACGGCGTCGATGAACTGTACGTCACGCGGACCTGGCAATTCCTGCCCGGCGATATCCTGCGCAATCGCTGAACGCGCGACTTCCGCGCGTCGCGGCATGCTGTGCAGACGCGTTAGAATGCGCTATGGAATCGATCAGCACTCTGACCAATCATCTCCTGATCGCCATGCCCAGTTTGCGTGATCCGACATTCCGCCGCAGCGTCGCCTTCGTCTGCCAGCACAGCGAAGAAGGCGCGATGGGATTGTTGATCAATCGCGTATCCGAATATCGATTGGGCGACGTGCTCGCGCAGATGAACATCCAAGCCGAAACCAGCCACATCGGCGACGCGCCTGTGCTCATCGGCGGCCCGGTCCAACCCGAGCGCGGCTTCGTGCTGCATTCGCCGACCGGCAATTGGGAATCCTCGTTCAAGATTTCGGATCGCCTTTGCGTGACGACGTCGCGCGACGTGCTCGTCGCCATCGCCGCGGGCAATGGACCGGAAAAAGCCCTCGTCACGCTCGGCTATTCCGGCTGGAGCCAGGGCCAGATCGAAATCGAGCTCAAGGAAAACGCGTGGCTCACCGTGGATTCGGACGAACGCATCTTGTTTTCGACGGCGCTCGAAGAACGCTGGGAAGCCGCCGCTGCATTGGTCGGCGTCGACATCTCGAGCCTGACGGATTACGCCGGTCATGCGTAGAAACGCCGCACCGAGTTTGCATGTTCCGGAACCGGAGATCGACGTTTCGTCTCCACCCGATCATCGTCGACCCACGCTCACCGTCCTGGGTTTCGATTACGGCGGAAAGCGTATCGGTGTCGCGGTCGGCAACACGTTCACCGGCGATGCGCGCGCGTTGAGCATCGTCGGCAACGGCGAAAACGGCGTGGACTGGCCGCGCGTCGACGCGATCATGCGCGACTGGCGCCCGAACATGCTCCTGGTCGGATTGCCGCTGATGCTCGACGGTTCCGAACAAGCCAACAGCCGTACCGCGCGCGCGTTCGCCGCGGAACTGACGCAACGCTATCAACTCGAGGCACATCTGGTCGACGAGCGCTTGAGTTCCGTCGAAGCCTCGCAGCGTTTCGCCGACCGCCGCGCCAATGGACAGGCGCGGCGCAAGAACGCCGCGGAGCTCGACGCGATCGCGGCACAAATCATCATCGAAACCTGGTTGCGGCAAACGCCGGCGGAAAAATAACGCCAACTAAAAAGGGGGACGTCAATTTGCGTCACTTGTTGACACTGGACGGATTGAGCGGCCAACAGATCACGGCTCTGCTCGATCGCGCCGAAGCGCTGCGCGAACAGACGCGTGGCGGCGCAAAACCGCTAGATATTCTGCACGGGCGCACCGTGATCAATCTTTTTTTCGAGCCGTCGACGCGCACGCGAACGTCGTTCGATCTCGCCGCGAAACGACTCGGCGCCAACGTCATCAATTTCGATATCGCCAGTTCGTCGACGACGAAAGGCGAAACCTTGCTCGACACTGTGCACACGCTCGAAGCGATGCACTGCGATGCGTTTGTCGTGCGCCACAAGGAATCCGGAACGCCGGAATACATCGCGAAACATCTGCGCTCGCACGCCAGCGTCCTGAATGCCGGCGACGGCAATCACGCGCATCCGACCCAGGGTTTGCTCGATGCGCTGACATTGCGCCGCCATCGCCCGGATATCTCAAAACTCACCGTCGTGATCTGCGGCGACATCCGCCATTCGCGCGTCGCGCGTTCCGACGTGCACGCGTTGCACGCGCTCGGTGCGAAGGAAATCCGGCTGTGTTCGCCGCCCGAACTCGCACCCGATTCCGGCGATTTTCCACATTGCCGCATTTTCCACAATTTCGACGACGCGATCGAAGGTGCGGATGTCGCGATCATGCTTCGCTTGCAGAAGGAACGCATGCAAACCACGTCGATTCCGTCGGAAGCCGACTATTTCGCGCGTTTCGGCTTGTCCGCGCAGCGCCTGGCGCGAGCGCATCCCGATTGCCTGGTTATGCATCCCGGGCCGATGAACCGTGGCGTGGAGATTCAGTCCGACGTCGCCGACGGCGCCCGATCGCTCATTCTCGAACAAGTCGCCAACGGCGTTTTCGTCCGCATGGCGGTCTTGGTCGAATTGATCGGACGCGAAATCTGACGCGGCCTGCGTGGGCGTGAGGCATAATCGCCGCATGCTCATGCCATCCAAATCCGGGGAAAATTCCATGCGTCCGATCCGCCTGCTCGCCTTGCCTATCCTGTGCGCTACGTTGCTCGCCGCCTGCGGCAAAAAGGCGACGGACAACGACGCGCCGCTCGCCTTCGTGCCCGCCGATACGCCGTACGCGTACGCCAACATCGACGTCACGCCAGTCGCGGTAACCGAAGAATGGTCCAAGCGCATGAAGGGCTATTGGCCGATGCTCATGCAGATGTATCAGGACATGCTGACCCGGGCCGGCACCGAAAAGAACGATCCGAACACCGCGCGCGCCACGAAGATCGCGCGCGTGATCCTCGACGAATTCCAGACCGACGACCTGTGGACACGCCTGCGCGCGATGGGACTGAAGCCGGATGCGCACTTCGCCATGTACGGCGTCGGCATGGTACCGGTCATCCGTATCGAACTCGGCGATCCGGCCGCGTTCCGCGCGGAGATCGCGACCATCGAAACCAAAACCGGCGAGAAGATTCCGGTCGGCAAAGTCGGCAATCAGGAATTCTGGCAGATCGGCGACGAGAAGGTCATCGGCGTTGCGGCAATCGAAGGTGGTCATCTCGTCCTTTCGCTATTGCCGACCGCCGGTGACGATGCACTCAAACAGCAGATTCTCGGCCTGACCAAACCCGCGCAGAATCTCGGCTCCGCCGGCACGTTGCAGGCCATCGCCAAGCAGTACGGCTATTCCGGATACGGCACGGGCTTCATCGATTTCGTGCGTATCACCGAACGCCTGACCAATCCCGCGACCGGCACCGATGCCGATTTTGCCAAAGCCGTCGGCATGCCGTTGACCGGCACCGATCCGGCCTGTCGCACGGATTTTCTCGACATCGCTCACAAATTCCCGCGCATGGTTGCGGGCACCGAAGAGCTGGCGCCGCAGCGCATGCGACTCGGTGCGCAAATCGAAATGGATAGCTCGATCGCGCAACAGCTCAGCGCGGCGTTCAGTTCTGCGCCCGGCACCGGTTCTGCCGGCGAAGGCGTGATGGACATCAGCGTTTCGCTGCCGATCCTGAAACTCAAAGACTTCTGGCTCGAACAGGCCGATGCGGTTGCGGCAAAACCGTACACCTGCCCGCATCTGGCGACATTGAACCAGGGTTTCGCCGCATCCAAGGCCAAGACCGACGTCACCATCCCGCCGCCGTTCAGCGATCTCACCGGTTTTCGTTTCACGCTCGATAAATTCGAGATGAAAGATGGCACGTCGGTTCCGGAAGTCTCCGGAAAAATGCTGATGCGCACGACCAATCCGCTGGCCGTTCTCGCGATGGCGCAACTCGCCGTTCCGCAATTGGCCACGCTGAAAGTTCAGCCCGACGGCAAAGCGGTGCCTTTGCCTCTGGGCATCCTGCCCGTCACCACGCCGCCGCTGGCGGTGGCGATGTCGAGCGATGCGCTGGCCATGTCCAGCGGCGCGGGTGAAGACGCAACACTCGGCGCGTATCTCGCCGCCGCGCCAGCGAAGGATCCGGTATTCCTGCGCATGCATTTCACCGGAAAGCTCTACGCGCTGATGGGCGACATGTTCACCAAGTTCAAAGCCGCGATGCCTGCCGACAAACAACAACAGATCGACATGCAGACCAAAATCTTCGCGACGTATGAGCAGTGGATGAAGTCGGCCGATATCACGTTCACCGCGAACGCGAACGGCATCGCGATCCACGAAGTCGTCGAACAGAACTGATCGGCGCGCGATAGCTCAACCGACGAACAACAACCGGCCGTGAAATCCGCGGCCGGCGCTGTCGGAATCCACGCCGAGCAGAATCGATCGTCCCGCCGCTTTTGCGATCGCGACGACATCGCTCTCCGGCAACGTGTGCATCTCCGCCGCCACGCCGATGGCATGAACGCGCCGACGCAACGGCGACAGCCATCGGTTCGGAATCATTCGATAGGCGAATCCGCGCAGATCATTGCTGTAGTCAGCGGCGATCTGAAAAACGGCCAGACCGGACGGCGCAAGTATTCGCATGAACTCGGCGATATAGCTGCGCTGCAGTGCGGGCGGCATATGGTGCAACGTGATCACGGAATACAGGAAATCGACGCTGCCGTCATCGAGAAAACGAAGATCGGATTCAGCGTTTTCGACGAACTGCATGCTCGGCCGGTCAACATGAAGCGATCGAGCGCGTTCGATCATGCTCGGCGAAATATCGACACCGATCACTTTCTCGTAGCGCGCGGATAACGCACGCGTCAAACGTCCGACGCCACATCCGAAATCGACGGCAACGTGACGCCCGCTCGGTCTTTGCAACTGCGCGCAATATCCCGCGATCGCACCGATTTCGACATCGCCGGATTTGAAAAATTCGTCGATGTCCCAGCGCCCGCCGCGTTTGTCCGGGCGCGAAAGAATCGCCCATAACGGATCTTCCGCGCCGAGTACGCGCCATGTTGCGCGCAGTCGTTCCAGATCACGCGACACGAGAATTTCCGATACTGAAAAAGGCGACGCCCGGCTTGCGGGCCGGGCGCCAGTCGATGCGATGAACCATACGAATCAGCTTTCCACGAGCTCCACGCCATCCATGCCTTGCGACAAGGTATGCGCGTCGCCGCCCTGGGCGAGCTTGATCTTCAGGCGCACTTCGTTGGTCGAATCCGCGTGACGCAACGCATCCTCGTACGAAATTTCGCCGGCCTGATACAACTCGAACAGACCTTGATCGAACGTCTTCATGCCGAGGTTCGTCGACTCTTTCATGACGTCTTTCAACTTGTGGATTTCGCCCTTGCGGATGTAATCCTGCACCAGCGGCGTGCCGAGCAGAACCTCGACGCACACGCGGCGCGCTTTGCCGTCCGGCGTCGGAATCAGCTGCTGTGCGACGACGCCTTTCAGGTTCAGCGACAAATCCATGAACAACTGTTCGCGGCGATCGTCGGGGAAAAAATGGATGATGCGATCCATCGCCTGGTTGGCGTTGTTCGCATGCAGCGTGCACAAACACAGGTGACCGGTTTCCGAGAAGTTGATCGCGTGTTCCATCGTTTCGCGCGTACGCACTTCGCCGATCAGAATGACGTCCGGCGCCTGGCGCAAGGTGTTCTTCAGCGCGTTTTCCCAGCTATCGGTATCGATGCCGATTTCGCGCTGCGTGATGATGCAGCCTTCGTGCTTGTGCACGTATTCGATCGGATCTTCGATGGTGATGATGTGACCAGTCGAATTCTGATTGCGATAGCCGACCATCGAAGCCAACGATGTCGATTTACCGGTACCGGTCGCGCCGACGAAGATGATGATGCCGCGCTTGGTCATCGCCAGCGTTTTGATGATCGGCGGCAGATTCAATTCTTCGATCGACGGAATGCGCGTTTCGATGCGGCGCAACACCATGCCGACGTTGTTGCGCTGATAAAAACAGCTCACGCGGAAACGGCCGACACCCGATACGCCGATGGCGAACTGGCATTCGTGCGTCTTTTCGAATTCTTCGCGTTGCGACGGCGTCATCACGTTAAGAACCATGTCGCGCGATTGCTGCGGCGTCAGCGGATTTTGCGTGATCGGCGCCACGCGCCCATGGACCTTGATCGAAGGCGGAATGCCGGCCGTGATGAATAGGTCGGACGCTTTCTTGTGCGCCATCAATTTGAGGAACGAGGTGAAATCTACGGCACTCATAACATTACTCCGACAACGGACACCGATGAGCCGGAATGCAGATTCGCAAAAATAGATTCAGCCTTTTGCGCAGCCATTCCCAGTTTTCGATATCCGGTTTTTGACATCACTTGAAAATTTCTTTGTTCTTCGCGTAACCGATCGCCGACGCGCGCGTGATCACACCGCGCTTGACCATGTCCTGAAGACATTGATCGAGCGTCTGCATGCCGTATTGCGCGCCGGTCTGGATCGACGAATACATCTGCGCGACTTTGTCTTCGCGAATCAGGTTTCGGATCGCCGGAATGCCGACCATAATTTCATGCGCCGCGATGCGTCCGCCGCCGACTTTCTTCAACAGCGACTGCGAAATCACCGCGCGCAGCGATTCGGACAACATCGAACGCACCATCGGTTTTTCGCCGGCCGGAAATACGTCGATGATGCGATCGATGGTTTTCGATGCGGAACTCGTGTGCAATGTCGCGAACACCAAATGTCCGGTTTCCGCTGCGGTGAGCGCGAGGCGAATCGTTTCGATATCGCGCATTTCGCCGACCAGAATGTAGTCGGGATCTTCGCGCAACGCCGAACGCAACGCTTCGTTGAATCCGTGCGTATCGCGATGCACTTCGCGCTGATTGATCAGGCATTTCTGCGCCGTGTGCACGAACTCGATCGGATCTTCCACCGACAGAATGTGACCGTATTCATTCTTGTTGATGTGGTCGATCATCGCGGCAAGCGTCGTCGATTTGCCCGACCCGGTTGGGCCCGTGCAAAGAATCAAACCTTGCGGCTGGTTGATCAGTTCCTTGAAGATTTTTGGACACGCCAGGTCTTCCAGCGTCAGCACTTCCGACGGAATGGTCCGGAACACCGCACCCGCACCGCGGTTCTGGTTGAACGCGTTGACGCGGAATCGAGCGAGGCCCGGGATCTCGAACGAGAAATCGACTTCCAGAAATTCTTCGTAGTCGCGACGCTGTTTGTCCGACATGATGTCGTACACCAGCGAATGGACCTGTTTATGATCGAGCGAAGGAATATTGATGCGGCGCACGTCGCCGTCGACCCGGATCATCGGCGGCAAACCGGCCGACAAGTGCAAGTCCGACGCCTTGTTCTTCACCGAGAATGCCAGTAATTCGGCAATATCCATCGATAATCCCCTTGGAAAACTAACCGCGTCCGATCAGGACGTGCTTGCAACGCAGTATAGCGCTATAAATTCAAGCCGGTGCAACCTCTTGGCGACACTTCCTTGACAACGGATTACCTCGATATTCGCCGCCGAATCGACGCGGCCGCGCAGCGCGCCGGACATTCCGCGACGTTGCTCGCCGTTTCCAAGACCAAGCCGTCGACAGCGATTCGCGATCTCGCCGCGAAAGGACAACACGCCTTCGGTGAAAACTATGTCCAGGAAGCGCGGGCCAAACAACGCGAACTCGCCGACCTCAATCTCGAATGGCACATGATCGGTCCGCTGCAATCGAATAAATGCCGCGACGTGGCCGAACACTTCGCGTGGCTGCAAAGTCTCGATCGCGCCAAACTCATCGATCCACTAAACACCTATCGACCGGATTCGTCGCCGCCGCTGAACGTGCTGATCCAGGTAAATATCGACGATGAAGCGAGCAAGTCCGGCTGCGCGCCGAACGACGTCGCGGCACTCGCCGAACGAATCGCGCACGCACCGCGTCTTGCACTGCGCGGGCTGATGGCGATTCCGCAACCTGGCGATCTCGACGCACGCCGCAAAGCGTTCGACCGCATGCGCGCGACGTTCGACGACCTGCGGCGAAATTGTTCGCCCATCGACACGCTCTCGATGGGTATGTCCGACGATTTCGAACTTGCGATCGCACAAGGCGCGACGATGGTGCGGATCGGCACGGCGTTGTTCGGACGGCGCGAATAGATGTTGAAGTCTCATATCGACTATATTTAACTCGTGAAAGACAACATCAAACTACAGCCTTTGAATCCCGAAACGGCGGCGCTATTGGCGATCATCGCCTTAGGTGAACGCGAATTGTACGAGGGAAAACTTGTTGATTTGGAGGACGTCATTTCGCGCCTGCGGCTCAAATTTCCTTTGAGCGGTCGATGACGTCCAATAAAAGAGACGGGACCGTCTCGAAGATCGCCTTCATCGGCGGCGGCAACATGGCGCGAAGTCTGATCGGCGGCCTGCTGCGTACCGGGTTTGCTGCGCCAAACATCACGGCGTCGGAGCCCAACGCGGATATGCGCGCGCAACTGGCCAGGGATTTTTCCGTCGCGGTCCACGAATCGAATGCCGATGCGGCGCGCCTGGCCGATGTCGTCGTGCTCGCGGTCAAACCGCAGGTGATGAAAACCGTCTGCTCCGGTTTGCGCGACAGCGTGCGCGAGAGTGGCGCGCTGATCGTTTCCATCGCGGCGGGAATACGTATCGATCAACTGGATTCATGGCTCGGCGGCGGCGCGGCCATCGTGCGCTGCATGCCGAACACGCCCGCGCTGATCGGCGCGGGCGCGACAGGTATGTGCGCAAATGCGCGCGTGACGTCCGCGCAGCGCGAGCTGGCGCAGACCATCCTCGACGCCACCGGCCTATCGCGCTGGATCGAGGACGAGAAGATCATGGACACCGTGACGGCATTATCCGGATCCGGTCCTGCGTATTTCTTTCTGCTCGCCGAAGCACTCGAAGCGGCGGCCGTCGCGCAAGGAATGCCGCGCGAAACGGCGCGTGAACTCGCCGCGCAAACCTGCCTGGGCGCCGGCCGCATGTTGCGCGAATCGGATGTCGACGCCGCCGAATTGCGACGCCGCGTCACCTCGCCCGGCGGCACGACGCAAGCGGCGCTGGAGAGTTTCACGTCGGACGATTTCGCCGCTATCGTCGCGCGTGCCGTCGCCGCGGCGACACGGCGCGGCGGCGAACTCTCGGCGCAGATGGATTCCGCATGAGCTACTTGCAGAACGCCGGCGTTTTCCTTATCCAGACTTTGTTCGGATTTTTCATTGCGATGTTCGTCGTGCGCGCGTTGCTCATCGCGATCGCCGCACCGTTCACCGAACCGGTGTGCCGCTTCGTCTATCAATTCACCAATCCGGTCGTGATGCCGTTGCGCAACGTGATCCCGCGCTGGCGCCGCATCGATTTTTCGTCGCTGCTCGTGGCGTGGCTTATCGCCGCTGTCGAATTCGCCTTGCTCGTCACATTGATCGGCGCGCCGATCAGCATCGGCGGCGTGTTGTTGCGCGCGCTCGTCGACGTGTTCGACTGGATCATCCTGATCGAAATCGTCGCCATCCTCGCCGTATGCGTGATGAGTTTCATTCCGTCGATGCGTTTCGACTCGAACTATTCGCTCCTGTTGCGACTCACCGATCCCGTCGTGCGGCCGTTTCGACGCTTCATTCCGTCGCTGGGCGGCATGGATTTTTCGTACGGCTTCGCGTCGATCGCGCTGGTTCTTTTGCGTATGCTCGTCATCGCGCCACTCACCGATCTGGCCTCACGCGTTTAGGCAAACTTATGACGGCTCGACGATTCCTCGCGACATCCGCCTCGATTTTCTTCGCCGCCGCCGGCGTACTTTCCTCGACGCGAAGCCACGCGGAGTCCGAGAAAACATTCGGCAACTATGTCGTGCACTACAGCGCGATTTCGACCACACAACTTCAGCCCGCGATTGCCAAGCAATACGGCATCGAGCGTTCATCGAACAAAGGTCTGCTCAATATTTCCGTCGAGCAAAAATCGGAAACCTCGCACACCATCGTCGCCGATATCACCGCCGATGCCGGCGATTTGACAGGACACAACAAACCCATCCGCATGCGTGAGACGAGCGAGAATGGCGACATCGATTATCTCGGTGAATTCGATATCGACAGCGCCGGCACGTACGTGTTCACCGTCAAGGTTTCACCGCCCGGCCAGGCGAAACCGTTCGTCGTCAAGTTCACGCAAGACCTCGTCGTCGATTGACGCATGACAGCGTCGTCCTCGAAACGCGTTTGGTTGATTCGGCACGCGCAAGCGTCGTTCGGCAGTGCCGATTACGATGTGCTTTCGGCGCGTGGTCACGAACAATCCGAGCGCTTAGCCGCCTGGCTCGTGTCGCATCCCGAACTGAATTTCGCGCACGTCGTTCGCGGCACGCTGCGGCGGCACAAGGAAACACTCGCGGCCATCGAGCGTGCATTTACATCGGCCAAACGAGAATTTCCGGCGAGCGCAGAAGACGCGAACTGGAACGAATTCGACTACGAAGCGATCGTTCGCGCGTATGCGTCGTCGCGCGATGACGATCTCGTTTCTGCCGCGTCGAACGATCCGACCAACCGACGGGCCGTTCACGCCTTGCTCGCCGCCGCGTTGCGCGAATGGGCGCTCGGCCAGCTCGACGGTGTCGGCGAAACCTGGCAAGCGTTCGGCGCGCGCGTCGCTGCGGCGCGCCAACGCGTTTTGTCCGCGACGCCCGGAAAAATTCTCGTCATCAGCTCGGCCGGTCCGATCGCGCAATGCGCGCAAGCCGCGCTCGGCTGCGATGCCGAGCGCACCGTCGCGCTGAACATCGCCCTGCGCAACACGGCGATCAGCGAGTTTCGCGTCGGCCACGGATGGGACATGCAGATCTGGAACATGCTTCCGCATCTGGCGTCGCCCGCCGACCGGGAAGTCGTGACATATTACTGAACAAGCCAACAACTGAACTGGCCGATTGCTGATCTGGCCGCTTACTGATTTAGCCGACGCGGGATTCGCCTCGATGACCGATCTTTTCGCCTATTCCGAACGCGCACTCGCCTTGCGCGATCGGCTCGAACGCTTTCAACGCGAACACGTCGACGTCGCGGAAGCGGATTATTTTTCGCACATCGCTCAGCCGAATCAGCGCTGGACGATTCCGCCGGTGATGGAATCGCTAAAGAAGAAAGCGCGCGACGCAGGTCTATGGAACCTGTTTCTACCCGACGCGAAACACGGTGCGGGATTGAGCAATCTCGATTACGCGCCGCTCGCCGAGATCATGGGCCGTTCGCCGATCGCGCCGGAAGTATACAATTGCAATGCGCCCGACAGCGGCAACATGGAAGTGCTCGCGCACTACGGTTCCGACGAACAGAAATCGCGTTGGCTCGCACCACTCCTCGCCGGCGAAATCCGTTCCGCGTTCGCGATGACCGAACCCGATGTCGCCAGTTCCGACGCGACCAATATCGCCACACGCATCGAGTCCGATGGCGACGATTACGTCGTCACCGGCCGCAAATGGTGGACGACCGGCGCGATGGATCCGCGTTGCGCGATTTTCATCGTGATGGGCGTGACGACGCCGCATGCCGAGCCGCATCGGCGTCACGCGATGATTCTGGTGCCGCGCGATTGCGCCGGCGTAAGGATCGTCCGGCCGCTCGACGTATTGGGATTCGACGACGCGCCGCACGGACACGCCGAAGTCGATTTCGACAACGTGCGTGTGTCGAAGACGAATCTGATTCTCGGCGAAGGTCGCGGTTTCGAAATCGCGCAGGGCAGGCTCGGTCCCGGCCGCATTCATCACTGCATGCGATTGATCGGTTTGGCGCAGCGCGCGCTGGACAGCATGATCGAACGTGCGAAATCCCGCGTCGCATTCGGCAAACCGTTGGCCGCGCAAGGCA
>JBDUEI010000063.1:0-8377 GCA_040002515.1 Rudaea sp. | reverse complement strand
TGGCACATTCTCGCCACCACACAGGCGATTTGCGAATACCGAAAATCCAGACACATCGATGGGCCGTTGTTCATCGGTGCCGATACGCACGCATTGTCGCAACCGGCGCTGGATACCGCGCTGGAAGTTCTGGCCGCGAACGATATTCAGACGATGGTTTCCGCCGACAACGAGTTCACGCCGACGCCGGCGGTATCGCTCGCGATCCTCATCCATAACCGAGGACGGGAAAACGGTTTTGCAGACGGCATCGTCGTTACGCCTTCGCACAATCCGCCCGATAACGGCGGCTTCAAATACAACCCGCCGAACGGCGGACCGGCCGATACGGACGTGACCGGGTGGATCCAGAATCGCGCCAATGCGCTGCTCGAAAACGGATTGAACGACGTCAAGCGTATTCCGCTCGAACAGGCGCGCCACGCCGCGACGACGCATGCTTACGACTATCTCGATCGATACACTACCGAGCTCGTCGACGTGATCGATTTCGATGCGATTCGTAACGCCGGACTGCGCGTCGGCGTCGATCCGCTCGGCGGCGCGGGTGTGCACTATTGGGCGCGCATCGCGGAACGGTATCGGATCGACATGACGGTGGTCAGCGATGTCGTCGATCCGCAATTCGCATTCATGACGGCGGATTGGGACGGCAAGATCCGCATGGATCCATCGTCGTCGTTCACGATGCAGCGATTGATCGGACTGAAGGATAAATACGACGTGGCCTTCGCGTGCGATACCGATCACGATCGTCATGGCATCGTCACGCGCAGTTGTGGACTGCTCGAAGCCAATCATTATCTGTCGGTGATGGTCGATTATCTCTATCGTCATCGGCCGGGATGGAGTCAGAATGCACGGGTCGGAAAAACACTGGTCAGCACGGCGTTGATCGATCGCGTCGCGCGGCGACTTGGTCGTGAGCTATATGAAGTGCCGGTCGGATTCAAATGGTTTTCTGAGGGACTTTTCGACGGCACGCTCGGTTTCGGCTGCGAGGAAAGTGCGGGTGCATCGTTCCTGCGCCGCGACGGAACGGTGTGGACGACGGACAAGGACGGCATCGCCGCCGCGTTGCTGTCGGCGGAGATCACCGCGCGGCAAGATCGCGATCCCGGCGAGTTGTATACGCAGCTGACGAACGCTCTTGGTAAACCCTTCGCCAGCCGCGTCGATGCGAAAGCCACGACGCAGCAAAAAGCCAAGCTATCGAAATTATCATCGGAAACCTTGCGCATCGATGAATTGGCGGGCGAGGAAGTCGAGCGCGTTCTGGATCGCGCGCCGGCCAACGATGCGCCGATCGGCGGCGTCAAAGTCATCGCGCAAAACGGATGGTTTGCGGCGCGGCCATCGGGTACCGAATCGATCTACAAGATTTACGCGGAGAGTTTCAAGGACGAAGCGCATCTGCAACGCATTCTGACCGAGGCGCAGCGCGTCGTGGACAGCGCGATTGCCTGATGCGTGGCTGAATCTTTTTGCCGCGCGGCATGCGCGTATACTTTGCCAACGCTGATCGTCAGAGACACCTCGGAATTCTGCAATCGCACGATAGGAGATCACGAAATGAAATGGGCAGGCATGTATCTGGTCGGCTTCATCATCTTGATAGGCGGCGTTCTCGCCGCGCTGTGGCAATTGGGAATTCTGGCGAGCATTGGAACAACCTGGACGATCATCGGCGTGGTCATCGCGATCGGTCTGGGCATCATGATCGCCGTCTCCAACAGCGGCACCAAGGAAAATATCCAGATCGATCGCAAGTGATGCAAGCCGCCGCGCGCGGCGCGACGTCAGTGTTTCGGTTTGCTCGCGGCGGCGAGACTTTTTTCGAATTCCGCGCGAGCCGTTGAGACGATGCGCGGTAGTTCGGTCGGATCGACGAAGGCATTGACGTCGCCCGCATCGCGACGCGCCCGCCGGCCGAGCACATCCGACATATCCGGATGGCTGGTCAGAACGATATCCGCCGGCATGGCCTGCAGGCGATCGAACGTCGCACGATAATCCGCAACGATGCCGGGGTAGGCTTTATTGCCGACGAGCACATTTCCGGCGACGGTGATACTGCACAAGAACACTACGCGTAACGACGTGTCGCCGTCTTGAACCGACATACTCCACGTCGTGCAGCCCGGTGTGTGTCCCGGTGTTAGATGTGCGGTGAGGACGACATTGCCCAGATGTTTCGTCTCGCCATCGCCGATGATCGCGTCGACGTGGATCGGTGGAAATGTCATCGGCGCGTACGTCGTATCGCCGCGCGGTTCACCGTGTTCGAGCGCCCATCGATCGCCGGCGCTGGCGATGAATTCAGCGCCGGTGTCCGCCTTGATTTTTGCGATGGCGCCGACGTGATCGGTATGCGCGTGATCACTGATCACTATTTTCACGTCTTTCAATGCGACGCCGACCGATTCGATGTTGCGCTCGATCAGCGCCGCGTTCTGTTGCAGTGTTCCGTCGAGCAGAATGGCGCCGCGATCGGACACGATCAGATACGCGGACAATCCTTCCGTGCCGACATAATAAATGTTGCCTGCGATGCGAAACGGTTCGATCGGCGTCGTCCATTCGGCCGGGTCCGGCGTCGATCGAAATTGTTCATGCCGTTTCGTGTGCAAGTGGGAGTCGTGCAAAATAGCGATCAGGAATGGCGATTCGGTGGCGACATTCGGCGTGAAACCAGGCGTTTGATGAAGCGCAATGATGTTCCCCGAAGACAGCGCGTGCCAGTCGATGTTCTTGCTAAGCTACGCCCGTGAGGAACGTGCACGACATCGACGAAAACGAGCGCTATCGATTACTCATCGATGCGATCACCGACTATGCGATCTACATGCTCGACATCGATGGTTACGTGTCGAGCTGGAACTCCGGCGCGCGCCGCTTCAAAGGCTATGAGGCGCACGAGATCGTCGGTCAGCATTTTTCTCGCTTCTACGCAGAAGACGATCGCCGGTCCGGCCTGCCGCAAAAGACATTGCAGATCGCCGCCGCCGAAGGACGTTTCGAAACCGAAGGTTGGCGTCTGCGCAAAGACGGCAGTCGGTTCTGGGCGCATGTCGTCGTCGATCCGATTCGCGATTCGGAAGGCCTCGTCGTCGGTTTCGCGAAGATCACGCGCGATCTCTCGGAACGCCGCGCGTCGCAGGAAGCATTACATAAAGCGCAACAGGCGCTTGCTCAAACGCAGAAACTCGAATCGATCGGAAAACTCACCGGCGGCATCGCGCACGATTTCAACAATCTCCTGACCGCCATCACGGGTTGTCTGGAGCTGCTCGAAAAGCGCCTGCCAGCAGACGACGCGCGCGCGAAAAACCTGCTTCAGAATGCCATGCGCGGCGCCGAACGCGGCAGCACGCTCACGCAGCGCATGCTGGCGTTCGCGCGTCGTCAGGAATTGAATATTCAGACCATCCCGTTGCGCGCTCTGATCGACGGCATGGTCGATCTGATCGATCGTTCGCTCGGTCCGGAATTCGTCCTGAAAGTCGACGTGCCCGACGATCTGTCGCCCGTGGTCAGCGATCCGAATCAGCTCGAGACTGCATTGTTGAATTTGACGATCAACGCGCGCGATGCGATGCCCACCGGAGGAACGATTCGCATCGCGGCGAAAGCGATCGACGTCGACGCGTCCGATGCGCTCGGATTGCCCGTCGCCAGTTACATCTGTCTGTCCGTTTCCGACAGCGGCCACGGCATGGATGCCGACACGTTATCGCGTGCCACCGAACCTTTTTTCACGACGAAAGGTATCGGCAAAGGCACAGGTCTCGGTTTATCAATGGTGCATGGCTTGGCCGAACAATCCGGCGGCAGACTGCGCATCGCGAGCGATACTCGACACGGCACGACGGTGGAATTGATATTGCCGATCGGAAACAACGCAGAGTCCGTCCCCGTTGAAGTGGCGCTGCCGCGCAGCGAGTCCCTCACCGATGCGCATCGCCACACCGTGCTGATCGTGGACGACGACGAACTCGTTCTAGTGAGTACTGCGGCGGTGGTGGAAGATCTCGGCTATGCAGTGCTCGAGGCCAATTGCGCTTCGGTCGCACTGGAGTTGATCGCCGCGCGCGCCGACATCGATGTCGTCGTGACCGATCAGGCCATGCCCGGCATGACCGGCCTACAGCTCGCGAAATCCGCCGCGGAATTGCGTCCCGAGCTGCCGTTTATTCTCGCCAGCGGCTACACGGAACTGCGCGAGTCCACACATGGTTTGCTGCGCCTGGCCAAACCCTTCGGCCGTGCCGAGATCGCCGATGCGCTGGCGAAATCGTTGGCGGGTTCTGTTAGGTAAATCCGCTCCCTTGAGTCGCATTTCAAACTGCGCGATGACGTGATCGGAAAGACGCTTTAGGCCGATTGCAACACACGGCGTTTCTCGCCGCTCAATCGGCTCAGCGCCTGATCGACGGTGACGATGCGGGCGAATCGGTCTTCGAGAACGAGCTCGGTGCGTTCGCGGATATCCGACGCGCTCCAGAGACGACCGTTGCGATCGACCATCGGAAATGTGAGCGTCGCTTCAGTGACGTAGTCGACGTCGTAGCCTAAGTCCGATGCGTGGCGCGCGGTCGTTTCGCAGCACTGTTCAGTGCGAATGCCGGACACCACGACATTCCGGATACCGTTTCGTACAAGCCAGACATCGAGCCCGCTGCCGACGAACGCGCTGTGTCGACCTTTGTGAAAAACCGCCGTGGGATCGATCGAGATTCCGCTCATCGTGGTCACCAGGCCCGACGCAATCGAAAACGCACCGGATTCCTCGACGTGCAGAATTTGGATTACCGGAACGCCGCGCGCGGCAGCGCCGTCGATCAACGTTTGAATCTTTGCGACGAAGGGCAGGGCGTCGGCGTCGTTCCAGTACGGTCGGTCGCGAAACGAATTCTGTACATCGATAACGAGCAGTGCAGAGTCGGAAGTGGACACGTCGCGATCCTTCGAGCAGATGGAAAAAAGTGATGAGAGGGCCGCCAACGGATGCGGTCCCGTGCGATGCCGGCACTATGCGTGTCGACGTCGCGGCGAGTGAAACACGTTTCGTTGATCGACAACGCCTTCTTTCTGGGCGGATCGAGCGGGCCGAATCACGGCGTGCGCGAATGCAGGAAGGTCTGGAATTCGTAGGCCGCGTCGGTGCGCGCGGCATCCGGTCTGGACATGATGTAGGTGTCGATGGGGCGGACCTGATGGCCCAGCGAAACGCTGCCGACGTCGAAGCCGCGCGTGATGACGCCCGACGGAAGTACCGGAACGATGGCGATTCCAAGTCCGGCTTCGACCATGCGGACGATCACTTGCGTCGACGTGGTCTCCATCACGATATGCGGCGTGAGTTCGCTCTGACACAGGGCTTCGAGGACGTGTTCACGGCCGGTCGAGCCGCGCTCGAAAAGAATCAGGGGTTCGTCGCGCAGATCGGACAGATCGACGCTCGATTTCTGCAGCAACGCATGGCCGCGCGGTGCGATGACATGCCAGCCCAGCGAGAACCAAAGTTTGCAATCGACGCCGGGCGGAAATTCCGGAGGCGCGCAAATGCCGAGTGCGATGTCGCATGCGTCGCCGAAGGTCGCGAGGATTTCCTGTTCGGATCGTGTCAGCAGACGAATCTTCACGCCCGGATTTGCGATCCGAAAATCGCGAACCGCATCGATCAAAAGGTAGTACGTGACGTATTGGCTTGCCGCGATCAGCAGATCTTCGGCGCGCTCGGCCGGCTCGAAAACTTTGACCAGACGATACGCTTCTTCCAGAAAATGACTGGCCTTGGTCAGGAACAGCCGGCCTTCCTGCGTGATGCGCACTTTGCCGCGACGCCCGCGCTCTTTTTCATACAGCCGCACGCCGAGCCTGCCTTCGATAGCGATGAGGCGATTGCGAAGACCTTCCTCCGACAAATGCAGCGTTTGCGATGCCGACTTCAAACTGCCCGCGCGCGCCAGTTCGACGAACGCGGTGACCTGCTCGACGGAAATCGATGCCAGAAGCCGGTTGCCCGGGCGGACGAAGTTCGAGGTGGAGCTGGCGACCGCGTGGAGCATTTACGGACATCCGAGGTGAGGACATTCTGTGGTAGCGTTGTTTCGCCGAATCGAGGGCGAAAAGTGCTATGTACGAAGCCAAATCATGACCAGCCGGGCGAACACGGGCAAGCGCGATTCCGGACCACACCGGGTCAAATCGGGACATCGGACGCAATCGGCTGGGCAGGAACGCATTCCGATTTGCGTGATCGTCACCGACAACGTCTTGCTCCTGGACGTGGCCGGTATCGTCGAACCGTTTCGCATCGCGAACTGGTGGAGCGCCAAAGAAAATCTGACTCCGCGTTTCGACCTGCGGTTTTTCGGCGCGCGTTCGACAGAGAGATGTTCGCTCGGGCTGAGTCTGAGTCGACTTGAACCACTGCCCAAAAGACTGCCGGACGGCGCGTGGTTGATCGTGCCGGGAATCGCCGACGTGTCGACGACACTGCCGCGGCTGGCGCAATCGTCGGTGGTGGGCTGGCTGGCCAACGTCGGCGCGCTGGCGGCGCGCAAGCTCACGGTTTGTTCGGGCGCTCTGCTCGCCGCGCATGCCGGCTGGCTGGATGGTCGTGCGTGCACGACGCATCACGGACTCATCGGCACGTTGCGAAGCATCGCGCCGCGCGCGAAGGTTCTGGAAAATCGCATCTTCGTCGTCGACGATTCGCTGGCGACGAGTGCGGGAATCACGGCCGGAATCGATCTGGCGCTGTGGGCCGTGGGCGAAGTGCTCGGTCCGGCCGGTGCGCTGGGGGTCGCTCGCGAGATGGTCGTGCATGCGCGTCGCGAAGGCGGCGATCCGCAAATTTCGTCATGGCTGCAGCAGCGCAACCATCTGCATCCGGCGGTGCATCGCGTGCAGGATGCGATCGCCCAGGCTCCGAGCCAATCGTGGACATTGGCGAGCATGGCGACCATCGCGTGCGTCGGCGAGCGGCAGTTGACGCGGCTGTTCAAACACTACGCGGGAAGCAGCCCGTCGGACTACCTGCATCGCGTGCGTCTGGAAGCATTCGACGAGCTCATCGTCGACGAACGACGATCGATCGAAAGCGCGGCCACGGCGGTCGGTTACTCCTCCGCACAGCAACTTCGTCGGGTGTGGCGGCGGCAGCGCGAGGGATCGCCTCGACGCTGATCGAGCGATGAAACGCAGGTAAAAAAGGCGTTGTCGGCGAGCAAGACCTGTTTTTTTTCCGGAACGTTCTGTGTGAAAACTCCTTTCCTATCTCCAGCACTAATTGCTGAAGAAATTCAGGAAAGCCATGCAGACGATCGAAATTTCGCGGCAGCACATTAGCAGAACCAGTCGTCACGGCGTTCTTCAAAACCCGGCGGTCGAGCGCAAACACGCCCGCACGCGGCGACGCGTACGGCTGAATTACCCGGACGAAGTGGTCCAGTGTGCGGTGTTGCTGAGTTGTCTGGTCGGAGTGCGCAAAGCGGCGCTGGCGCTGGATCTGCGCCTGAGCACGATGTATCGCTGGTTCAACGATCACCGCGCGCGGCGTTCGCAATTCGTACTGCGCATGGTCGAGGGTGACGGCGAACACGAACCGGATTTTCCCGGCGACATGATCGTCCGCTGCGACGAAAAAAACCTCGCCGCGCATCCGTTCGTGCTGCGCCAACTGCGCGGACGTCCGCGTCAGCACACGCTCGCGGCAGCCGATTTTCCATTCGACATGGCGACGGCTGCGCAGGCGATGACGACGCCGGATTCGGTCGTGCCTTCCGAACGCATTTTGTCGGCCAAGGCGCTGATCGATCGACAGTACTGGACCGACTGGTCCTGCGAAAAGCTGGCCGGGCTGATCGGCATTTCCCGGTTCCAGTTCATCAACGAATTTTCCGCGGCGTTCGGACAAAGCCCTTATCACTATCTGCTCGGCGTGCGTGTGCACCACGCCACCGAACTGGTCAGCCGGCGCTCCGATCAGACGCTCGCGGAAATCGCGCGCAGCGTCGGCTTCGGTTCCACGTCGTCGATGCGCCGCGCGTTCAAAAATTTCCTGGGCGCCAGTCCCGCCCACTTTCTCAACGAAAGGACGGCGTCGCCGAGCGACCTCGAACCGACCAATTCCGATGCGAACCAGGCCAACCACGAAGGGAGGGAAGTGCAGCTATCCACATGATGGGGCACGTCGGTGAAATGCCACAGAGCATCACGGCGTGAGTCGTTGAATCAACGCGTTTTGCGGGGGCGATGGTTTTCGTCGCACTCGCCAATGACGCGATTTGTCTTGAAGTCGAAAAACACCTGACCTTGGAGAGAGCAATGAGACTCGACGTGAATCAATTATCGTCGGCGGTTCGCCTGG
>JBDUEI010000062.1:0-17865 GCA_040002515.1 Rudaea sp. | reverse complement strand
TCGAGAAACGCGAAATTCCGCAATGGTTTTTCAAGATCACCGCGTATGCGGACGAGTTGCTGAGCGAACTGGGCAATCTGCCGGGATGGCCCGATCCGGTGAAGATCATGCAACGCAACTGGATCGGCCGTTCGGAAGGTCTGGAAATCCAGTTCGCGATGGATGACGGCGAAGCGCCGAACACCGCTGATTCAATCACGGTGTTCACGACACGACCCGATACGTTGATGGGCGTGACGTTCTTGTCGATCGCAGCCGAACATTCACTCGCGTTGAAAGCTGCCGCGTCGAATCCTGACATCGCAGCGTTTATCGACGAATGCCGTCGCGGCGGCACCGCCGAAGCCGATGTCGAAACGCAGGAAAAGAAAGGTATCGACACCGGTTATTTCGCGGTGCATCCGATCAGCGGCGAAAAAATTCCGGTGTGGATCGCCAATTTCGTGTTGATGGGCTACGGCACCGGCGCGGTGATGGCGGTGCCGGGCCACGATCAGCGCGATTGGGAATTCGCGACGAAATACGATCTGATGATCAAGATGGTCATCATCGGCGACGCGGTGCGCGATGCGATTGGCGAACTCGATCGCGACGTGCGCAACAATTCCGATCCGATGACCACCGCACTCGGCGAATCGCGGCCGATCGATGTCATCGAAGGTGCCGGCGCGCTGAGCGTTTTCGAGGATTTCGAAAACGGTATCATTACGAAGAGCGCATTCACCGATTACGGCACGCTCGTCAATTCCGGCGAATTCGACGGTCTGGATTTCCGCGGCGCGTTCGATGCGATCGCCAAACGCCTGGAGGCGGATGGCAAAGGCGAGAGGCGCGTCAATTATCGTCTGCGCGATTGGGGCGTTTCGCGGCAACGCTATTGGGGTTGCCCGATCCCGATGATCCATTGCGACCGCTGCGGCATCGTCCCGGTACCCGAAGACCAGTTGCCGGTGATCCTGCCGGAGAACGTGCGCTTCATGGGCGTGCAATCGCCGATCAAGGCTGATCCGGAATGGCGCAAGATCACCTGTCCGAGCTGCGGCGGGCCGGCCGAGCGCGAAACCGATACGTTCGATACGTTCATGGAATCGAGCTGGTACTACGCGCGCTACACGAGTCCCGGCGCGAAAGACATGGTCGACGAACGCGCCAACTACTGGCTGCCCGTCGATCAGTACATCGGCGGTATAGAACACGCCATTTTACACTTGTTGTATTTTAGATTTTTCCACAAATTGATGCGCGACGCGGGATTCGTTAAATCCACGGAACCTGCGACGAACCTGTTGTGCCAGGGCATGGTCGTGGCTGAGACGTTTTTCCGCGAGAAGCCCGACGGCTCACGCGACTGGATCAATCCGGCCGACGTCGAGATCGAGAAGGACGAGCGCGCACGCGTCGTCGGCGCGAGATTGAAGAGCGACGGCGAACCGGTGGAAATCGGCGCGACGGAAAAGATGTCGAAGTCGAAAAACAACGGTGTCGATCCGCGGACCATGGTCGGCAAATACGGCGCCGACACGGTGAGACTGTTCTCGCTGTTCGCGTCGCCGCCAGATCAATCGCTGGAATGGAATGAGGCGGGCGTGGAAGGCATGTCGCGCTTCCTGCGCCGCTTGTGGCGCGATCTGCACGCGCATGTATCGCAGCCGGATCATCCGGAAGTCGATGCGATTGCGCTGTCGCCGAAACAGAAAACCATGCGCAGGCAGGTGCACGAAACCATCGCGAAAGTGTCCGACGATTTCGGACGCCGCTATGCGTTCAACACGGCGATCGCTTCGTGCATGGAATTGCTGAACGCGGTGGCGAAGTTCACCGACATGGACGAGCAAAGCCGCGCGGTGCGTCACGAAGTATTCGAGTCGATGGTGTTATTGCTCACGCCGATCACACCGCATATCTCGCAGGCATTGTGGACAGCGCTGGGTCACGTCGATCCCGTCCACGCGCATGCTTGGCCGGAGGCGAATGAAGAGGCGTTGCGTAAAGATGCGGTGACGCTCGCCGTGCAAGTCAACGGAAAACTGCGCGGCACCATCGAAGCGCCTGTCGGCGCCGCGCGCGAAGCCGTCGAGGCCATGGCGCTTGCCAATTCGGATGTGTCCGCGCACATCGGCGCATCGATCGTGAAGAAAGTGATTTACGTTCCGGGGAAAATCGTGAATATCGTCATCTGAACGCGCCGAATGCGCGCGCGCCGTATCATCGCTGAAACCCGCACACCTGAATTTTCTGGACGGAACGAAAACATCATGTCGATTCGATGGATCACGTTACTCGCCGCATCCGCGCTGCTCACCGCGTGCGGATTCCACATGCGCGGCGAAGTAAAACTGCCGGCCACGATGCAGCGCGTCTATGTGCAAGTCAGCGATCCGTTCAGCCCGCTCAAGCGCGATCTCAACGCCGCGCTACTGCGCTCGGGCGCGATGGTCGAAGAACATCCGGGCGACGGCATCGCCGACATCGTCGTTTCCACCGTGACGCTCGCGCCGATCGTGCGTTCAGTGGGTGCGAATGCCTACGTCAACGAATTCAGCATGGTCTATCACGTTGAAGTGCAGATTTCCGATGGCGCCAACAAAGTGCTGATTCCGAAAACCGTGATCGAACAAACGCGCGACTACACCTTCGATCAAACCCAGGCGATCGGCACCACGGCCGAGCAGGACGAGATCAAGAAAGAAATGGAACGCGACATGGTGCAGGCGATTCTGCGCAAGGTCGATGCGGCCGCGAAACTGGATTCGGCGAAGAAAAGCTGATCGCGATTCGATGGCTTCTTCACTCGCCACCTTTCAGAAACAGCTCGCCGGTGCCGAACTCAAACCCGCGTATCTGATCGCGGGCGAGGAACATCTTCTGGTGCTCGAAGCGGCTGACGCAATTCGCGCTCGCGCACGCGCACTCGGTTTCAACGAACGCGACGTGCTCGATGTCGACGCGCATTTCGATTGGGATGCGTTGGCGCGCGCGGGAGCGTCGATGTCGCTGTTCGCCTCGCGTCGGCTGATCGATCTGCGCCTGCC
Source organism: Rudaea sp. (assembly GCA_040002515.1). GTDB lineage: Bacteria > Pseudomonadota > Gammaproteobacteria > Xanthomonadales > Rhodanobacteraceae > Rudaea. Next base: position 14,833 of record JBDUEI010000062.1, on the reverse strand, counting down.
GACCGGCAAGCCAGGCAAGGAAGGTTCCGACGCGATCGTCGAGTATTGCGAGAATCCGCCGCCGGACACGGTGTTGCTCATCGTGTGCAACCAATGGAGCAAACAGCAGCAGGGCGGCGCGTGGGTTGGCGCCGTCGAGCGCATCGGCGTGGTCGTGCCGGTGTGGCCGATGAAGGTGGAGGAATTTCCGGACTGGATCGCACAACGCATGGCGTCGCGCGGATTGAAACCGGATCGCGGTGCGATCGAGGCGCTCGCCGAACGCGTCGAAGGCAATTCGCTCGCCGCCGCGCAGGAAATCGACAAGCTCGCGCTTCTGCACGGATCGAAACCGCTGAACGCCGAGACGCTCGAAGAACTGGTCACGGACAGTTCGCGGTTCGACGTTTTCAAACTCGTCGACGCTGCGCTGGAAGGAGACGCATCGCGCACCGTTCGCGTGCTGCAGGGATTGCGTGCGGAAGGCGAAGCTGTGCCTGCGTTGATGGGCTGGGTGCTCAACCAACTGCAACTGATCGCGCGGTTGGCGGCCAACGCGAATCTCGCGGCGGCGTTTCGCAACGAACATATTTATCCGGCGCGCGAACGTGTTTATCGCCAAGCACTGCAGCGCGCCGATCGTATGCATTGGGAAAAATGCCTGATCCAGGCCGCGCGCGTGGATCGGCTCAGCAAAGGCCGCGGCTGGGGCGATCCGTGGCGCGAACTCGAACGCCTGATGGCTGCCGTCGCGATGCCGCGCGCGAAGTTGCTCGCGGCCGACTGATGAAACCGCTGGTGGTGTTCGGCGGCACGTTCGATCCGGTTCACGTCGGTCATCTTCGCGTCGCACTCGAAGCCTCGGAATTTCTCGACGCCGACGTGCGCCTGATGCCGGCCCGCACGCCGCCGCATCGTCCCGCGCCGGTAGCGAGCGCCGAACATCGCGTGGCGATGCTGAAGAGGGCCATCGAAGGTCAGAAAAACCTGTCCGTGGATGCGCGCGAACTTTTGCGCGGCGGACCTTCCTATACGCTCGATACGCTCATCGAACTGCGCGCCGAATTGCCCGCGCAACGATCGATCGCCCTGTTGCTGGGCGACGACGCGTTCGCCGGTTTGCCGACCTGGCATCGCTGGCGCGACCTGTTCGGTCTGGCGCACTTCGTCGTGCTGACTCGGCCGAACCACGGTTCGACCGTTTCGGGCGAACTCGATGCCGAAATCGCCGCACGGCGCACGCAGGATGCGGACGACATCCGACGTTCGCCGAGCGGCAAAGTCCTGAATCTTGCGGTGACGCCGCTGGAAGTCTCGGCCAGTGCGATCCGCGCGATTCTCGCCGCCGGCCGCGATCCGCGCTGGCTCGTGCCGGACGCCCTTGTGGCGGACGCCGCGATGCTCGCGCCATACCGCACTTCGACTCGATGAACGGGCGCACCGTTGCCACTGGCGCGACACAAAAATCGGCCTATACTGATTTCGCGGTCGAAGGTGCCGGAGGTTCATGAACGTCGTCGCAAGTACATCGCCGATCATCGTCGCTGGATTGATGCTGACGTTTTGTTCGCTCGCATTCGCGCTCGTTCCTGTTCGTTCGACCTTCATCGCCGATTCGTTTGCCGTTGTCGTTGCCAGCCTCGCGCTGGCGATCTTGGCGCTGAGCCACTCGCGCCGCCATCTGAACCGCTCCGCTGCTTGAATCTCACGCACGACAGCGCGCAAGAGCAACACCGGTCGGGCGCTTGGCTCGCTGCACGCTATGCCGCACTTTTTTTCCTTCACGCCGGGCCGCCCGCGTGAAGTTCGTTCCCTGACGAGGATTCCGTCACTTTGGCTACCGTATCTAAAATCGCAGCAAACTCGAAAAACCGCTCGAAGACGTCGGCGGGGAAAACCGCATCCGTAAAAACCGCATCGACGAAATCCGGATTGGCGAAAGCCGGATCGGCGAAAGCCGCCGCGAAGGTCGATCCCGTCGACGCGTTACGCAAGCAAGTGATCGCGGCGCTGGAAGACCTCAAGGCTAAAGACGTACGCGAGATCGATGTGCGCGGCAAAACCAGTATCGCCGACTTGCTCGTGATCGCCAGCGGCACCTCCACGCGGCACGTCAAATCGCTGGCCGACGAAGTGGTCAAGTGCGTGAAAAAAGCCGGCATGATGCCGCTCGGCGTAGAAGGTCAGCGCGAAGCCGAATGGGTGCTCGTCGATCTCGGCGACATCATCGTGCACGTGATGTTGCCGCGCATTCGTGAGTTCTACGGACTGGAACGGCTGTGGACCGTCGAATCCGAAATGCCGGTCGCGGCAAACGCGGAATAGACTTCTCCTGCGCACGGCATTGACGCGATGCGCGCATTCATCATCGCCATCGGCGATCGCATGCCGACGTGGGTCACGGAAGGCTACGCCGAATACGCCAAGCGCCTGTCGCGCGAACTGCCGTTGCAACTCGTCGAGATCGCCGTGAAATCGCGCGGCGATCCGGCCCGCGCGACGATCGAGGAAGGTCAGGCGATGCTCTCGGCGCTACCCAAAAGCGCGCACGTCGTGGCGCTGGATGGTCGCGGTAAAGCGTGGAGCAGCGAAGAACTCGCGCAACAGCTCGGCCACTGGCGCATGCTCGGCAAGGATCTGGCGTTTCTGATCGGTGGTGCCGACGGGCTGGCGTCTGCCGCACTGGAGCGCGCCGATCAGCGCTGGTCGCTGGGGCCGCTGACCTTGCCGCATCCGGTCGTGCGGATCGTTCTGGCTGAACAGCTGTACCGCGCAGCGAGCCTGCTGGCGAATCATCCGTATCATCGTGGCTGAATTCACGACACTTCGCTTCGTTACCGGTTAAAGTTCACGCGGATTTTTTGCGCCAAACCTGCATGACGTCCGATCCGATTTCAACACCGCACCATTTCGCCACCGCGCGTGGCGCGGCGATGCTCGCGCTGCTGATTGGTTCATTGTGCTGGGTATCCATCTCCTACACGCGTCAAGTCGGCGGTCTGTCCAACCTGTGGATGGCCAGCGGCGTGCTGACCGGCGTGCTGCTGACGACCCAACGCTCGCGCTGGAATGTATACATTGTGGCGGCGTTGGCGGGCAATCTGGCGGTTCGCATCCTGTTGGGCGACGCGCCGCCGATTGCGTCGATTCTCGCGGCGACCAGCACCTTCGATGCCGCCGCCGTGGCGTTCCTGGTGCGTCACTTCGTCGGCGACGTCGCCAACACCAGCAAGATCACGTCGATCGCAAAAACGGCGACCGCAGCGTCGCTGGCGGCATGCGCAGCCTCGGCCCTGTGCGCGGCATTGGCGGGCATGATTTTCCTGGGGCATGAATTTTTCGCGCCGTTCGCCACATGGTTCGCGGTGCATTCGATCGGCATGGTGATCTTCGCCACGCTGACGGTCGTGGCGCGCCTGGAAGGCAAGCTGGTGTTCGGGCGCCGCGGCAAGCGAACGGAACTGTTCCTGCTGATCGGTCTCGTTGCAGCCACGTCGCTCGGCGTGTTTGCCCAGTCGCGCTATCCGCTGCTGTTTCTGATCATGCCGATTTTGTTGCTGGCCTCGTTCCGGCATCGCTTCAGCGGATTCGTACTGGGTACCACCGTGGTTTGCATCATCGCGATGATCGCCACGATCAGCGGCAACGGACCGACCATGCTCAGCGCCGACGCCACACCGGCCGAGCGCACATTCGTGCTGCAGCTTTTCATCGCGGCCGCGTGCGCGCTGACCTTGCCCATCGCCGTGGTGCTGACGCATCGGCGCTGGCTGGAACATCGGCTGTCGAGCAGCGAAAGCGATTACCGCATGCTTGCCGAATATTCGCGCGACATGGTCGTGCGCATCGATTCGGAAGGCAATCGCAAATTCGTGTCGCCTGCGGCGTCGGAAATCCTCGGCTGGAATCTCGACGAGATGCGTGAGGAACGGTGGGACCTGGTTCATCCCGACGACCGTTCGAAGTTGATGGTGGCGATGGCGAAACTTCGCGTGGAGGGCGGCTCGGCGACGATCGACTACCGCGTGCAGCATCGCGACGGCCACTTCGTTTGGATCGAGGCGCAAGCGCGACTGGTGCCGAGTTCCGACCCGGGCCAGCCGCCCGATATCATCTACTCCGGCCGCGACATCTCACGCCGCATCAAGGCCGAACAGGATCTGGCGCGCAATCAGCGCCGCTTGCGCGCGATCGCCGACAACACACCGGCGATGGTCATCCAGATCAATACCGAAGAGCGCTACACCTTCGCCAATGCATACGCCGGCCAGACCTTGGGCATGCATCCCTCCGCGCTGATCGGACGTTCGCTGAAGGAAATTGCGGATCCGAAAGTCTATGAGGAAATCAAACCCTACATCGACGCGGCGTTGCGCGGCGAGTCCGTCGCCTACGAGAGCCAGCGCGACTACGCCGGCGAACAGCGGTACTTCCAGTGCACCTATATTCCCGATCGCGCACCGACCGGTGAAGTGGTCGGTTTCTACGGCATGGTTTTCGACGTGACGAAACTCAAGCGCGCCGAACATCAGCTGACGCAGCTCGCGCGCCACGATGCGCTGACCGGCCTGGCCAATCGATTGCAATTCAACGAACGTGTGACGCTCGCCGCCGCGCGCCGGCAACGCACGCCGTCGCCGATCGCGCTGCTGTATCTGGACATCGACCGTTTCAAAGAGATCAACGACACGATGGGCCATGCCGCCGGCGATGCGATTCTCGTCGCGTTCGCGGAGCGGTTGCGCGGCTCGGTGCGCGAAACCGATCTCGTCGCGCGATTGGGCGGAGACGAGTTCGTCGTGCTGGTCGAGGAACTCGATTCGTCGGCCGTTGCCGAAACCATCGCGCGCAATCTCATCGCGAGCCTGGCCGATGGCATCGATGTGAATGGAACGAACGTCACGGTCACGACGAGCATCGGCATCGCCTTCCGCGACGGCGCGATCGCCAGCGGCGACGAACTGATCAAGCTGGCCGACGACGCGCTGTACGCGGCCAAGGCGGCCGGCCGAAATACGTATCGCGTCGCCATCTAGTCCGATGCTGTATCTCGCGTCACGATCGCCGCGCCGCCGCCAGCTTCTGGAACAGATCGGCGTCGAATTCCGCACCATCGATCTGGATTTGCCCGAAGTTCGCGCGGCACACGAATCGCCCGAGGATTACGTGCGCCGTGTAGCGTGCGAGAAAGCGATCGCGGGAATTGCGACATTGAGCCCTGTAGACGATGCCATCGTCCTCGGCGCCGATACCGAAGTGATTCTCGACGACGACGTGTTCGGCAAGCCGACCGATGCGGAGCACGCCGCAGCGATGTTGCAACGCCTCTCGGGTCGGACCCATCGCGTGCTGTCTGCCGTTTGGTGTGTTAGCGCGCGCCGCGAAGAATCCGCGCTGAGCATTTCGGAAGTGACTTTCGACAGACTTTCCGACGAAGCGATTGCCGCGTACGTCGCCACCGGCGAACCGATGGGTCGCGCCGGCGCGTATGCGATCCAGGGCCGCGCCGGCGCGTTCGTCAAATATCTTTCCGGAAGCTATACCGGCGTGATGGGTTTGCCGCTGTACGAAACGGCGCAGTTGTTGCGCCGTTTCTATCGGTGACGAAGTCGAGCTATTCGAATCCGTCGTAGAAGATCGTGTCGTTCGCATACAAAAGGCATGCGGAATACTCCGACGTGTTGCCAGTCGAATTTGTCGTGGTCGCAGTGACGGAGAGAGGGTCGTTCGGCAACGATTCAAGCGTCACCGGTATCGAGAACGAAATCGACCCTTGACCCTGTGCGGTGATGTTCGGCACGGTGACCTTGAAGCCTGAGAATGAACCGAACACCGGATACGAGAAATAATTCTGTCCCGACCTATCACCCGAATCGCTACAGCTCGTCGTGCCGTACACATTGATGTAATAGTCTCCGGGCGTGGTCGTCAGCGTGCCGCTGACGATACCGGTGTGGCCGCCGGCTGCCGCTGTAATCGTCGGAAAATTCTGGCCGCGGTTGGCGTAGTCGGGCGCCGGCTGCATCGAATCGTTGTCGTTGGGCGTCACGCCGGCGTTGGCGAGGTCGATACCGAGACCGGTGTTGTAGTCGATGTTGTTGAAGATGATCTCGTTGTTCTGGCCATTCACGATACGCACGCCGGCGCCCAGACTGTCGAAGATGCCGTTGCCGAACAGCTGGTTGTCGTGGGCGTCGTCGTCGACCAACACGCCGTCGCCGGTGTTTTGGAAGAATCCGTTGTAGTTCACGGAATTGCCGTGTGCATCGAGATTGCTGATGTGCAATCCGCTCGCGCCAGCGTACGACACCTGGTTGTCGAAAATCGAATTGTTGTAGCCGCCGACCGCGATGCCCGCGCCGATCGTCGGGAGCGAGACTGAAATCCCGGGGCTATCGACTACATACCCGATGATGTTGTTCTGGATCAGGTTGCCGTGCGCCGCGACGGAACTCGCCGTGGACGAGGCGATGTACACGGCGTTGTGCGTGATGTCGCCGAGCTGGTTGAAGTCGCCCGGATCGGGGCCGCCGATGGTCGCGCCGTGCACACCGGCGGCGAGGATTACGCCGTAGGAGTTGGTCTGCAACGCGAAGCCGCCGAGGCTGCCGCCGGTGCGGATGCCGGCGACGACATGATGGCTGCCGCCGCGCAGATTCAGCGCCGAATGTGTGAAGCCGCTGAAGGCCACACCTTGAACCGACATCTCCATCGCGTCGGCAACGCTCGCCGGCACGGCGAGTCCATCGTCGACCGCGTTGTCGCCGGCTAGCACGATGCAAATCGCCGCGTTGTTTTCCGAATAGCCGTTGAGCGTGTTTTTCGATGCGCCGGGTTGCGTGTAGCCCTCGACGTGCACTTCCGCGGTGAGGTCCGGCAGCGCCGTGGCGAGATGGATCACGTGCGGCCCGCATCCGGAGCCGATGTCGAAAGAAATGATCGCACCGTCCGCGCCATTCGCATTCGACGCGGTGATGGCCGCGCGCAGCGAACCGCTGCCGGAGTTGTTGGTGTTGGTCACTTTCGGAAATATCACCGCGGCCGAGGCCGTGCCCTGAAGCACGAGGGCAGAGACGATCGACACGATCGCGCGGATGCCATGGACGATGATCGGTTTCATGTCGGGGACCCTTCAAAGTTGTCGAAGAAAATCGTGTCGTCAACGTAGGGAATGCATGCGGAGAATTCCGACGTGTTGCCGTTGGCATCGGTCGCCGTCGCGATGACGGATCGCTGACCGGACGAATAAGAGTAAAACGAGACCGGGATCGAAAACGCGACCGAGCCCTGGCCCTGCACGGTCAAGTTCGGAACCGTGATCAGTCCGGTTGCGCCGTTGCGAAAGGCCAGTTCGTTCTCGCCTTGGCCAAGCCCTGATGTGCACCCGGCGGTCTCGTAAATGCCGATCTGATAGACGCCCGGCGTCGTCGTGAGCGTTCCGCTTACGTTGGCCGAGTAATGGCCACCCGCGGCTGTCGTTAAGGTTGGGAAATTCTGGCCGCGATTAGCGTAGTCGGGCGCCGGTTGCATCGAATCGTTGTCGTTCGGCGTGACGCCTTCGCCGGCCAGGTCGATGCCGAGACCCTTGTTACCCAACATGATGTTGTATTCGATGTCGTTACCCTGGCCGTTGACGACACGGATGCCTGCGCCCGCGTTGCTGTAGAGCGCTACCTGAGTGATGTCATTCGTATGGGCGTCGTCGTCGATGAGAATGCCGTCTCCGGAATTGTTGTCGGCCGCGCCGAGGTAGAGCGAGTTGTCGTGCGCGTCGGTATTGCTGATGTGAACGCCGGCAGCGCCGGCATTTTCAACATCGATTTGGTAAAGAAAGTTGCCGTAGCCGCCGATCGCGATACCCGCGCCGCCGGTGGGTAATGTCACGCGCGCCTGCGCGGCGTTGTACACGAAGCCGACGTTGACGTTTTCGATGATGTTGTTGTGCGCTGCGGCGTCGGTCGCGTTCGAGGACGCAATGTAGACCGCGTTGTGCGTGATATCGCCGAACTGATCAACGTCGCTATTGTCGGCGCCGCCGACCGTCGAGTCATGCACGCCCGCAGCGAGGATCACACCATACGAGTTGGTTTCCAGCGCGACGCCGCCCATCGTTCCGCCGGTGCGGATGCCGCCGACGACATGATGGCTGCCGCCGCGCAGGTTCACTGCGGAATGCGTGAAGCCGCTGAAGGCGATGCCTTGCACCGACATCTCCAACGCATTGCCGACTGTGGAAGGAACGGACAGCCCGTCGTCGACCAGGTTGTCTCCGGCCAGCACGATGCAGATCACGGCATCGTTGCCCTGATAGTGGCCGATCGTGTTCTTCGACGCGCCCGGCTGTGTGTAGCCTTCGATGTGCGTCTCGGCGGTGATGTCCGGCAATGCCGTATCCAGATGGATCACGTGTGGACCGCAGCCGGAGCCGATATCGAACGAAATGATCGCGCCATCGGCGCCGTTGGCGTTCGCCGCCGTGATGGCTGCGCGCAGTGAGCCTGAGCCACTATTGTTGATGTTGGTGACTTTGGGGAATATCACGGCGCCGAAAGCCGCGTTCGAGAGCAGCGCTGCAAGCAAGGTTGCCGCGACGCCGCGTGGAGTACCGGAAAAAATGGATGTCATAGTGCTTCCTCGAATCAACGATGGATGAACGTTCAGCGGACGTAGGGAACGCATGCCGAGAACTCGGAGGTGTTGCCATACGTGTCGCTGGTCGTCGCCGTGATGAACTTCGGCATCGTGCTGAAGGTGATCGCCCGCGTGAACGAGACCGTGCTCTGACCCTGCATGGTTGGAGCGCCGACGAACACATCACTTTCCTGGTTGTCGCCGAACGGCAGCCAATAGGTGTCTTTAGGACCCGATGCATCGCAGTCGGAGCTTCCGTACACGTCGATGTAGTAGTGGCCCTGCACCGTGGTCAACGATCCGCTGACGCCACCGGAGATGTCTCCGCCGCCGGCGCTCGCGAGTACCGGGGAATTCAGGCCGCGATTGGCGTAGTCCGGCGATGGTTGCATCGAATCGTTATCGTTCGGCGTCGCGCCTGCGCTCGCCAGATCGATGCCGAGTCCAGCGTTGTCGGCCATCTGGTTAAATTGGATTGAATTACCTTGGCCATTGATCACGCGCACGCCCGCGCCGCCGTTGTCGCTGATTTCGTTCTGATCCAGTTCGTTGTAGTAGGCGTCGTCGTCGATCAGCACTCCGTCGCCGGCGTTGTTGGCGGAGATGCTTGCGTAGAAGCGGTTGTCGTGCGCGTCGCGGTTGCTCAGATGCAAACCTGACAGATCGGCGTTTTCCAGATCCACGCGCCACAGCACGTTGTGCGAACCGCCCACCGCGATCGCCGCTCCGCCAGTCGGCAATACCACGCGCTGTTGCTTCGCGTTGAAAACGAAACCGACGTTGTCATTGAGCAGATCGTTCCCGTTTGCGCCTGACTTGCTGGCGGTCGAAGACGCCAGATAGATCGCGTTGTGCTTGATGTCGCCGAACTGATTGACCTGGCTGTTGTCGGGGCCGCCTATCGTGGCGTTGTGCACGCCGGCCGCGAGTATTACGCCGTAAGAGTTGGATTCCAGATGCACGCCGTTCAGCGTTCCGCCAGTGCGAATGCCAGCCACCACGTGACCTTCGCCACCACGCAAATTGATCGCCGCATGCGTGAAACCGCTGAAAGCGATCCCCTGTACCGACATCGTCATCGACGTGGCGACCGATGCCGGAACCGTGAACGCGTCGTCGATCATGTTGTCGCCGTCGATGACGATGCAGATCGCCGCGTCGTTACCCAGCGTATGCTCGAGCGTGTTCCTCGACGAACCGGGTTGTGAGTAGCCTTCGATGTGCACCTCGGCGGTGAGGTCGGACAGTGCGGTCGCCAGATGAATCACGTGTGGTCCGCACGTGGAGCCGATCTGGAAACTGACGATGGCGCCGCCTTTGCCGTTCGCGTTCGCCGCAGTGATCGCCGCGCGCAACGAGCCCGCGCCGCTATTGTTGAAGTTGGTCACCTTGGGAAAGATCGCCGCCGCCGGCGCGGTCGCGCATACCAGCAATAGAATTGCCGGTGCCGCTCGAATGCACATCCGTTTTTTCGCGTTCACCGTCGAGCCTCCCTTCACGGCGCATTGCCGCTTTGAAGATGGATACGCAAACGGCGGGAAAATCTTGGCGATACCGGTCGCGGACGACATCCTGCGCCGGTGCTATGCTCGGAAAATGGGCGATTTTGGCGACATCACCGGACTGCTGAACGCCGCCAATTCCGGCGATGAAACAGCGCAGGAAACCGCATACACGCTGGTCTACGACGAACTCAAGCGGTGCGCGCAGCGCCAGCGTGCCGTTGTGCCGGGTTCATCGCTCACACCCACCGCGCTCGTCCACGAATTGTTTCTGCGCCTGAACGGCCAGCGCGCGACGAAAATCCACAATCGCGTGCATTTTTTCTCACTCGCCGCGCGCGCGATGCGGCAGATTGTGGTCGATCACGCACGCCGTCGAGCGAGCCTCAAACGCGGTGGCGGCGTGGATGTCACCGACATCGACAACGCACTGGACATCGGTGAAAGCGTGTCCGCCGAAGCGCTCGATCTGGATGCGGCATTGACGCGATTGAACGAGCGCGATCCGAGCCTGGCGCGCGTGGTCGAATGGCATTTCTTCGCCGGACTCACCTTCAAGGAAATCGGCGACGAACTCGGCCGTCACGAACGCACCGTCTATCACGATTGGGAACTGGCGCGTTCGGTGCTGCAGGAATCGATGCGCGAATCGGCACGATGACCGACGCGTCGCGCTGGCAACGCGTGCGGGAGCTGTTCGCCAAGAGCCTCGAACAGCCGGACGATTCGCGCGAGGTATGGCTGCAAAGCCACTGTGACGATCCACACGCGCTCGCCGAAATTCAACGCCTGCTCGCGCAGCGTAACAATCCGATCTCGATCTTCCGCGCCGACGCGCAAGCGTTGCTCGGGCAGCTGTCGAACGAGACAGCCGCCGACACGCTCATCGACACCGACATCGGTCCGTACCGTCTGCGCAAGCTGCTCGGTGTCGGCGGCATGGGCCGCGTCTATTTGGCCGAGCGCAGCACCGGCGAATTTCGGCAACAGGTCGCGCTGAAGCTGATCCGCAGCGAGTTTGCCGACCACGAACTGCGCCAGCGTTTCTTGCGCGAACGCAACACGCTGGCGCGACTGGCGCATCCGAACATCGCGCAATTGCACGACGGCGGCGTCGCCGACGGCGCACCGTATTTCACGCTGGAATACATCGAAGGCGCGCCGATTACGCACTGGTGCGATGCGCACGCGGCCGATGTGCGCACGCGCGTGAGCCTGATGCTCAAAGTGTGCGACGCGGTGTTGCATGCGCATCGCAGTTTGATCGTGCATCGCGATCTGAAGCCATCGAACATCCTCGTCAACAAAGAAGGCGAACCGAAGCTGCTCGACTTCGGCATCGCCAAACCGCTGGACGAAACCATCGCCGCCGAAACGCTGACCAACGCGAACGCCCGTCCGATGACGCGCGAATACGCCGCCCCGGAACAATTGCTCGGCGATCCCGTCACGACTGCGACGGACATCTACGCGCTCGGTGTACTTTTATACCTTTTGCTCAGCGGCCACATGCCGTATCGACGAGCCGAAATCGGCGAAACGAGCTGGATCAAGGCGATTCTCGAAGACGCGCCGGAACCGATGGAGCGCGCGATTGATCGCAACGATGTCGAATCAATCGCCAAATCGCGCGCGGCGTCACCCGCCGCGCTGAAAAAAATATTGCGCGGCGATCTCGAACGCATCGTGCAGCGCGCGCTCGCGAAGAACGCCGAGTCGCGTTATACGACAGCGGACAAACTTGGCGACGATCTGCGCGCCTATATCGCTGGCCGCGCCATCAGCGGCGGCACGCGCACCTACCGCATGCGCAAGTTCGTACGTCGGAATTGGCTGCCGTTGTCGGCGGGCGCTGTCGTTCTTTTGCTCATCGTCGCAGGGTCCATCGGCATGGCGTTGCAGTCACGCCGCATCGCCGCCGAAGCGCAAACCACGGCCGCCGTAAAAGATTTCCTGCTCAACGTGTTCCGTGGCGCCGATCCAGAACAGGCCAAAGGACACGAGATTTCCGCGCGCGAACTGATCGACCGCGGCGCCGAACGGCTCACCGGCGGCATGCAAGATCAAGTGTTGCTTCGCGGCGAACTGGAAAGCGTGGTCGGCAGCATTTACAACGATCTGGCGCTCCCCGACAAAGCCGACGCGTTGGAGCAACGCGCCATCCAGGATTTGACCGATGGTCACGCCGATTCGCTTTTGCTGGCGCAAAGCGAGCACGAGCGATCGCGCGCGCTGTTCGACGGTGGCAAGTACGACGATTCGCTGGCGATGAACCTTCGCGCCGTAGAACATTTGCGCGCGATGCGTTCACCACCGCCCGAGCAAATGGCGCGCTCGCTGGCGCAGCAGAGTTGGATAAAAATCGCGTTCCACCAGTTCGACGAAGCCAAGCTGGCATCCGACGACGCACTTGCTTACGCGCGGCGCGACGGCGTCTCGCGCGAAACGCTCGCCGATGTGTCGAGGATCGCCGCCGTTGTCGCGCGCGGCCTGCACGATCTGGATCGCAGCGAACAGTTGCAGCGTGAGGTGATCGCCCTGCATCGCGCACTTCGCGGCGACAGCGATCCGTCCGTTGCCGTGGACTTAGATGAACTCGGCAACATCCTCGATGCCGCCGGTCGCATGTCCGACTCGCGCGATGCAAAGCGCGAGGCATTGGCACTCGCCGAAGCACAGTTGGGCGACGGGGATCCGCGCCTTGCACAAATCCGGCAGAACTACGCAGACGTCTTGCGGTTGTACGGGCGTTTCGCCGAAGCGCATGTGCTGCTCGACAAAGCCGGTGCTTACTATCGCACCGCCGCCAATGACGACATGGGTTGGGAAACCCGCCGCGCCGAACTCGCCGGCGCCGAAGGCGACTACGCCGCGGCCGAAAGCTATTGGCGCGCGGCGATCGCCGAGGCGCGCCGGATGCTCGGGCCGAACTCGTCGCTGGAAATCACCTTGATGTGGAGCATTGCCTATCTGCACGCGCTGCAAGGTCATGTCGAAGAGGCCGCGAAGGAAGCCGAACAACTCAACGCCGACAGCGCCGGCCGGCGCACCATCGGCAGCGCGAAGATCGCGGTCATGCGCGGCGACATCGCGAGGCTGCGCGGCGATTACGCCGGCGCCGAGCGAATTCTTCGCCAAGCGGCGGCGACGCCGTCATATGCCACGCGCAACAACAGCTATGAGAATGTTCGATTGCACGAATCGCTAGCGCTGACATTGGCGCTCGAGGGCAAAACGGCGGAAGCCGAACAGCTGATCCGAGACGCACTGGCGACGATCGACACGACGTTCAAAGGCGAGACGACGACGATGTCGGCGCAACTGGCCTACGAGTTCGCGCGGATGCGATCCAGCGATGCGGATGGTGGCGCCGACGCGATCGACCTCGCACAGCGCGCCGCTCGCGAGCTTGCGCAGTTTTTTGGAGCGGAAAGTGCTCGTGCCCGAGATGCGCAGGCCCTGTTGGCAAGGTTGAAGACGAAACCCGCGCCTGCCGCCGACCGGCCAGTCAGCGCGCATTAGCTGTTCCGACAGTTCGGCCCGGTAGAATGGTCGTTCTTGGTCGGACGCCATCGACAGGGCGCCGCCTACCCGCTATAAATCACTTTAGAAATTCGACCTAAGTGCTTTTGTGACCGAAGAAATTCTCATCAACGTCACGCCGCGCGAGACTCGCGTGGCGGTGGTCGAAAACGGCATGCTTCAGGAAGTTCACGTTGAGCGTGCGCTGCGGCGCGGCTACGTCGGGAATATCTATAAAGGCCGCGTCAGCCGTGTCATGCCCGGCATGCAGGCGGCGTTCGTGGAAATCGGACTGGAGCGCGCGGCGTTCCTGCACGCCTCGGACATCCTGCGCGCGATGCCGGCTTTGCTCGGCGAGGGCGAAAACGGTAACGCTGCGCCGCTGGCTGCGACGCCGATCGCTGAACTCGTACGCGAAGGCCAGGACATCATCGTGCAGGTCGTGAAAGATCCAATCGGCAGCAAGGGCGCGCGGCTGACGACCAATCTCTCGGTGCCGTCGCGCTATCTGGTGTTGTTGCCGTACGTGAAAGTGGTCGGCGTGTCGGTGCGCATCGAAGACGAAGCGGAACGAACACGATTGAAAGAAATGCTGCAGTCGCTGGCCAACGAAAGCAACGTCGGCTACATCATGCGCACAAATGCCGAGGGTCAGGCGCGCGAAGCATTGTCGGAAGACGTCGCGTATCTCGGCAAGCTTTGGTTGTCGTTGCAGGAAAACATCGCCAACTCGCGCGAACGCGAACGCGTCTACGAAGATTTGTCGCTGCCGCTTCGTGCACTGCGCGATCTGATGCGGCGCGATGTCGAGAAAGTGCGTGTGGATTCGCGCGAAACGTTCGATCGCATGATCGCCTTCGCCGAACGGTTCATGCCGGAATTGGCCGAGCGCATCGAACATTATCCGGGCGAACGGCCGATCTTCGATCTGTACGGCGTCGAGGACGAAATTCAGCGTGCGCTCAAGAAACACGTGTCATTGAAGTCGGGCGGTTATCTCGTGATCGACCAGACCGAAGCCATGACCACCATCGACGTCAACACCGGCGCATTTTTGGGCCATCGCAATCTAGAAGAGACGGTCTACAAAACCAATCTGGAGGCGGCGCAATCGGCGGCGCGCCAGCTTCGTCTGCGCAATCTCGGCGGCATCATCATCATCGATTTCATCGACATGACCGACGAGGAGCACAAGCGCC
>JBDUEI010000061.1:0-24626 GCA_040002515.1 Rudaea sp. | reverse complement strand
GGCCGACTTCCTCGTCGCTGTTCGCCGAGATCGTGCCGACCTGGGCGATTTCCTTGCTCGTCGTCGTCGGCTTCGACTGCTTCTTCAGCTGTTCGACCAGGGCCGTGACGGCCTTGTCGATGCCGCGCTTCAGGTCCATCGGGTTCATGCCGGCGGCAACGAACTTCATGCCTTCGCGCACGATGGCTTGTGCCAGCACGGTGGCGGTGGTGGTGCCGTCACCGGCGATGTCGGAGGTCTTGGACGCGACTTCCTTCACCATCTGCGCGCCCATGTTCTCGAACTTGTCCTTGAGCTCGATTTCCTTCGCGACGGACACGCCGTCCTTGGTAATCGTCGGCGCGCCGAAGCTCTTTTCGAGCACGACGTTACGGCCTTTCGGGCCGAGTGTTGCCTTGACGGCATTAGCGAGCACATTCACGCCGCGCAACATGCGCGCGCGGGCATCTTCGGAAAAACGGATTTCTTTAGCAGCCATTTGCAATTCCTCAGTTCTGATTTCTTTGTTCGTCGTCCCGGCGGAGGCCAGGATCCAGCGTCTTTGCTTTCTCGAAAGTCACTGGATTACGGCTTGCGCCGGAATGACGGAATTTGGGTTTTGAAGTCGATTAGCCGTCGATGACTGCCATCAGGTCTTCTTCGCGCATGACGAGCAGCTCTTCGCCGTCGACCTTCACTTCCGTACCGGAATACTTGCCGAACAGGACCTTCTCGCCGGCCTTCACGCCGACCGGGCGCACCTTGCCGTCTTCGAGAATCTTGCCCGAACCGACCGCGACCACTTCGCCCTTGATCGGCTTTTCGGTGGCGCTATCGGGAATGACGATTCCGCCCGCAGACTTGGTTTCGGCTTCCAGACGCTTGATGATCACGCGATCATGCAATGGACGCAGCTTCATAACGACTTCCTCAACTGGTTGATTAAAAACGATTTCTTCCTGATTGCTAGCAGTCAGGAGCGACGAGTGCCAATTTTACAGGCATGGAAAATCCCTGCAAAGGGTTTTCGTGCCGACGGGTGGTAGGTTGGGGAGTTTAGGCTGGATTCAAGGCGAGCATGTGACGCGAGCCCGTGGGCGGTATTTGGCCAACTGCGTCGACTACACCGTTTCCTGCGATGCCCCGCTCCTTCCCCCGCTTGCGGGGGAAGGTTGGGATGGGGGCAACCAACCTCGACTTCAGTGAGTCGAAGCTTTTTCTCTAAAAACTGAAATCAAGATAAGAGCTTTCACTCGCTGCGCGAGCGAGTAACTTTTTGGTGAGCGCCAAAAAGTCACCAAAAAACGCTTTGTTCCTCGCGCAGCCCGTTGTTCGCGTACAGCACGTCCCTGTGCTGGACGCGAACCGCTGGCATCCTGCCAGCGGATTGACGTTGTCGCAATTTGCTTGGAGCGAAAAACAGAGAGCGCGTGTTAGCTACTGAAACCGTGTAAGACGAATCGTCATTTCTTTTGTTCTTGCGCCTTGTCGCCCGGACCCGAGGGCTTCGTCACACCTGCAATTCTGACTTCCGTTCCTGTCGCAATTCCATCGGGCGGACTATCGATCACTTTGTCGTCAGCGCCGAGTCCGGATTTCACTTCGATCGTCTTGCCCAAATCGCGGCCGAGCGAAATCGTTTTGACGGTCACGCGGTTATCCGCGCCGACGGTGGCGACGGCGAGTCCTTTCGCATCGAAGATGATTGCGCTGGCGGGAATGGTCAGGACACCTTCGGCGCTCGGCATATCGAGATGCACGGCGGCGTAGCTGCCGGGCAAGAGTTCGCTGTTGGCGTTGTCGACGCCGAGTTGCATCAGTGCGGTTCCGGATGCGGCCGTCACCGCTTGCGATGACGATTCGACGGTCGCGGTGTAATTTTTTTCTGGATGTTCGGGTACCTTGATCGTGGCTTTCGTGCCGGGGCGCACGTTCGGTACGTAGTTCTGCGGCACGTTCACGTAGACGCGTAATTTGTGCGTGTCGGAGACGACGAACAATTCCTGACCGGCGCTGCTGCCGACGTTGATCAGCGCACCGACATCCGTGTTGCGCGCGGTGATCTGACCGTCGAACGGTGCGGTGATGTGCGAGAAGTTTTTCATTGCGAGCAAGCGGTCGACGTTGGCTTTAGCGGCGCTGACCATGGTTTGTTTGGCTTGATAGTCGCCGAGTTTTTCGTCGGCATCCTGTTTGGCGACGGCGCCGGTTTTGACGATGGTCTGCCAGCGGTCGCTGGTCGTTTTCGCGAGCGACGCGTTGGCTTGCGCGGTGTTCAGATCGGCGCGGGCTTGCAGCAACTGCTGATCGACATCCGGCGTTTCGATTTCCGCGAGCAGTTGTCCCGCTTTGACCGGCGTGCCGATATCGACTTTGTATTCCTTCACGTACCCGCTGACGCGCGCGTAGATCGGAGCGCGTTGATAGGCTTCCAGCCGGCCCGGCAAATCCAGACCGCTCTGATTACCGCCGCCGATCGGCGCGATGACGGCCACGGTCGGAACCGCTTGCGCTTCGGTCCACGATTTCAGATTCGCATTTCCCGATGCGCGCGTGACCAGACCTTCGGCGATCACGAGCACAATGACGACGGCCGCGATGAGCGCGCCCCAGCGCAAATGTTTGCGCGTCTTTTTGAGACTGGCGGTTTCAGACAGCGACATGCGGTTCTCCGAGTGCAGGTTCCGCGCGCGACGTTTTTCCGTAGCGCGCATGAATCATGCTGAATACGACCGGCACGAACAGCAGTGTTGCGACGGTCGCGAAAATGAGTCCACCGACGACAGCGCGGCCGAGCGGCGCGTTCTGCTCGCCGCCCTCGCCCAGGCCCAGCGCCATCGGTGTCATGCCGATGATCATGGCGAGCGCGGTCATCAATACCGGACGAAAACGTACGAAGCCCGCTTCGAGCGCGGCGGCCGTGGAGTCGCCGAGTTTTTCCAATTGCTCGCGCGCGAAACTGATGACGAGCACGCTGTTGGCCGTCGCCACGCCCATGCACATGATCGCGCCGGTGAGCGCGGGCACGGACAATGTCGTGTGCGTCGCGAACAATATCCAGATGATCCCGGCGATCGCCGCCGGCAACGCGGTGATGATGACGAACGGATCGGACCAGGATTGGAAGTTGACCACGATCAACAAATAAATGAGCACGATCGCGCCGAGCAATCCGAACAGCAATCCTGAGAACGCGCTATTCATCGTCTTGACCTGACCGAGCATTGCGACGGTCGCGGCCTTCGGCAAATCGTTTTTCGAATCGTCGATGATCTTCTGCAGATCCGACGCGACGGCGCCGAGATCGCGATCCTGCGTCGACGCGAAAATCTGCACGAGCGATTGAATGTCGTATTGCGAGACCACGGCGCTCGACGGCGCGCGCTGAATATCAGCGATGCCGCCCAACACCTGCGACGCGCCGCTGCCGCTCGGCGTGATCGGCATGTTCTGCAGCGCGGCGAGCGAATCGACGGAATATTGCGGTGTCTGCATCGCGATCAGATACGACACGCCGTTCTGCGGATTGAGCCAGAACGTTGGCGCGACCTGCGCCGATCCGGCCAGGTTCACGACCATGCTGTTGGTGACGTCGCGCTCGGTGACGCCGGCGAATTGCGCGCGCGTGCGATCGACATTCACTTTCAGGCTCGGGCTCGACAGCGACTGTTGAATGCGCGCATCGACGACGCCGGGGACATGACGAATCTTGGTCAGCAAACCTTGCGCGTAGGCGAAATTCGCCGCCACGTTCGAGCCGCGAATCTGCAGATCGATCGGCGCCGGCGCGCCGAAATTCAGGATCTGGCTCACGATGTCGGCGGGTAAAAACGCGAACGTCACGCCCGGAAATCGGCGCGGCAATTCTTCCCGCATGCGTTTGACGTAATCGTCGGTCGGCGCGTGACCTTCTTTGAGCGCGATCTGGATATCGCCGTCCTGCGAACCGATCAGACCCGTGTTGTTGTAGGTCATGTTGATACTGGAAATCGGCATGCCGATGTTGTCGGCGACGGCCGCCAGTTCCCGCGCCGGAATGATTTCGCGCACCGCCGCTTCGATGGCGGCAAATTTATTCGCGGTTTCCTCGACACGCGTACCGACTTGCGTGCGGACGTGCATCAGGATTTGCCCACCGTCGACGGTCGGAAAAAAGTTACGGCCAAGAAACGGAAGCAGCGCGAACGATGCGAAAACGAACGCGAGAAATCCGATCACGAATCCCTTGCGATGCGCGAGCGCCATCTCGAGCAGGTTGTGATAACCCGCGCGAAAACGTTCGAAACGCGATTCGAAACCACGCTGGAACCGCACCAGCGGATTATTCGATGGCGGCGCGTGGCCATTGGCGTCGTCGCGCGAATGTTCGTGCAACAGATACCTCGCCATCGTCGGCACCAGCGTGCGCGAAAGGATGAACGAGCACGTCATCGCGAACATCACCGCTTCGGCCATCGGCACGAACAGGAATCGCGCGACACCTTGCAGATAAAACATCGGTACGAATACGATGCAGATGCACAGCAACGATACGAACGCGGGTGTCACGATCTGATCGGCGCCGTCGAGGATGGATTGCCGAACATCCTTGCCCTGTTCGAGATGCCAGTTGATGTTTTCGATCGTCACCGTCGCGTCGTCGACGAGAATGCCGACGGCAAGCGCCAAGCCGCCCAGCGTCATGATGTTCAGGGTTTCGCCGAACGCCGCGAGCAGCGCGATGGCGCCGAGCACCGACAGCGGAATCGAAATCGCGATGATAACCGTCGACCGCCAGCTGCCGAGGAACAACAGGATCATCAGACTGGTCAGCGCCGCGGCGATGATGCCTTCCTTCGCCACACCGCTGATCGCGGCTTTGACGAACAGCGATTGATCGCCGATCGGTGCGATCTCCAAACCTTCCGGCAATGAAGGTTTGAGTTCTTCGACTTTTTCCTTGATGCCGGAAATGATCGCGAGCGTGGAGATCGCGCCGCTCTTCAGCACCGACATGAGAACGGAACGTCCGCCGTTGACGTGCACCACGTTGGTCTGCGGCGGATTGCCGTCGTAGGCATGCGCGACATCGCGAATGTATACCATCGTGCCGTTGACGACTTTGATCGGCAGATCGTTCAGCGCATCGATCTGATTCGGCGCGTTGTTGAGCAGCACGCTGTATTCGAATTGTCCGATCTTCTGCGTACCGACCGGCGTGATGAGATTTTGCGCCGCGAGCGCATTGGCGACGTCCTGTCCGGAAAGTCCGCGCGCTTGAAGCGCGGCGGAATCCAGATCGATCTGCACCTGACGCGTCTTGCCGCCGAACGGATACGGAATCGCAGCACCCGGCACCGTGACGAGCCGTGTGCGAATCACGTTCGTACCTTGATCGGCCAGTTGTTGTTCGGAAAATCCTTTGCCGGACAACGCAAGTTGCAGAACCGGAACCGTCGCCGCGCTGTAGTTGAGGATCAGCGGTGGTGTCGCGCCCGGCGGCATCTGCTTGATGACGGTTTGCGAAATCGCCGTGACCTGCGCGTTGGCGGTGCGGATATCGACATTCGGCTGGAAGAAAATTTTGACGATGCCAAAACCGGCGTACGAGTTGGCTTCGATGTGTTCGATATCGTTGACCGTCGTCGTCAGCGAACGCTCGAACGGCGTGACGATGCGGCCGGACATTTCGTCGGGCGACAAACCGGTGTACTGCCACGCCACGCCAATGATCGGGATGCGGATTTCCGGAAAAATATCGACCGGCGTGCGCAAGCCGGCCAGCACGCCGACGATCAGGATCAGCAACGCGAGCACGACGAATGTGTACGGCCGCGACAACGCGATGCGAACGATTCCGTTCATTCGGAATTCCGGGAAATAACGGTGAGACGCGAATTATCGGGGTTGCGAACGTGATTTCACGGCGCGCGACGATGAAGAATTTTTCACGCGCTACATGAAATTTTGTTCACGCCGTGCGTGCGCCGGCGTCGTCGCACGGCCAGCAGTACAGCGTCATACGCGCGCCGCCGCCGACGTTGTCGCCGATCTCGAAACAATAACCGTGCAGACGCGCGATGGCCGCGACCAGAGGCAAGCCGAGACCGTAACCGCTGTCGCCGGTGGCGCGTTCGCTGCGATAAAAACGGCGCAACACCGCGGCGCGTTCGGATTCGGGAACACCCGGTCCGCTATCGACGACATCGATGCGCGCGCCTTCTTCGTAACGGGCGGCCGACAATTTCACGCGGCCGTGCGACGGGGCGAATTTGATCGCGTTGTCGACGAGGTTGCCGATCGCTTCGAACAGCAACGGCGCATCGGCCTGTACGGGCGGAAGATTCGTTGCATCGAGCGCGAACGCGATGTGTTTTTCTTCAGCGAGAGGTACATAAAGTTCATGCACGCGTTCGAGCGTCTCGCGCAGATCGACCGGGCCGAAACCGGCGCGGCGGCGCATGTCTTCCAGTTCCGAAATGCGCAGCAGCGCGCGGAAACGGTCGAGCAACGCATCGACATCGACGATGCACCGCTCGATGGCCGATGCGCGCGGATCCTCGGAATCGGTTTGTTGTTGCACGCGATAAAGTTGCGCGCGCAATCGCGTCAGCGGCGTGCGCAGATCATGCGCGATACTGTCCGACGCGCCTTTCACTTCGCCGAGCAACCGTTCGACCTGATCCAGCATGCGATTGACGATGCTCGCGAGCATGTCCAGTTCGTCGCGTCGTTCGCGCACCGGAAGGCGCGCGCCGAGATCGCCGCGCATGATCGGCTCGATGGCAGTCTCGATGGTGCGCACGCGGCGCAACGGTCCACGGCTCAGCAGATACCCGCCGATCAATCCGGGAATAAGGATCAGCGACAAGGCCCAGCCGAGTGCGCTGCGCGTCATCGCGCCGATGCGATCGGCGACATTCGTGTTGCGAACGAGCACGAGCCTTTCGCCGGATTCCAGACGCATCGCCACGCCGAGCGAACGATCGGTATGTTCGCCATTCAAGCCGACCATGCCTTTCGGCAAGATGCGGATGACGCCATCGGCCGGCAATTCTTCCGGAATGTGGTCGATGTTTCCGGAAACGTAGGCGCCGGCGGCGTCGAACAATCCATACGACATCGCGCCGCGCAAATCGATTTCCTTGGTCGCGGCGAGCATCGCGGGCAGACGCGTGCGTTCCACACCGGCGAGATAGCGCGCGCGCTGTTCCACGATCTGGCTGACGATGTGATCGAGATATTGCGTGGTCTGCCAACTGATCGTTCCGATCAGCACGATGCTCCACAGCAGGAAAAACGCGCCATAAACCGCGATCAATCGCGTCGTGCTCGATCGCCAGCGTTCGTTGATCGACGATGGCGGTGCCATCGCGGCCATCAGCGCGCGTCGATCATGTAGCCGCAGCCGCGCACGGTGCGGATCAGCGGCGATGCTTCGCCCGCATCGACTTTTCGGCGCAGCCGCGCGATGTGAACGTCGATGACGTTGGTGCCCGGATCGAAGTGATAGCCCCACACGTTTTCGAAAATCATGGTGCGCGTTAGCACCTGTCCGGAATTTCGCATCATGAATTCGAGCAGACGAAATTCGATCGGCAACAGTTCAAGAATATCGTTACCACGTTTGGCGTGGCGCGCCATCAGATCCAGTTCGAGATCGCCGACGCGCAACGTCGTATCGGGTGCCACGGCGCGGCGACGACGCAGCAATACTTCCACGCGCGCGGCCATCTCATCCGGCGCGAAGGGTTTGGTGAGGTAGTCGTCGCCGCCGGCGCGCAATCCGCGCACGCGCGCGTCGACGTCGCTGAGCGCACTGATCATCAGCACCGGCGTATCGACGCCCGCGCGGCGCAATTCGGTGACGAGCGCCAATCCGTCCAGCCCGGGCAACATGCGATCGAGCGTTATCGCGTCGTAGCGGCCGTGCAATGCTTTATCGAGACCGTCGGTACCGTTATCGGCGCAATCGACGTCGTTTCCATACGCCTGCAACTCCGTGACGATTTCGTTCGCCGTGACCGGATCGTCTTCGATTGTCAGGATTCGAGCCATCGCGCGTCCATGGTATAGCACAAGGTATAAACGGCGCCGAACTCGCGCGTCATTACGCTGTCTGTTGTGCGCTGTCTTTGGTCGGTTGGCCCGGCCGCGCGCGCCTGATTCAATCGGCATTGTTGCCAGCGCGACGTGCGTTGGCCGGTCTTGGGTATTCCTTCGATGAAGTCTGCGACAATTCACGCATGAAACGATTCCTGATATTGCTGGTTCTCGCGCTGACCGCGCCGTTGTACGCGGCGGATGCCGACAATCTTTTGCCGGTGGAACAGGCATTCAAAGTCCAGGCGAAAGCCGTCGATCGCGGGTCGGTGCAATTCGATTTCACGATCGCCGACGACTATTACCTGTATCGCGAACGCGTCAAGGTGAAAAGCAACGACGCAGGCGTCACGCTCGGCTCCCTCGATATGCCGGCCGGCGAAAAGAAACACGACGAATTTCTTGGCGACGTCGAGGTGTATCACCACGGCTTCAGCGCGACGCAACACCTGACCGCGCCGGCCGATGCGACCAAGGTTTCGATCGAGCTGCGCTATCAAGGGTGCCATCAGGTCGAACCGAAGATTTGCTTTCCGCCGCAGAAAGTCGCGCTGAGTATAGATTTACCAAAAGCGGCAAATGCGGAATCCGGCAACGCGCCTGTGCTCTCGATCGGCAATGCGCCGGCGACCTCGCTGCTCGGCGGCGGTGCGCCGCTGCCGGCCGAGCAGGCGTTCGTGTTCGAAGCGATTGCGACCGGTCCCGGCGAAGTGCTCGCGCGTTTCACGATGCCGAAAAACTACTATCTGTATCGCGACAAGACGCACTTCAGTTCGGAGTCGAGCGGCATCACACTAGGCACCCCGACATGGTCCCCGGGTAAAGAACACGTCGATGCGAATTTCGGCAAGACGACGGTGTATTTCGATCAGGTCGAAATTCCGATTCCGGTTTCGCGCACGAAAACCGATGCGCAAACCGTTTCGATCACCACGAACTTCCAGGGTTGCCTCGAAAACGCGGTGTGCTATCCGGAAATGACGCGCACGGTTTCCGTGCCTTTGCCGGCGGGCAACGGCGCAACGGTCGCAGCGGAGCCTGCGGCTGAATCTGCGAATACGACGGACAGTCAGTTCAAGACCGCGCTCAACGGCTCGTTGTGGCTCGTGTTCGGCGTGTTTTTTCTAGCCGGGCTTGGTCTGGCGTTCACGCCCTGTGTGTTTCCGCTGATTCCGATCCTCAGCGGCATCATCGCCGGTGCCGGCGAAAATCTTTCGACGCGCCGCGCGATCGTCTTGTCCGTCGTCTACATTTTGGCCAACGCCGTCATCTTCACCATCGCCGGCGTAATTGCCGGACTGGCCGGAAAAAATTTGCAGGCGGCATTCCAGAATCCGTGGGTGCTGTCGAGCTTCGCAGGACTCTTCGTCGTACTCGCGCTGTCCATGTTCGGATTCTACGAATTGCAATTACCCAGTTCGTGGCAATCGAAAATCGCCAACGTCAGCAACAAGCAATCGGGTGGCTCGCTTTACGGCGTGGCGATCATGGGCGCGCTGTCGGCGCTGATCGTCGGGCCGTGCGTGACGCCGCCGCTCGCCGTGGCGGTACTGTACATCGCGCAGAAACACGACGCGGCGCTCGGCGGCTTCGCGCTGTTCACGCTCGCGCTCGGCATGGGCGCGCCGCTCGTCGTGTTCGGCGCAAGCGCCGGTAAATTGTTGCCACGCGCCGGTGCGTGGATGGATGCCGTGAAAGCGGTGTTTGGCGTTACGTTTCTTGCGCTGGCGATCTGGATGTTGTCGCGCGTCATCGATGCGACATGGGTGATGGTGTTGAGCGGATTGCTCGCCATCGCATCAGCGGTTTTCCTCGGCGCACTGGAACGTTTGCCGGACGGCGCATCGGGCTGGAAAACGTTGTGGAAAGCGCTCGGCGTCGTCCTGTTGATCGGCGGTGCGGCCGAACTTCTCGGTGCGGCGGCGGGATCGGGCGAACTGTTGCAACCGTTGCGCGGATTCGGCGGTGGCAGCTCCACGAATGCAAACGCGGCTGCGGCGACGCTGCAGTTTCGCCGGGTGAAATCGATCGACGATGTCGATCGCGAACTGGCCGCGGCGAAGGCCGCGAACAAACCCGCGATGCTCGATTTCTACGCCGACTGGTGCGTGTCCTGTAAAGAAATGGAAAAGTTTACTTTTTCAAAACCCGACGTTCAGACCGCGCTGTCGAATTTCGTTCTGCTTCAATCCGACGTCACGGCCAACGACGACGTCGATCAGGCGCTGATGAAAAAATTCGGCATCGTCGCTCCACCCGATACGATTTTCTTCGCGTCCGGTGGGGCGGAAAAACACGAGCTGCAACTGACCGGTCCGGAAGACGCCGACAAATTCGTCAGACGCATTCAATCCGTCCAATAGACCGTTCCGATTTCACGGCCGCGATGCCTTAGACTTCGCGCATGTTCAATCGGACCAATCTGTTGATCGTCGTCGTCGCGATCGTCGGCGCCGCGCTCGGTTTGCTCGTGGGTCGCACGTTCGACACACCCGCCGAGCGGCCGATACCGGCGGGCGTGGTGGTGCTGAAGATGGGCGACGTCCGGCCCGATATCGCCTTCGCCGATCTGAACGACCAGCCGCGCCGGCTCAGCGAATGGGACGGCAAAATCGTCCTGCTCAATTTCTGGGCGACGTGGTGCGGGCCGTGCCGCGAGGAAATGCCGCTGCTGGATCGCACGCGCGGCCAGAACGGTCTGGAAGTGGTCGGCATCGCGGTCGACGACGCGTCGGCGGTGAAGGACTATCTCAAGGAAAACCCGGTCGGCTATCCAATCCTTATCGGCGACGACGACGGCAATCCGGAATTGCTGTTCGGCGACACGCGAAGTGTATTGCCTTACAGCGTCCTGATCGGAAAAGACGGCAAGCTGCTCGCCCAGCGCGCCGGCAGTTTCACGCCGGAACTGCTCCACACCTGGCTTTCAAACAACCTCAAACAGGTGCAATAAACGCCACATCTTCGGCGATCAGGGTGCGAACGTACTAGACAAACGTCGTAGCGCGGAGCAGACTTCGCCCCCTTGAGCGGGCGCCCAAACCCGCAACCGCCTTTTGCGATGGCAACTATTCTGGTCCTGCACGGCCCCAATCTCAACCTGCTCGGTTCGCGCGAGCCGGAGATTTATGGTCACGCGACGCTAGCCGATATCGAGAAATCGCTGTCCGAGCGGGCCAAGGCAGCCGGTCACAAAATCGCGAGCTTTCAGTCGAACGCCGAACACGCGCTGATCGATCGCATTCATCAGGCCAAAACGGAGAATATCGAAATCATCCTGATCAATCCGGGTGCGTTCACGCACACGAGCATCGCGTTGCGCGATGCGTTTCTGTCGGTGCAGATTCCTTTCATCGAGCTGCACCTGTCCAACGTATTCGCACGCGAAGCATTCCGCCGCGAATCGTATCTTTCCGATATCGCCATCGGTTTGATCACCGGTTTCGGCGCGACGAGTTATCGGCTTGCGCTCGATGTCGCCATCGAACGTCTCAACAAAACCTGGAGCGTCAAGCGCGCGCCGAAGAAATCGGTGCGGTTGCGCTGAGTAAAACCATTTACGCGCGCGGCCGAAACGCCAACGCGATTTTCATCACGAGGGAATCATGGATCTCAGAAAAATAAAAAAGCTGATCGATATTCTCGAGGAATCGAACCTCGCGGAACTGGAGATCAAGGAAGGCGAAGAATCCGTTCGCCTGAGCCGGGTTCCGAAAGGATTTTACGCGCAGCAACCGATGGCGCCGGCGACGCACGTACATGTCGAACCCGCTCGCGCGCCGAGCGCGGCAGCCGAATCCGCATCGACGCCCGCCGCCACGACCGGCAACGAATTGCCGCCCGGCCACGTGGTGCGCTCGCCGATGGTCGGCACGTATTACGCGTCGTCGAAACCGGATGCGCCGGCGTTCGTGAAAATCGGCCAAAGCGTCAAGGTCGGCGACACGCTCGGTATCATCGAGGCAATGAAAATGTTCAACCAGATCGAAGCCGACGCCTCCGGCACGATCGTGGCGATCCTCGGCGAGAACGGCCAGCCCGTCGAATTCGACGAGCCGCTTTTCGTGATCGGTTGACGTCGTGACGCTCGATAAAGTCGTCATCGCCAATCGCGGCGAAATCGCGCTGCGCATTCTGCGCGCCTGTCATACGCTCGGCATCAAAACGGTGGCGGTGCACTCCACCGTCGATCGCAACCTGAAGCACGTCGGTATGGCCGATGAGTCCGTGTGTATTGGACCTGCGCCGGCGAGCGAAAGTTATCTCAACGTGCCCGCGATCATTTCGGCCGCCGAAGTGACCGACGCGCAAGCGATTCATCCGGGCTACGGTTTCCTCGCCGAAAATGCGGATTTCGCCGAACGCGTCGAGCAATCCGGCTTCATCTTCATCGGCCCGACTGCCGATGTGATTCGCCTGATGGGCGACAAAGTTTCCGCGATCAGAGCGATGAAAGCCGCCGGCGTGCCGTGTGTGCCCGGATCCGGCGGACCGCTCGGCGACGATCCGGTCGAAAACGGACGCGTTGCGCGCGAAATCGGCTATCCGGTCATCATCAAGGCGGCCGGCGGCGGCGGCGGACGCGGCATGCGCGTGGTGCACACCGAAGCGCATCTTGCCAACGCGGTGACGATGACGAAAACGGAAGCCAAAGCGTCATTCAACAACGATCAGGTGTATATGGAGAAATACCTGGAGAATCCGCGTCACGTGGAAATCCAGGTGTTGGCCGACGGACAAGGCAACGCGATCCATCTCGGCGAACGCGACTGCTCGATGCAGCGGCGCCATCAGAAAGTGGTCGAGGAAGCACCGGCGCCCGGCATCAGCGCGGAACAGCGCGAGCAGATCGGCAAAGTGTGCGTCGACGCGTGCAACCGAATCGGTTATCGCGGCGCGGGCACGTTCGAATTCCTGTTCGAGAACGGACACTTCTATTTCATCGAAATGAATACGCGCATCCAGGTCGAACATCCGGTGACGGAACTGATCACCGGTGTCGACCTGGTGCGGGAACAATTGTTGATCGCAGCGGGCGAAAAATTGTCGATCAAACAGTCCGACATCAAGATCACCGGCCATTCGATCGAATGCCGAATCAACGCGGAAGATCCCGATACGTTCATGCCGTCGCCCGGAACGATCAAACGTTTCCTCGCCGCCGGCGGCCCAGGCGTGCGCATGGACACGCATATCTACGACGGCTATCGCATCCCGCCGAATTACGATTCGATGATCGGCAAACTCATCGTGCACGGACGCGATCGCGAAACGGCGATCGCACGCATGCGCATCGCGCTCGGCGAACTCGTCATCGACGGTATCAAAACGAATATTCCGCTGCAGCAGCGCATCATCGCCGACGTGGGATTTCATTCCGGCGGCCAGAATATTCATTACCTCGAAAAGCGCATGGCCGAGCAGCGCGAGAAAGGTTTTCGCACCGAAGGCTGAGGTCGCGAACCATGGCTTGGCTCGAGCTATCCATCACCATCGACGCGAATCAACAGCAACGTCTGGAGAGCGCGCTCGAGGACCTCGGCGCGCTAGCCGTCACGCTGTCCGATGCGGACGTGGATACGCCGGACGAACGCGCGATTTTCGAACCCGGTGTTGGCGAAACGCCGTTGTGGAAGGGCGTCGTCGTGCAAGCACTTTTCGAAGCGAACACCGATCGCGCCGGATTGATCGATGCGCTGATCGAATTCATTCCTGAATTCTCTCCGGACCAATTCGCGTTTCGCGATGTCGACGATCAGGATTGGACGCGCGCCTGGATCGACACGTTTCAACCGATGCGCTTCGGGCGGCGCTTGTGGATTTATCCGTGGCACATCGAACCGCCGGATAGCGTGGACGATGTCATCGTGCGGCTCGATCCCGGCCTCGCGTTCGGCACCGGCACGCATCCGACGACATCGTTGTGTCTGCAATGGCTCGATTCGCTCGATCTTCGCGGCAAAACGATGATCGATTTCGGTTGCGGTTCCGGCGTGCTCGCCATCGCTGCGCTGAAGCTCGGAGCGGCGCGCGTCATCGGTGTCGACAACGACGAACAGGCGATCGTGGCCAGCCGCGACAACGCGCAACGCAACGGCGTTTCAGAAAAACTGGATTTGTATACTCCGGATGCTTTCGAGCCCGCGCCGGCCGACGTGCTCGTCGCGAATATCCTGGCCGGACCGTTGAGCGATCTGGCGCCTGTGTTCGCGAATTGCGTGAAATCCGGTGGCGTTTTTGCGATCTCCGGAATCCTGGATGGTCAGCAGGATGAACTCGTTGCACGGTACGGCGCGTGGTTCGACAGCCTGAGCGTGGCAGTACAAGACGGCTGGGTCCGCATTAGCGGAACGCGCACCGAGCGCTGAGCTACAATCGTTTCATGTACACGCAATGCCCCGAATGCCTGACCATCTATAAACTTTCCGCGGCGGAATTGGCGGAAGGGCACGGCAGCGTGCGGTGTGGACATTGCGCGGCGGTATTCGATGCAATGCGCACGTTGACCGATCAACTTCCACCTGAACCGGTCAATCGTCTCGACGAAATCAGCGTGGGCGGCGCGCCGCCGCAGCTGGCCGTGCCGGCGCTGCGTCCGACCTCGACCAAACAGCAAGGCACATTGTTCGATCCGGACGAACGTCCGACGCGCAACGCATCGCTGCGGCAGTCCACACCGGGATTCGCCCGCTCACGACACGTCGCGCCGCTGCGCCGCAACTGGCCGTGGGCAGTGGGATCGTGCCTGCTCGTGCTGAGCTTGGCCGCGCAGATCAGTTACGCCGAACGCGCGGTCCTGCTCGACGATTCGCACACACGTCCGTTGCTCGATCGCCTGTGCGGAACCATCGGTTGCCGCTTGCCCACGCGGCACGATCCGGCGACGTTGCAATTGCTGTCGCGCGACATTCGTCCGCATCCGTCGGTGCCGAACGCGCTGATCATTTCCGCTACGTTGCGCAACGACGCGCCGTTCGCACAAGCGTTTCCCGCCGTCGAAGTGACGTTGTCGGATCTCGATGAAAACCGCATCGCGATGCGCCGCTTTTCGCCGCAGGAATATCTCGGCGACAACCGCTCAGTCGCGCACGGCCTCGCCGCGGGCGGAACGGCCGCGCTGGTGTTCGAGGTGGCCGATCCGGGCAAGAATGCCGTGGCGTTCGAATTCAAGTTCTTCTAGCGGCCCACTTACCAAGCCGGCCGCTTGGCTGTAAACTCGCCAACCCGCTACGGGCCGGTGATCCAGACGTCCGGTTCTCGTGTCGGGAGACGTCTATTCAGTCTGTCCCCGAGAAAATCCGCCGCCGTGACCGCCTCCCCCTCGCATGCCGATCCGGCATCCGATTCCACGCTGCAACCCGCTTTGCGCGAGTGCGTCGCGCGCGCCGTGCGCCGCTATCTGTCCGACATGCACGCGCAGATGCCTGACGGCGTTTACGAACTGGTTCTGCACGAAGTGGAAAACGCGTTGTTCAGCGAAGTATTGAAGTGGGCCGAGGGCAACCGCAGTACCGCCGCCGCCGCGCTCGGCATCAACCGCGCGACGCTGCGCAAGAAACTGGCGATGCGCGGACTAGACTGAAACGACCAAGGTCGCGCGGATATAATGCGCGGTCATCGTGGGGAAATAAACATGGCGGAAACCAGAATCGCACCGATTCGACGCGCGTTGCTCAGCGTCTCGGACAAAACCGGTTTGATCGAACTGGCGCGCAGCCTCGATTCGCTCGGCGTCGCGCTCGTATCGACCGGCGGCACCGCCAAAGCGCTGCGCGACGCGGGTCTTTCCGTTGGCGATGTCAGCGATGTCACGGGTTTCCCCGAAATCATGGACGGCCGCGTCAAAACGCTGCATCCCAAAATTCACGGCGGCCTGCTCGGCCGGCGCGGCATCGACGACGCGGTGATGGAGCAGCACGGCATCGAAGGCATCGATCTTCTTGTCGTCAATCTGTATCCGTTCGAGAAAACCACCGATTCGCCGGATTGCTCGATGGAAGACGCCATCGAAAATATCGACATCGGCGGACCGGCGATGCTGCGCGCGGCGGCGAAGAATCACGAACACGTCGCAGCCGTGGTCGATCCTGCAGACTACCGCGCGCTGCTCGAATCCCTGCACGCCAGCGAAGGCACCACGCTCGATTTCCGTCGCAAACTCGCCGCCAAAGTGTATGCGCACACCGCGCGCTATGACGGCATGATCGCCAACTGGCTCGGCGCGCGTGAGCGGGGCGATCGCGTCGAACAATTTCCACCGAGCCTGCACCTGAATTTCGAACGCAAGGCGCCGCTGCGCTACGGCGAAAATCCGCATCAGAACGCGGCGCTGTATCTGGAAAAAAACGCGTCGCCGGGAAACGTCGGCAGCGCGCGCATCCTGGCCGGAAAGGAATTGTCGTACAACAACATCGCCGATGCCGACGCCGCGCTGGAATGCGTCAAAGCGTTCGAGAAGGCGTGCGCCTGCGTCATCGTCAAGCACGCCAACCCGTGCGGTGTGGCGATTGGTTCCAGTTCGCTCGATGCGTATACCAAAGCATTCGACACCGATCCCGTGTCGGCATTCGGCGGCATCATTGCGTTCAATCATCCGCTCGATGCGCAGACGGCGCGCGCGATTGTCGAAAAGCAATTCGTGGAAGTCGTCATCGCACCGGAAATCCACGATGACGCACTTGCCGCATTTTCCACAAAGCCCAATGTGCGCGTTCTGGCATCCGGTGCGTGGCCGGACTACGCGCGACCATCGCTCGAATACAAACGCATCGCCGGCGGTTTGCTGGTGCAGGATTCCGATCGCGACACATTGCTGTTGTCCGACCTGAAAGTCGTCACCAAACGCGTGCCGAACGCCGACGAATTGCGCGACCTGCTCTTCGCCTGGCATGTAGCGATGTTCGTCAAATCCAACGCGATCGTGTTCGCGCGTGACGGCCGCACCATCGGCATCGGCGCCGGACAGATGAGCCGCGTGATCAGCGCGAAGATCGCCGGCATCAAGGCCGCCGAAGCCAAGCTCGACGTGACCGGCAGCGTGATGGCCTCGGACGCGTTCTTTCCATTCCGCGACGGCATCGACGCGGCCGCCGCCGACGGCATCCGCGCCGTGATCCAGCCGGGCGGCTCGATGCGCGACAAAGACGTGATCAGCGCCGCCGACGAACACGGCATGGCGATGGTGTTCACCGGCGTGCGCCATTTCCGTCACTGACCGCAACGAGGATTCGACACCCGTGAAAGTTCTCGTCATCGGTTCCGGCGGCCGCGAACACGCACTCGCGTGGAAGCTCAAGCAATCCCCGCGCGTCAGCGAAGTGATCGTCGCGCCGGGCAGCGCCGGCACCGCGCGCGAACCCGGTGTGCGCAATGCCGACGTCGCGATGAACGACATCGAAGGTTTGCTCGCGCTGGCAAAAAAAGAAGGTGTGGCGCTCACTGTCGTCGGACCCGAAGCGCCGCTCGTTGCCGGCGTCGTCGACCGTTTTCGCGCCGACGGATTGCGCTGCTTCGGCCCGCGCCGAATCGCGGCTCAGCTCGAAGGATCGAAAGCTTTCGCCAAGGATTTTCTGATCCGCCACAACATTCCGACCGCGCGCTACGCGGTTTTTTCCGATCTGCATCCCGCCCTCGCCTACGTTCGCGCGCAAGGCGCACCGATCGTGATCAAGGCCGATGGACTCTGCGCCGGCAAAGGCGTCGTCGTCGCGCTTACCTTGCGCGATGCCGAACAGGCGTTGCACGACATGCTCGGCGCGCACTCGCTCGGCGATGCGTCGTCGCGCGTCGTCATCGAAGAATTTCTCGATGGCGAAGAAGCCAGCTACATCGCCGTCAGCGACGGCAAAAACGCCTTGCCGCTTGCCACCAGCCAGGATCACAAACGTCGCGACGACAACGACCTCGGCCCCAACACCGGCGGCATGGGCGCGTACTCACCCGCGCCGGTGGTCACGCCGGAAATCGACGCGCGCATCCTCCGCGAGATCATTGAACCCACACTCGCGGGCATGGCCAGCGAAGGCGCGCCGTTCATCGGTTTCCTCTACGCCGGCCTTATGATCGCGAAAGACGGCGCGCCGCGCGTCATCGAATTCAACGTGCGATTAGGCGATCCCGAAACGCAACCGATCCTGATGCGATTGAAATCCGATCTGGTCGACATCATCGACGCCGCGCTCGACGGACGGCTCGATCGCATGAGCATCGATTGGGATGCGCGGCCGGCGTTAGGTGTCGTGCTCGCGGCGCATGGTTATCCCGGGAAAGTGCGTAGTGGCGATGTGATCGAAGGGCTGGACGCGACGCAGGGTCCTGACGTGAAGATTTTTCACGCAGGAACGAAAGTGGAAAATGGAAATGTCGTTTCGTCCGGCGGACGCGTGCTGACGGTCTGTGCGCTTGGCGCGTCATTCGCAGATGCGCAATCGGAAGCCTATGCGGCAGTCGCGAAAGTCCATTTTGGTGGGATGGTGATGCGCCGCGATATCGGCTATCGAGCTGTCGCGCGAGAGAAGAAATAGTCCGCCCTCAACACCGCTTCTTCACATGCAGAATATTCCGCCCGTCCGCATATTCGTGGCGGAATTCATCCATCAGCGCGCGCACGAGTGGGATGCCGAGACCGCCGATTTGCGCGTTTTCGATGGTCTTGGCTAGCGGTTTGGATTCCCAGACCGTCGGGTCGAAGGGATCGGCGAAGTAGCTGATCGTGGCGTCGAGCGAGCCGACGGAGCGGGATAGTTTCAGATCGATCGGGCCGCTCGCGCCGTAGGCGTGCATGACGACGTTGCTGAGCAATTCGTCGAGCGACACTTGCAGCGCGCGCAGCGCAGGCTCGGGAACGCTAGGGCGAAGATGTTGTTCGAGGCGGTCGTTGAGACGGCCGATCGCGGCGCGGTCCCGGTCGACGCGCAAATGCCAGACCACACCGGTCGGCACCGCCGTCTGCGGTTTTCGCCACCATCGTTTCCAGCGTTCGCCCCAACGCGCCATCGCCCGATGGTGACGAAATCCGCGCGCCTTGGCAACGTCCGATTACTTGGACGATTTGGTGTCGAGCGGGCTCAGCATCGGCGGTTTGAGATACGGATGATCGGCGTACCACGGCTTGTCCGGAACCTGTTTGGCCACGTATTTGCGCATGATGGCGCGATAGTTTTCAGCGCGCTGCCGGTCGTGCGAGCGTTCGGCGTCGAAGATCGCTTCGGCCTGGGATTTTTGCGCATCGTCGAATTTTCCATTCGCGGCCTGCGCGAGCGCGAGCGCGACGGCGTGCGCAGTTTCCGGTCGTTGTTTGTAGAGTGCTTGGCCGTAGTCGAGCGCCATGCCACGCTCTTGCGCCGTGGCGGTGGGGCATGTGCTGGCCACGCGCACGAAAATCTGCAGTAGTTCACCGTCGCGGGCGCGTTTGGCAAGTGCTGTGTTGATCGATGTCAGCGCTTCACGGCAATTGCCCGCGGCGACGAGTGCGGCGGCGACGCGCGCTTCGGGTTCGGCCGCCTGCCCGCTGACGTTGGCGAGCTTGCGATAGGATTCTGCGGCGGCCGCGTAACGACCCTGACGCATCAACGAATTGCCGATCAGAAGATATGGATCGGGTAATTTCGCATCGAGCTGGCTGGCGCGTTGATAGAACGGCACGGCTTTTTTGTCGTCGCCGGCAAATTCGTAGACCATGCCCTGACTCAGATTCGCAGCCGCATCGTCGGGTTTGAGTTTCAGCGCGCGCGACGCTTCGTCCTGTGCCGCGGCCTTGTGGCCCAGAAGTGCATCCAGTCGCGCTGCCAACACGAGTGCATCGACGTCGTTCGCGTCGGCTTTGAGCGCCAGTTCGAGTTCGCCCCGCGCCAATCCAAATTGTTGCTGATCGAGCAATACGTGCGCTTGTTGCAACGGTGTGCCGGCCAGCGTCGGGGTGGTATTCGGTTTGTAGATGCCGACGATGATCGGATCGTCCACGAGCGGTGGCACGTCGCCGGTTTTCGAGGCGAATGTCGCCGCGGTGTTTTTGTCGCCCTGACCGGTGTAGGCGTCGGCGAGATCCTTGTTCAACGCGGTGGCGCTGGGTTGCAGTTTCAGCGCTTGCTGCAGGTGTTCGATGGCGGGCGCGTAACGCCGCTGCTTCAATTCCAGCCGGCCGAGGAAAGCGTACAGCGTCGCGTTTTCGGGATGCTCCTTGATGCCGTCGAGCAGGATTTTTTTTGCGCCCTCGAAATCGCCGGTGTCGGCGAGCGTGTCGGCGAGGCGATAGCGGATCGGCAGATAATTGGTGTCGAGGACCAGCGCGGCTTCGAAATTGGCGCGCGCATCGGCGCTGTGTTTTTGCTCGCGCGCGATCACGCCGCTGACATACAGCCATCGGGCATCTTTCGGCGCGAGTTGCGATGCGTCGTACATGGCCACGGCCGCAGCGTCGAGCGCGCCGGCTTTCAGATAATCCGCGCCGAGCAGCGCATAGGCTGCCGCGAGCTGATCGCCGACGAGCTCGCCGTGCGCCTTCTCGAACGCGGCGCGCGCCGAGGCCAGTTCTTTGGCGACGTCGGGCGGCAGCTTCGCGGTATCGGGTTGCGGCACGGGTTTCAACAGCGACTCGCCGAACGCGGTTGGCGCGACGAAGAGAATCAGGATCAAGACGGCGGCGCGTAACGAAAATTTAGTATGGGACATGAGAGAGAGTGTCTGAGGGCCGCGGCGGAATGCAGCGGCGATGGCAGGAGCCGACCATTCTAGCCGCGACGCCGCGCACTCACCAGTTCGCGACGCGCGGCGTGTTTGCTACTCTGCGCGAGGGGGACAAAACCATGGCCGATCGCAATCAATTCGCACTTTTGAAAGAACGCCGATTCCTGCCGTTCTTTTCGACGCAGGCGCTGGGCGCGTTCAACGACAACGTATTCCGCAATGCGACGGTGATCCTGATCGGTTTCGAGATGGGATTGTCGACCGAGCAGATCACCACGTATTCGAATATCGCGCCGGCCTTGTTCATCCTGCCGTTTTTCCTGTTCTCGGCATCGGCCGGTCAGATCGCGGAAAAATTCGAGAAGACGCGCGTCATCCGTTTCGTGAAACTGTTCGAGATCGCGGCAATGTCGGTGGCCTCGATCGGTTTTCTGATGCACAGCGCGGCGATTCTGCTCAGCGTGCTATTCCTTATGGGATTGCACTCGACACTGTTCGGACCGATCAAATACGCGATCCTGCCGCAGGCGTTGCGCAACGACGAACTCGTCGGCGGAAACGGTCTGGTCGAAATGGGAACGTCGTTGTCGATTTTGCTCGGCATGATGCTCGGCGGATCGCTGATCGCGGCGGCAGGACCGAATGGGCCGGCGTACGCATCGATCGCGGTCATCCTGATCGCGGTGATCGGCTACGTCGTGTGTCGCGCGATTCCGCCCGCGCCGGCAGCAGCACCGAATCTCAAATTCAACTGGAATTTCTTGAGCGAAACGTGGCGCGCGATTGGGTTCGTGGCGCAGGATCGCACCGTGTTCAATGCCGTGCTCGGCATTTCGTGGTTCTGGTTTTTCGGCATCGTGTTCACGGCGCAGTTGCCGAACTACACGAAGATTTTTCTTGGCGGCAGCGATGGCGTGTACATTCTGGCGCTCGCGCTGTTCTCGGTCGGCACGGGTGTCGGTTCGCTGCTATGCGAAAAGCTGTCCGGTCACAAAGTGGAAATCGGACTGGTGCCGTTCGGCTCGATCGGATTGACGGTGTTCGGTGTAGATTTATACTTCGCGCGGCCGCAGCCGGCCGCACTGACCAATCTGGAACCGCTCGCGTTCCTGACCGCGCACGGCAACTGGCGTATCGCCATGGATCTCGCGGTGATCGGTCTGTTCGCGGGTTTCTATATCGTTCCGCTGTTCGCGCTCGTGCAGAGCCGCGCCGAACGCAGTCAGCTTTCGCGCATCATCGCCGGCAACAATATTTTGAACGCGTTTTTCATGGTCGTTGCATCGGTTCTGTCCGGCGTGCTGCTCAATGTTTCGCACTTGTCGATTCCACAATTGTTTTTGAGCGCCGCGCTGATGAATGCGGTCGTGGCGATCTACATTTACACGCTAGTGCCGGAATTCCTGCTGCGCTTCGTCGACTGGATTCTGATCAACACGCTGTATCGCATTGAAGCCAAGGGACTCGAAAATATTCCGGAAGAAGGCGCAGCGATTCTGGTCTGCAACCATGTGAGCTTCATGGACCCGCTCATCATTTTGGGTAGCGTGCGACGGCCGGTTCGCTTCGTCATGTACTACAAGATTTTCAACATTCCGATCGTCAAAAATATTTTCCGCGCCGCGAAAGCGATTCCGATCGCCGGTGCGAAAGAAGATCCGGAAATCCTCGAGCGCGCGTTCGACGAAGTTGACAAGGAACTCGCCGCCGGACATCTCGTCTGCATTTTTCCCGAAGGCGCGATCACGCGCGACGGCAGTATCCAGACGTTCCGCCCCGGCGTGGAAAAAGCGCTGGCGCGCCGTCCGGTCCCCGTCGTTCCGATGGCGGTGCGCGGATTGTGGGGCAGCATTTTCAGCCGCCGCGATTCCGCGCTCGGCCGCATGCGATTACCGCGCCGGTTCAGGTCGAGAATCGAACTGGTGGTTTCCGAACCGATTCCCGCCGAACGTGCGAAAGCGCCAGTGCTCGAAGCAAAAGTGCGTGAGTTGCGCGGCGACGATGCTTGAATATTGCTAGTCTATATTTATACTAGTTATAATATGGCATGTGGAGGATCGAAGAGCATCGCCAGGCCGATAAGGAGTTGTCTTCCAAAAAAGTGCCTTTGGAGATATTGAAACGCTATGAGAAATGGAAGGACGTCGTCGCACTCTCCGGCCCGAAAGGTTTGCGTCTTATCAAGGGCTTTCACGACGAAGCGTTGTCCGGAGGATGGCACGGTTATCGGTCGTCTCGTCTGAACGAACAATGGCGTGTGGTTTATCAAGTCCTAGCGGAGCTGGTTTTGGTACGTGTGATTCGGGTCACGCCGCACGATTATCGAAGGAAGTGAAGCATGCGTAATTTTATCGCCGCAAAAAAAAGAATTGACGTATCGCCCGGTGAATCCGTTCGGATCATTCGCGAACTGCAGAACCTCACGCAAACCCAACTCACGGATCGCTGCGGCATTCCGCAAACTACAATCTCCGGTATCGAAAATGGTCGGGTGAATCTGGGTGTCGAACGCGCAAAATCCCTGGCCAGAGCGCTGCGATGCCATCCTGCTGTTTTGGTTTTTCCAGGCTGGGAAATACAGCTGAATTCGGCTGCCTGAAGCAATTTGTCAGGTAAACAACCGCCCGATCACGATCAAAGCGATGAGGGTCAGCCAGACGACGAGTACGCGGCGGACGAGCACCATCGCGTCTTCTAGTACGACGTTGGGATTTTGCGCATCCGCGCCTTCATGGTCTTCGGATGCGACGTCCGCATCTACGCTGGCGCGCGCGATGGCGGCGAGGAAACCCAGATCAAGCGTGAAATAACCTTGCCCGTGGGTGACGTGATAGTCGTGCCAGGTTTTGAACACGATGTCGAAATTCGACGCGAGAGCGAGACACAGCGCCATCAAATGCGCGGGCGCCCAGTCGAGAATCGCGGCCAGCCGCTGGGCGGACATTTGCGTCGGACCGGATTGTTCGTGCGCGAATTCCGGAGACAGCGCGATCAGTTGCGCGAGACGATAGAGCAACGCACCAGCCGGGCCGAGCACCACGAACCAGAACAACACGCCGAACCAGCGCGACAACGCGGCGGCGAAAACGCTTTCGACCAGCGATTCGGGCGCGAACGACACGTCGTCGGAATCGCGCAGGGCATGTAACGCGCTGGCGCGTCGATCGCTGTCCGGGGCTTTGATGACGGTGTCGACATCGCGTTCGAGATCGCGCGGACCCCAGCAGTAATACAGCATGAAGGTCGCCAGGATCAGCGCGATGAATCCGAACAGCACGTCGTCTAGCGCGAATTGAACGAGCGCGACGATCAGCGCGGGCAGGCCGACGCCGAGAACGAGCACGGTCGTCGCCGATGTCTGGCCGAGTTTTTCGAGCCACGCGTGCAGCCAGGCGAAATCGCGCAGTCTGACCAGGTCCGGCAAACTGCGGCAGACGGCGAGGACGAAAAGAATCGCGACGAGTTTGATGGCCATGCAGCAATTCCGGTGAACCCATCGCGATTCTAGCAGCGCGGAAACAGTCAGCGCTGTGTCGTGAAGATCGGATCTTCTTTCGTAAGGTCGGAAAGTTCCAGACCGGACGCCGTCCGCAGCCAGTGTTCGATCAGGCGATAGGACACCGAAATGGGCGACGAAAGTCCGATCGCGCCGGATTCGAGGCCGCCGACGAGATCGTCGACGCTGAACCAGCGCGCTTCGGCGAGTTCACTGCCGAGCGCGATGTGCGGATCGGTTGCTTCAGCGGTGAAACCGAGCATGATCGACGCGGGAAACGGCCACGGCTGGGACGAGTGGTAATCGCAATCGCCGACGCGCACGCCGGCCTCTTCGAACACTTCGCGGCGCACGGCGTCTTCGAGGGTTTCGCCGGGTTCGACGA
>JBDUEI010000060.1:0-8928 GCA_040002515.1 Rudaea sp. | reverse complement strand
AGCATGAGCATGGTGCCGATGATGGGTTATCACCCCGTCTTCAATCCGCGCATCTTCGAGAACGAACACATCGGCATTGCGTACGGCATGGGCATCACGGCCGAGAAAGTCGCCGAACAATGGAAAGTGACGCGTGAACAGCAAGATGCGTTTGCCGCCGCCAGTCATGCCAAGGCGCTCGCCGGCATCGCCAGCGGCGAGTTCACCGACGAGATCGCGCCCTACACCCTCGCCGATCATTATCCGGATCTGAGCAAGCGCGGCACGATCGACGACATGCGCATCATCAAAAACGATGAAGGCCCACGCGCAGGAACAACGCCGGAAGTATTGGCCAAACTGAAAACGGTGTTTCGCGCCAACGGCTCGGTTACCGCCGGCAATTCGTCGCAAATGTCGGACGGAGCCGGTGCCGTCCTTCTCGCCAGCGAACAGGCGATCAAGGATTATGGGTTGACTCCGCTGGCCCGCTTCGTCGGATTTTCCGTTGCCGGCGTGCCGCCGGAAATCATGGGCATCGGCCCGAAAGCCGCGATCCCGAAAGTGTGCAAGCAGACCGGCATCAAACAGGACGATCTGGACTGGATCGAACTCAACGAGGCCTTCGCCGCACAAGCGCTCGCCGTGATCAAAGACATCGGATTGAATCCGGACAAGGTCAATCCTCTCGGCGGCGCGATTGCGCTCGGTCATCCACTCGGCGCCACGGGTGCCGTGCGCATCGCCACACTCGTGAACGGTTTGCGACGCCGCAAATTGAAATACGGAATGGTGACGATGTGCATCGGAACGGGGATGGGCGCGGCGGGGATTTTCGAGGCGCTCTGACTTCGCGGAACTTGTTTTGTGCGCAATGAGTCTGTCTTCGCGACTCATCGTTCGGAGATGTTATGAAAATCGCCCGCGGCATCCGGTCGGCTATCGCTGCGAATAAGTCGCTGCTGATTTTCTTCGGATTGATGATGGTGTTCCGGTCTGCGTTGGCAGACTGGATGTACGTGCCGACCGGATCGATGAACCCGACCATTGTCGAGGGCGATCGTATACTTGTGAACAAATCCGCATATGGCCTGCGTATCCCGTTCACGACGATTCGCATGACGCAGGGCAGCGATCCGCAGCGTGGCGATATCGTGATATTCGCCTCGCCGAAAGATGGCACGACGTTGGTCAAACGTGTTATCGGCTTGCCCGGCGAGACGGTGGAAATGCGCAACGAACAATTATTTATCGACGGCAAAGCGGTCGGTTACGAAACAGCGTCGATCGACGAAACACAGTTGGCCAATGCGCTGCGCACCACGCCGCACGAATTTTTCTCGGAAAAACTGGCCGAACGTTCGCATCCGATTACGGTACTCCCCGATCGACCCGCCGCCCGAACCTTCGGGCCCGTCGTGGTGCCGAACGATCGGTATCTGGTGCTCGGCGACAATCGCGATAACAGCGAAGATTCGCGCTACATCGGATCGATCGATCGCAAAAGTATCGTCGGCCGCGCGTTCGGCGTCGCCTATTCGCTCGATGCGGATCGATGGTATCGGCCGCGCACCGAGCGCACGTTCACTTCGTTGAAATAGCGCCGCGCATCGTCGATCAGACGACGATAAGCGTGACGTCGATATTGCCGCGTGTCGCGTTCGAATACGGGCATACCTGATGCGCCTTGTCGACGAGCGCTTGTGCCGCGGCCTTGTCCATTCCGGGAACGGTGATCTTCAATTCGACCTGAATGCCGTAACCGTGCGAAATCGGACCGATGCCGACCGAACTGTCGATCGAGACGTCTGGCGGCACTGCGATTTTTTCTGTGGCACCGACCGCCTTCATCGCACCGATGAAACACGCTGCGTAGCCCACGGCAAACAGTTGTTCGGGATTCACGCCCTCGCCCGTCCCGCCCATTTCTTTCGGCGGTTTGAGGACGACGTCGATCTGTCCGTCCGACGATTTGCCGCGACCATCGCGCCCGCCCGTCGCGGTGGCGTGAGCGGTGTAAAGTAATTTTTCCAGCTT
Source organism: Rudaea sp. (assembly GCA_040002515.1). Taxonomy (GTDB): domain Bacteria; phylum Pseudomonadota; class Gammaproteobacteria; order Xanthomonadales; family Rhodanobacteraceae; genus Rudaea. The sequence goes on along the minus strand of JBDUEI010000060.1, from coordinate 6,912 downwards.
CATTGTGAGCCTCCTGCTTCCGAAAAATTAGGTCTTGCGCAGATGCGATGTCGCTCGCTGCGCGCGGTATCGCTCGATCAGTGTATTCGTGGAACTGTCGTGCGCCGGCGCTGCGCCGTCGGCTGAAAGTTCGGGGACGATCTTCGTCGCGAGTTGTTTGCCGAGTTCGACGCCCCACTGGTCGAATGAATCGATATTCCAGATACAGCCTTGGACGAAAACGCTGTGTTCGTACAGGGCGATCAGCGATCCTAAAATCCGCGGCGTCAGCGTTTCGGCCAAGATCACGTTGCTCGGGCGATTGCCGGCAAACGTCCGATGCGCGACGAGTGCCTCACGCGTGCCTTCCGCGCGAACCTGATCGGCGGTTTTTCCGAACGCGAGTGCTTCGGCTTGTGCGAAAAGATTGGCCATCAACAGATCGTGTTGATCGCCGATCGGATTCAGGCTCTGCATGAATCCGATGAAATCGCTGGCGACAAAACGTGTGCCTTGATGCAGCAATTGATAGAACGAGTGTTGACCGTTCGTTCCCGGCTCGCCCCAGAAAATCGGCGAGGTCTGGTAGTCGATCGCGCGCCCATCCTGCGTCACGCTTTTGCCGTTGCTCTCCATGGTCAGCTGCTGGAGATAGGCGGGAAAGCGTTTAAGGTATTGATCGTATGGCAAGATCGCGACCGACGACGCGTCGAAAAAATTCACGTACCACACCGTCAGCAAAGCTGAAAGCACCGGCAGGTTCGCGGCGAACGGTGCGTTGCGGAAATGATGGTCCATCGCACGAAAACCGTCGAGCATGCCGCGAAACTGTTCGGGTCCGATCGCGAGCATCGTGGACAGGCCGATCGCGGAATCCATCGAATAACGGCCGCCGACCCAGTCCCAGAATCCGAACATATTCGCGGGATCGATGCCGAATTTCGTCACTTCGGCTTCGTTCGTCGATACGGCCACAAAATGTCGGGCGACGGCATTTTCGTTTTTGATGGCGTCGAGAAGCCATGCACGCGCGGCGCGCGCGTTGGCGAGAGTTTCTTGCGTGGTGAAGGTTTTGGAAGCGACGATGAACAACGTCTCGTGTGCGTCCAGATCGCGTGTGGCTTCGACGAAATCGGTTGCGTCGACATTCGACACGAAACGGAATTGCAGGTCGCGCTGGCTGTAATGTTTGAGCGCTTCGTAAGCCATCACGGGACCAAGATCCGACCCGCCGATGCCGATATTGACGACGTTGCGAATCCGCTGGCCGGTAAAACCTCTCCATTCGCCGGAACGAACGCGCTCGGCAAATGCGGACATGCGATCGAGGACGTTATGCACCATCGGCACGACGTCGACGCCATCGACGAAAAACCGGTCGTCCCGCGCCGCGCGCAAGGCGATGTGAAGAACGCTACGCGCTTCGGTGATGTTGACTTTATCGCCGCGCCACATCGCTTCGATACGATCGCGCACGCCGCATTCGTCGGCCAGCGCGACGAGCAGTTGCATGGTCTCGTCGGTTATCCGGTTTTTCGAGTAATCGAAGTAAAGCCCGCAGGCTTCGACGGCGAAACGTTTTCCGCGTTGCGGATTGGCGGCGAACAGATCGCGAAGATGTCGTGGCGCGATGGCCGCGTGATGATTTTTCAGCGCGTTCCAGGCGGCGCGGCCGGTCAGATTTACAGGCTCGGTCATAGACCGCGACTATAGCGTAGGCATACCGGAGCGTTCAGCCCCTCTCGATCCGGATTTTTCAGTGCGGATCGCCGAGTGGTTCCCGTTCGTCGTCATAGCGCCGCGCGATGGTGAAGACGCCGATCAACGTGACCACGGCCAACGCGGCGGTAACAAGCAACCACGGCCATTTATGAGCCAGAGTGACCCACACCAAACTTGCATCCAGCCAATCCAGAAACTGTTCCATCGTCGCACCTCATCGGTGCTGCGAATTTAGTTTCTCGTGATGACAGTAGAGCGACAGCGGGAAGAAAAATGCGGAGTTATGCGCAGTTCGGCAACACGTCGGCGGAGACGCGCTCGAGCGTGCCTTGTGAATGTCCCTGCTCTGCCAGGTATTCCATCCAGCGATTGAGGAACGTAGCCATGCGCATGCGTTGCTGGAAAACCGTCTTGGCCGGTGGAAACGGGCCGAGATCTTTCCAGAGCCGCTTGCTGGGATGACAGTGCGTGGCTTCCGCGACGTGCGCATCACGATAAAGGCGCAACCAGGCCGATGGCGACGGGCTACCGGTGTCGGGATCGGTCATGCAATAGGTCAGGTGCAACTCGATCGTGTAGGGATGGCATTCGATGATATCCAGCCGAACATCGAGGCCGTCGTCCACCGAGGAGACGTAGCTGCCGGGCTCGAGCTTTTGTGGCGCGAACAGCCGCGTCAGCCGATGATAATTTTCCGCGTACAGACCCATCAGGTAGGCGAACCTGCCGGGGAGTTCCGTGCTTGGTTTTTCCTTTACCGCGCTCATGACCCGATCATAGGCTCGGCGTTACTCACCGGCCAGTCTGTGCAATCGCCCGCGGCGGCGCTACACTTGGAATTCACGCGCGTGAGCCGAGTGTCCAGGCATGAAAATGCAGACGGGCAGCGTTTTGCTGCCCGTCGGATCCGCACAACGTGATGACTGTATCGTGCGATCAATGATGCCCGCCGCCGTGGCCACCGCCACCGTGGCCGCCATCGTGACCTCCGCTCCAGTGCCCACCACCGTGACCGCCATCGTGACCTCCGCCCCAATGACCACCGCCGTGACCGCCACCCCAGTGGCCGCCGTGATAGCCGTGGTAGTAGCCGCCGTAGAAGCCCAGGCCGATCCACGGATAGGCCCCGCCGTAGCAACACCACGGGCCGTACGCATTGCCGTAGTAATAACCGGGCGAATACCCACCGTCGTCGTAGTCATATCCGGGAGCGGAATAGGTCGCGCCGCCATCGTCGTAGACCACGCCGGGGCGCTGGTAATAACCGGGGCCGTAGACGCAACCGCTCAGCGAGAAAATAGCACCGAGCACCAACGCAAGACCGAGTAACCGTTTCATCGTCATCCTCCACATCTGTGAGGATATATTGGGCGTGGATGGGTAAATCCAAGCTGAGCGAAAGGCATCTGTCCTTCAGGGCATACCGCGATTGGCCAATCCATTCAGGAACACGGAAATCACGCGCGGTTCCATGATGATCGTGAACAGCACGCCATATGCCGCGCCCCACAAATGCGCGCTGTGATTGATGTTTCCCGCGCCACGCTGATCCATGTAAACCGAATAGACCGTATACAAGATCGCGTACAGGATCGCAGGCATGGGCACGACGAACACGATGATCTTCGCCCACGGGTGGATCAGGATGAACGCGAAGAGCACCGCCGATACGGCACCGGACGCACCTAGGCTGCGGTAGTTGGGATTGTTTCGGTTTTTCAGATAGGTCGGGAGAATCGATACCACCAACCCGCCGACATAGAAGATCGCGAATCCGAATAGTCCAAGGTACTGCGTGTAGATGCCTTCCATGCTCCGGCCGAAGAAATACAAGGTCAGCATGTTGAACAGAAGATGTTGTCCGTCGGCGTGGATCAGCCCGTAGCTGATCAGCCGGTAGTATTCCTTCTGACGTTCGACGGCCGGCGGCCATAGGATCAGCCGTCCCATCAGTTTCGAATCGTTGAAAGCGAAAAAAGTTACCGCGCACGTGATCGCGATGATGATCAAGGTGGTGAACAAAAACTTCTCCTGCTGGCGAGCGTCTGAATTTTAGCGCGAGCCGCGCGTGAACGCCTTCAGCAATTCAGATATTTCCAGTTGCGCGGTTTTCCCTCTGCTATCCATTCGATGGCCTGGGCAAGGCGTTTGGATCGCGTTTCCTCGCGCTTGGCTTCGGTGATCCATTCCACGTATTCGCGCTTCTGTCCCGGCGGAAATTTCTCGAACGCCGCGAATGCGCGTTTGTTCTTTTTCAGCGCAGCGGAAAAGTCCGGTGGAATCGTCAGCGCACGCTTTTGCGCCGGCGGTCGCGGCATTTTCACGCCGCTTTCGTTGAGCTTCATGGCCTTTCGGATATAGGTGGCCATCGTTTTGGCCGGCGGCAATTCCGCGATCGTGGTGATCCGGCCAAACTGCCCCATCGCTTTTTCGCTGGTCGTCGCGTCTTCGAACACGAGCTTGTGCTTGAACAACACGAATCCGCAATGGTTCTTGAAAGCGGCCATCGCGCACAACAGGCCGTGATGCGCGAAGGCGGGCATTCGCCACTTGATGGTTTCTTCAGCGTCCGGACACGTGGCTAAAACGAGCGTGCGAATGTGATCAAGAATCGGTTTCGCAAAGTCGGGCGATTTTTCGATATACGCATCGACACGTGGATCGCGCTTGGCCATACGTTCCGCCCACTCGTAGATCGGCGGAGAAATTCTACGCGGCGGAGAGGCCGGTGTCCTGCGCCGAATTCTTGAGCGTGATCGGCATGCGCGGCGATTCGCCCAAGCGATGCGATTGCGCGCGAATGGACGTGCCGAGCGCCATCGGATACAGAATCAGAAGCGGCAATGTCGCGAGGATTTCACCCATTGTCGTCAGCGGTGCGAATGCGAATCCGTGCACCGCCAGCGTCAGCACGCAGGCCGCGATCTGAACGACCAGTCCACGCACCGACAGCACGCGTCCGCCGGCCACGATCTTGTCGCAGATCACCATCACGCTTATCGCGACGCTCGGCAACAGGTTGAACTGCAGCACCGCGATCCAGAAACCGCCCAAGGCCGAATCGACGAGAAGGCTGCGGATTTCCGATTTGCTCGCATCCGAACTGCGCAGCGCCAGATCGCGCGCAAACAGCGGCCACGCGAGCGCGCTGACCGCGAGCAAAAACCACGTGAACGGGCGCGCCTGATTTTCGTACAGCACCGACGCGATCGAAGCCGTAGCGAGCAATAGCCCGGCCAGACGCAGCCGGAACCAACGCCCGACCATCGTCTTCTCCGCTGGTTTATCCAGCGTCGGCATGGCGATTTGCGACATCAACAACATGAACGATCCATTCGAGCGAACCCCTATTCGATGGGAGCCGAAGCAATTCAGGTGCCACACAACCGGGATCGCGGGTGATGCGAGGCACGGCAGCCCTTGGACCCATCCGGCCGCATTGCGTATGCGAATTCCCGCGTCGATTGGACATGGCGACGACCGCGCCACTACGCTAGCCGGCGAGCCGGGCCTCGCAATTTGTCACTTGCCGCCCATTTTTCACACGCCGCGCCTACCGGAGTTCGCAATGCCTTGCGATGCACAGACACTGGCCGATGTCGAATTATTCGAACACGTGAGCGACGAAGATCGCGCGCGGCTGGCCGAGTTCATCGACGTTGAGAAACTCGCCGCCGGCGATACGCTGTTCCGCGCGGGCGAACCGGGCGAGTCGTTGTATGTCGTGCGCTCGGGCGAAATCGAACTATTCATCCGCGATACGGCGGGACAGAAAATCGCGCTCGCCATCGCCGGCGCGGGCGAAGTATTCGGCGAACTGGCCCTGCTCGATCGCGGCCCGCGCACGGCCACGGCGATCGCGCTGAGCGATTGCGAATTGCTCGAACTGGATCGCGACGATCTGCTGCTTCTGTTTCAGAAAAGTCCGAACGCGGCACTGCGCCTGCTCGCCGCGATGAGCCACATGACGCGCAAGGCCGACGAGCTGCTGCGCACGCGCGTGTCGCGCAACGTCAATGAGGAAGTCGAGGAAAAACTCAGCCCGTTGCAGCGCGTCGCCGACTGGATTTCATGGTTTAGCGGAAGCATGCTTTTCCTGGTGCTGAATCTGGTCTGGTTCGCGATTTGGATCGCAGCCAACACGTGGCCCACGCCGACGTCGCAATTCGATCCCTACCCGTTCGGCTTGCTGACCATGATCGTTTCGCTCGAATCGATTTTCCTGTCGTGCTTCGTGCTGATCAGCCAAAACCGGCAAGCCGAAAAAGATCGCGTGCGCGCCGACATCGAATACGAGATCAACGTGAAAGCCGAACTCGAAATCGCGCATCTGCATGAGAAAACCGATCGCATCTACGCCGAGATGCTCGAGAACTTCAACCGCTTGGAAAAGAGAGCGAAGGCCTGATTACGGCGCTGATGATTCCAGCGCCGCCGGCACCTGCTCCAGCCATCGCGCAATGCGCTGCGCCCATTCGATTTGACCGGCCTCGTCGGTAATCAAATCCTGGCGGATTTCCAGACCGATATGCGGCAAGCCGCGTGCTTCGCCATGCACCGGGATTGCGTAATCCGTGGTCGGCGTGACGGCGTAGGGTTGGTTGTCGCCGACGGTCCAGTGGTTTTCCCCGCGAATGATCCCGAGCAGAATCGTCGCGACGCGGGTATCGTTTCCGTACAGCATGCCGATGTGCCACGGCCGAGACTGGCCGAGATACGTCGGCGTGAAGCTGTGCACCGAAACCAGGATCGTCGATCGCGATCGCTGTTGTCGCGCATCGAGTTCGGCGGAAATCCGATCATGATACGGCTCGAAAATTTCACGCGCGCGCCGAGCTCGATCCGATGCGGTGATGCCGACGTTTCCCGGAATGTCGGTGGCTTCGCTGCGCACGACGATCGATCCGGCGGAATCGAGCGGACGATTGCAATCGATGACCAGCCGCGAATAGGTTTGTCGTATCAGGATCGCGTCGAGCAGTACCGCCATGCGCGACGCCACGCCGGCCGCGCCGATATCCCAACCGATGTGACGCGCACGATCGGTTTCCGAAACGCCTAGATCGGATAGCGCTCGCGGAATTCTATTCGCGGCGTGGTCGCATATCAGTACGAACGGCGAAATACCGTGTTCGTTTTCGACCACGAATGACGGCAACTCATCGGTCGCCAGAAGCGTTGCGCTCATTTCATCGAATTCGCAGCGGCCAT
>JBDUEI010000059.1:0-3997 GCA_040002515.1 Rudaea sp. | reverse complement strand
CCGGGTTGGCCCGCGTAACCGGAATAGGTTTGCGCGGCGGCGAAACCGGCTGCATCGGCGAACTCCGATGTACCGATCCACGCACCCGCGACACCCGTTGCAAGACCGAGCGATTTACCGATCAACGGCAACGCGAAAATCATCACGATCGCCCACAAGATCACCAGCGTGATGGCGATCGGTGCGTCTTCTTTCTTCGCACCCACCGCACCGGCCACCGCGATCGCGCCCGAAACGCCGCACACCGCCCCGCCCGTGCCGAGTACCGCGGCGAAACGCCGGTCGAGTCCAAGTTTTACGGCGGTAAAATAAATGACACCGAACGTGACCAGCGAAATGATCGCCGCCTGCACGATCGCGACCGGTCCGGCCCAGATGATCAGCGTGAACGGCAATCCCGCGCCGAGCAAAACAATACCGGTCTTGACGTAAAACTCCACGCGCAAACCCGTTCGCAACCGCTCCGGAATTCCGAACACGTTCGAAACGAGCAACCCGATTAGCAATGCAACCAGCGGCGGCTCGAGGTTGTAACGTGAAGCCTGGTCCCATGCGCCGATCGTGTAGATCAATGCCGACACGACGAATAGGACTGCGAACGCACCGATGAATTCGCCGATCTTGAGGCCCATCGTTTTCACCGCGATGCCGAACAGCACCGCCCACAAGGCGAACAACGCGAGGTATCGCACCGCGTTCGTCTGCCATTGTGCGGCGACGTCGGCGAGCGTCGACCATTTCTGCGGCGTCACCGCGATCCACTTGAAACTCACGCCCTGCGAAAACGCGATTACCGCCGCGACGACGAGACCTAAGCCGATCCAGATCGCCCACCAATCCTCTTTCGCGATGAGTTCGCGCCAGCCGGAGGGCGTTGTCGTTGAGTGGGTTGTCGACATGATGAATTCCCGATGATGATGCGATTTTTCACGTGGCTATCTAGACGTCTAACCGATCGACGTGCGCAACGCACATAGTCCGGCACCGGCAGCGACAATGCCAGCCTTGGCTCATAATCTTTCGGCAGTTCGTCCTGCGCTTGGCGCATAAGGGCGCCGAAATCCGGCACAATACGCGACTGATCCATGCACTCATTTTTCAGCGAGATACGATGCATCTTCAAGCCAATTACGAACAGATTCCGCTCAAGGATTACGCCGAGCGCGCGTATCTCGATTATTCCATGTACGTCGTGCTGGACCGCGCCCTGCCCTTTATCGGCGATGGCTTGAAACCGGTACAGCGCCGCATCATTTACGCGATGAGCGAGCTCGGCCTGAATGCCGGCGCCAAACCGAAGAAATCCGCGCGCACCATCGGCGACGTCATCGGCAAATTCCATCCGCACGGCGACAGCGCGTGTTACGAAGCCATGGTGCTGATGGCCCAGCCGTTTTCGTACCGCTATCCACTGATCAACGGCCAAGGCAACTTCGGTTCGCCGGACGATCCGAAATCCTTCGCGGCCATGCGTTACACGGAATCCAAACTCACGCCACTGGCGGAAATGCTGCTCGACGAAATCGCGCACGGCACCGTCGATTTCACGCCGAACTTCGACGGCACACTGCAGGAACCGTCGTGGTTGCCCGCACGCGTGCCGCACGTATTGCTCAACGGCGGTACCGGCATCGCGGTCGGCATGGCCACCGATATTCCGCCGCACAATCTGCGCGAAATCGTGACGGCATGCATCCGTCTGCTCGACGAACCCGAAGCGAGCATCGCCGATTTATGCGAACACGTTCGCGCGCCGGATTTTCCGACGCAAGCTGAAATCATCACGTCGCGTAAGGAACTGGTCGCCATGTATGCCACCGGCTACGGCTCGGTGCGTTGTCGCGCGATCTACACGACCGAACAAAGCAACATTGTATTGACCGCGCTTCCGTACCAGGTGAGCCCGTCGAAAATCCTGGAACAGATCGCCGATCAGATGCGCGCGAAAAAGCTGCCGATGATCGAGGATTTGCGAGACGAGTCGGATCACGAGAATCCGATACGTTTGGTCATCGTGCCGCGTTCCAATCGCGTCGATGTCGAACAAACAATGCAACATCTGTTCGCCACGACCGATCTCGAGCGCAGTTACCGCATCAATCTCAACATGATCGGCCTCGACGGTCGGCCGCAGGTCAAAAACCTCAAACAGATCCTCACCGAATGGTTGCGCTTCCGTCAGGACACGGTGACGCGCCGCTTGAGTCATCGGCTCGAAAAAGTCGAACGCCGCCTGCACATGCTCGAAGGCTTGCGCATCGCGTTCCTCAATCTCGACGCAGTGATCCGCATCGTCCGCAGCGAAGACGAACCCAAGCCGATCCTGATCAAGCGTTTCAAACTGAGCGACGACCAGGCCGATTACATTCTCGAAACGCGACTGCGCCAGTTGGCGCGTCTCGAAGAAATGAAGCTCAACGCCGAACGCGACGAACTGGAAGAAGAACGCGCGAAGATCAACGTCGTACTGAATTCCAAAGCGCGCCTTAAAACGCTGATCAAAGACGAATTGAAGGCCGACGCGAAAAAATACGGCGACGATCGCCGTTCGCCGCTGGTGGAACGCAACGTCGCCCAGGCGCTCGACGAAGCAGCTCTGGTTGTCAGCGAACCGATTACGGTGGTTCTGTCGGAAAAAGGCTGGGTGCGCTCGGCGAAAGGACACGAGATCGACGCCGTCGCGTTGAACTATCGCGAAGGCGACAAATTCCACAATGCGGCAAAAGGTAAAACGACACAACAGGTCGCCTTCATCGACTCCAACGGCCGCAGCTATTCGACGCCCGCCCACACGTTGCCTTCCGCGCGCGGCAACGGGGAACCGTTGACCGGTCGTTTCACACCCGCGCCGGGTGCCAAGTTCGATGCCGTCGCGATCGCAGACGTGGCCAACAAGCTCGTGCTCGCGTCGGATTTCGGCTACGGATTCGTGACCAAATTCGAAGCTTTGCTCGGCAACAAGAAAGCCGGCAAACAATTGATCAACATGGACGACGAAGGCCACGTCGTGCCGCCGGCTTACGTCGCCGATTCGGCACGCGATCGTATCGTCGTGGTCACCAACGCCGGGCATCTTCTGATGTTCTCCGTCGCCGAACTGCCCGAACTCGACAATGGCGGACGCGGCAACAAGCTGATCGAAATCCCGAAACCGCGGCTGGCCGAAGGCGAACGCGTCGCGGGCATCGCCGTCGTGAGCGAAGGCAAAGGCGAAGTCACGCTGTACGCCGGCGCGCGCAAACTGATTCTGAAATGGTCGGAACTGATCGAGTACAACGGCAATCGCGCGCAACGCGGCAGCAAATTGCCACGCGGATTCCAGCGCGTGGATCGGATCGAAACAAGCGCCTGATCAATCGCGGCAAGAGAACCCCAGCGCGAGCAATCGCTCCGGGTTTCCGGTCGCGATTTGCCAGACCGACCCGATCTTTTGAAGACGGACGGCCGCCGTCTGTGCACGTTGGCCAGCCTCGTCGCGAGAAACGATTGCCAGATCGACAGTCTTCGCGTCACGCCAGCCCCTGATTTCGACCTGGGTACGATCGTCGGCCTTGCCGACGCACTGCACGGCGATCGATGGTCCGTCCCTGCCGAGCGAAGCAATGCGCATCGACATCGGCGCATTCAGATTGTCGTAGGTAAGCACCGACAACCCCTCCGGCGACAACGCGACGACATCGCTGCCATTGTGTACAAATGCACTTTTCCCATTGGCTGCATTGATCAGAAAATCGCCCGGCGCATCATGCTCGAATTGCACCTCGACACGCGCATAACCGCTGCCCGGCAGCGTGCCGAGATACCAGTGCGTCTCTCCGTCGCCATCGGCCGATTTCGATTCGGCCAATTTCCAGTCCTTGAAAACCACCGGCGCACCAGCGTTCGCCGCGATGTTGAGCGTCGCGCCTTGGCGAGTGGCTGTTCCCTTCGACGCGTCGATCCGTTTGTGTTCGGCGGATTGCGAACAACGCTTAGACGGCGGTTTGCATCCGAACAC
>JBDUEI010000058.1:0-11141 GCA_040002515.1 Rudaea sp. | reverse complement strand
AGATCCGGCAATTCGGCCAGTCGTTTTGCATCGTCGCGATAAACGATTTCTGTACGCGGCGTCGGCAATTTGCGCGATTTCAACAAATCATGCAGATAAATTTTGTTCGTGCATTTTAGGATCGAGCCCGGATCGTCGATCACCACCATATCTTCTTTCTCCGCCTTGTTGGCGAAGCGGTAGGTGTGATTGTCGAGCGCCGTGGTTTCGCGAATGAAAAGTCCGTCGTACTCGGCGATCCGCGAATAATCGTTCTTGCCGATCGTTTCGACTTCGATGCCGATTTCCTTGCCGGCCTCGACGAATTGCTTCAGCGCGCGCTTGTTCGATGGCGGCATCGTCTCGTTGGTATCGCTCAGCATCGCGATGTCGTAGCGATATTTCTTGCGCGCGCGCGGTTTGCGCCACAATTTCTTCGAGAATTTGTCCAAAGCTTCGGCGAACGAATCTTCCTGCTGATCGCTCAGTGTGTGCAGGCTCGCCGGCTTGATCGCAGCGATCTGCCACACTTTGTTGCGCTCGAATTCCAGGCGCAGGATCGGACAGGGAAACGTTTCGAAAACCTGCCGCGTCAAATCCGCCAGCGTCGAATGACTGGTTTCCCCGAAGTAGACCAGCACGCCGAAATCCGTCGTGTCGCGGCCTTCCTGTTCGGGAAAAAACCGCGCGAGTTTCTGATTGAGATCTTCGATATCCAGACCATAGATCGCGCGCTTGCGCAGATCGTTGATGGTGCGAACGGAAGGTATCACTTTGTGCCCACGCGCCTCGGCGAGCAGCGACACGTAATAGCCGATGCCGAGATATTTGTAGCTGCGGCACAGATTGATGACCTGCACGCGCTCGTCGTCGGCGCCGACCGGTTCTTTCAGATAATCCTGCGCGGCGACGACGTTGTCCGATGGATAATACGAACCCCAATCCGAGGCCTTTTCCACGACGATGACCAGCTTGCTCATGCGGCATCACCGTGAAAATGTATACTTGTGCAAAATTCTGGAGGTTCGGACATGTTCGGTGCGCGTGAAATGCGGGTCGGTAGTCTGACACAGTGAACGACGCACGGGCGCAGGAAATATGAACATTTGCAAACGTGAAGCGACGGCCGTTCGGCCATGACGTCGCCGATCCACATCCGCTTGGCCCGCGCGTCCGACCTCGACGGTTTGATCGCGCTGGAACACCACGCCTTCACCACCGATCGGCTGTCGCGCGCGCAATATCGCCGCCATGTCGACGGTGCGGCGATCGTGCTCGTCGCCGAATCCGCCGGAAACCTCTGCGGCAGCGCAATGATCTTCTTCCGTCGCAACAGCAGCAGCGCCCGGCTCTATTCGATAGCCGTGTCGCGCGACGTTCGCGGGCAGGGCGTCGGCGAGCGGCTGATCGACGCCGTCGAACGCGCCGCTGCCGAACGCGGATCGACACGGCTTCGCCTCGAAGTACGGCAAGACAATCCAGCCGCCATTCGTCTCTACGAAAAGCGCGGCTATTCGCGAACCGGCGCCATCATCGGATTCTACGAAGACGGCGCCGACGCGTGGCGCTACGAAAAGCCGCTCGGCGCGGCGGGTTGATCGTCCGGCACTCCGCCGCGATGCGGTTTTGCTACCATCGGCGTTCGCTCCGGGAGCCATCCATGTTTCGATTCGATCTTCGCCTATTCGCTGCGGCCGGCTTCGTCGCTTTGCTGTCGGCATGCGCCGTACAGAAACCGCAAACCGCTCCCGCCGCGCCGCAGCCGCCGGTCGCTGCCGTGCATCCGTTCGATGTGCCGTCGCCGAACGGCGTGCGCAACGACAACTATTACTGGCTGCGCGACGACTCGCGCACCAAACCGGAAATGCTGAACTATCTCAAAGCCGAAAACGCCTATTACGCGGCGATGTCGGTGCACTACAAGCCGCTCGAAGACACCCTTTACAACGAGATCGTCGGCCGCATCAAACAGGACGATTCGACCGTCCCGGCCAAATACAAAAACTACTATTACTACCTGCGTTTCGAGGAAGGCAAACAATATCCGATCTACGCGCGTAAACGCAGCGACAGCAGTCCGGAACTGATCCTGCTCGACGAATCCGCGCTGGCGAGTGGGCATGATTTCTTTCAAGTCGCCGGCACGGAAATCAGTCCGAACGAACAGATCCTCGCGTACGCCGACGACACCGTCGGCCGCCGCCAGTTCGTCATTCACTTCAAGGATCTGAACAGCGGCAAGAACCTGCCCGACGAGATCAAGAACACATCGGCCTCGCTGGCATGGGCCGATGACAACAAGACGGTTTTTTACGTCGAGAACGATCCGGTCACCCTGCTCACGATTCGCGTCAAGAAACACGTACTCGGCACCGACGCCGCAAAAGACGCCGTCGTTTACGAAGAGCGCGATCACAGTTTTTACATGGGCGTCGGCCGCAGCGGCGATGAAAAATTCATCGCCATCGATGAACACAGCACGCTGTCGGCGGAACTGCGGTTCATTCCAGCGAATCAACCGAAAGCAAAATTCAAAGTGCTCGCGCCGCGCGAGCACGATTTCGAGTATTCGGCCGAACACATCGGCCATCGCTGGATCATCCGCACCAATTGGAACGCCAAGAATTTCCGCGTGATGGAAGCCGACGACAGCCGCGTCGGCGACAAGAAACGTTGGAAGGAAATCGTCGGCGGCCGTGCCGACGTGCTGATCAGCGGCTTTGCCTTGTTCAAGAATTACCTGGCGATCGGTGAACGCAGCGACGGCCTGCAGCGCATTCTCGTCAAACCGTGGACGAGCAGCAAAGAAACCTTCGTCAAAGCCGACGACGTCGACTACACCGCCACGCTCGGCGAAAACCGCGAGCAGGACACGGACGTTCTGCGCTACGACGTCTCTTCATTGATCACACCGAACACGGTTTACGATCTCAACATGAAAACCGGCGAGCGCACGCTGCGCAAGCGCGATGCCGTGCTCGGCGGATTCGATCCGGCCAAATACACGACCGAGCGCGTCTGGGCCGTCGCGCGCGACGGCGTGAAAGTCCCGGTGTCGCTCGCCTACAAAAAAGATTTCAAGAAAGACGGCACCGCGCCGCTTTATCAATACGGCTATGGCTCGTATGGTATTTCGACCGATCCGCATTTCTCCTCGCCGCGGTTTTCGCTGATCGATCGCGGCTTCGTCTACGCCATCGCACACGTACGCGGCGGCGAAGAAATGGGCCGTCAATGGTACGAGAACGGAAAATTGCTCAAGAAGAAAAACACCTTCACCGATTTCATCGACGTCACGGAATTTCTCGTCAAGCAAGGCTACGTCGCGAAAGACAAAGTGTTTGCCGCCGGCGGCAGCGCAGGCGGATTGCTGATGGGCGCGATTGCCACCATGGCGCCGCAGGATTACCACGCCATCGCCGCGCACGTGCCGTTCGTCGATGTCGTCACCACCATGCTCGACGAAAGTATCCCGCTCACCACCAACGAATTCGACGAGTGGGGCAACCCAAAAGAAACCGCCTACTACAACTACATGTTGTCGTATTCGCCATACGACAACGTGACGGCGCAGAATTACCCGTCGCTACTCGTGACGACCGGACTTTGGGATTCTCAAGTTCAATACTACGAACCGACAAAATGGGTCGCCAAACTGCGCGCGACGAAAACGGATAAAAATCCACTTTTGCTCAAAGTGAACATGGAAGCCGGCCACGGCGGAAAATCCGGACGCTTCGAGCGCTATCGCGAAGTGGCCGAGGAGTTCGCGTTTTTTGTGGATCAGCTAGCTCCGCCGGCAGCGGTTGGTAAAGCGAAGCGTTGATTCGCGGAAGTCACGTGACGCGATAAAAGCGTTGCTGCAAATGCACGAAACGGACATTGTCATTTGTCTGTAGCGCGTCCTTTGCGCGTCCGCCAATTTCAAATCGAACTTTTCTACTCTCCAGCCTCACTTTGGCTCGGGGAGTTGGTCAAGTATGCGTGGCGAAGGGAACTGCAAAAATGAAGCTGTCGATTACGACGTAGACAAGATCAGCGCCCGTCATTTGCTGGATGTGCGTTCGGCGGTAAAGGCGGTCTTGTTCACGACGCTCGTATTTGCTGTCGGCGAAAGCAATGCGCGCGGCCGCGACCACGATCCCCTGGATGCGGCAACAACGGAAGTTCCCTTTTTTGCAGACGTCTCCGCCGCGCATCGTCGCGCGACCGAACTCGTCGATTGCGTTCAGCTCGATACCGCGAAGAAAGACGCTGAGTTTCGCCTTTCGTGGACGACTCAGCGCATGTCTGTACGCGATTTGGAGCGCCACGAACGCGTTTTGGAAGGACTGAAGGCAATGATCGAGAAACTCGAAGCCGAACAAGCTTGCGCCGGATTGACTGTCGAGGAGGCAAATTCCCACGTTTACCCGACGCTACTCGCCGCGGCTAACCTCGGCGATGCTTCGGCGGCAGCTTGTTACGCGAGTGCAGTCGCCCCTTTGCCCAAAGGTCAAAATTCCCGAGAAGACATTCAGGCTTTCCGAACCAACGCAAATGCGTTCGTGAAAAACGGTATCGACAACGGCGATTGGCGGTTTGTCGAAATCATGACGCAGGCCACGGGTAAGTTAGGTCACCGATACGATTGGTTTGGACATCTGGAACCACCCACCCGAGAACAGGGATACCGCTATCGGAAACTTCTGCGATTGGCGGCGACCGGTAATCTGGCGAATGATCTCGACGACGAATTGTCTTTGCTGGGCGCGCATCTCTCGCCGGAAGTCGTGCAAGCAATGAACAGGCAAGCGCAGAACGATTTCGACGCCCATTTTAGGAACAGCCGGAGGCTAACCGAACGCCCGAGAGCCTGTGAGGTGGATGCGGGCGGCTTCTAGTTCGGGCGTTTCATTTCTTTCTCGTGCGGCCGCCAATGGCGAAATTGAAATGAAAAGTTCACTGAGCGATTCCATCGCGTTTCCTCGCGGTCGACGCATTTTCTCGCGCTCTCTGATCACCGGGGAAGAACTAGAAAGTTTTATCCCCGCTCCGATCGGCAAACTGATCCTGGATTCGCAGTTGACGGACATCGGCCCCGACGCGGCTGGAAATCCGCAACGCGGTCCGATCCTTCCTTTCGCGGCAATCATCGCCTCACGCGGCAGGATGATGTTATCGGCGGACGTGCTCGAACACACTCGGTCATTCGTCAAACTATTGGATCAGTGGACGAACAAGAACCTATCGACGACCACCATCTGCGATCTCCACGCGCAACTCACGGGCAAGAAAACCGGACGATCTCAGTTCCGGGATTCGATGGTGTGGGTCCGAAGTACGCTGCGGCGAGCTTTCGAATTACCTCCACTACTGGCGAAAGCTGATCGCGTGGAGTGGCGAGTGTGTCGCGCGCGTGGCCGACGTCTGCACGCCTAATGAGTCCCGAATATGCCGACGTCGTTACCATCCCGACGCCTTGATCTTCTCCTCAGTCGCCGCGTCGGCCGGCCGCGCGATCAATCCGCCGAGTGGGCTCAGCGACGCGTCGTAACGTCCATCGTTGACCAGTGGCAGAAATGCGCCACTGCCGAAATCGGCATCGACCATCGGTAGCCATTGCGGGAATTGTTTTTTGAGATGCCACAAGTCGACGGCCGATTCGGCATCGAGCGCGACGATGCTCGGCGGCGTGGTCTGCGCTTGTGTCGTGTCGTGATAGCGGCCGGACAATCGGTCGAGACGATAGGCGGGTTTGGCGCCGAGTTCGACGGCGCGTGGTGTCCATTTCAGCACGCGCGCGTCGAGTTGCCATTCGTCGCCGCGCAAATCCGCGCTTTGGTGCGTGCCGTCCGGAAAATCGACGCGCACCGCGAATTGTTGCGGGCCGAGTTGGCGCGAACTCAATGTTGCGACGTGCGTTTCCTGCGTCAGCAGTCGATAGCCGCGCAACGAAACGCCAAGCCCCGCGCTCAAAACGGCGAGCAGCAGAAAAACCAGAAGCCAGGCGGTGCGATGCATGCTGGAGAAGCGTCGCCGCGCTCGCCAATGCCGACGCGCTGCGAACAGATGCGTGAGCGACACGAGAAAAAAAAGGATGCCGACGGCGATCAGAATCGGTACGAGTGTCTGGATATCGGGCATGTCGTGGCGTCCTGTTGATCGAACGAGCGGACCTGGAAATTTTGACAGGTAGCACTTGTCCGATTTTGCGCCCAAGTGTAGAACACTTCGCGCTTCGTCGAACCGACCCGACTATGAAATCCATGCACCGGAAATTCCTGAACATCGCGATCGCGTTGGCGATCGTCATCCCCGTCGCGAAGGGTGTGGCGAAAACCGACGACGACGATCCCTTGAACGATCCGACCGTGCGCAAAGCGTTGCGCGCGATGAACGATGCGTCGACGTGGTATCACCCCGATCTTTTCGGCGAATTCGGCGGCGTCCAACGTTACGCGCATCACGAATACGCCGGCGCGATGAAATATTTTCTGATCGGCGCGTATTACGCGGACAAATTGTCCGAGCTCAGCATCGGCTTGATGTACCTCAACGGCGAAGGCGTGGCGAAAGATCGGGTCTCGGCTTATGCGTGGCTCGATCTGGCGGCCGAACGCGACTATCCGGATTTCGTCGCGACGCGCGATCGCGTCAAAGCATCATTGACCCCCGACGAACTGCAACGCGCGCAGGCCATGCGTGATGAACTCGCGCAGCGTTACGCCGACAAAGTGGCAAAACCGCGCATGGAACAGCAGTTGCGCTTTGGCCGCGAGCAGATGACCGGCTCGCATCTGGGATTCAATCAGGGTGTGAAACACGATTCGCCGAAAGGCACATTATGCAAAGGCGGCGTGTTCATTGGCGGCCTTTCGATGCCGGAAGCCGGTTGCGGCGGTGAGGATATCTATGCCGAATCGCGCTGGAAACCGGAGAAATATTTCGCGCGTCGCGATTCACAATGGAAAGCCACCGTCACCGTCGGCGACATCACCGATGCCGACAGGGCCAACGAAACGCCCAAGCCAGCCGACGCGCCTGCGGAAAAATCCGGCGATCCGCCCAAGCACTAAGCGTTCGCGCACGCGACCGTCAATTTTTCTTTGGCGGTCTTAGCGATGCTTCACGTGCCGCGCGGAATTCGCTGTCGTCGGCCCAGCTCGGCAATGTCGTTTCATCGGCAAGTCGATTTCCGACTGCGTAGAGCGCTTGCACGTCCTCGATCACGCCCGATAAATCCCAGCTCGGATCGTAGTTGTCGCTCGGCTTGTGATAGCGGTTGTGCGTGAAATCGTCGTAGGCCGCGCGGCCCGCCGTCTCACCGCCGTCGATCTTGGTGAAGCCGCCCCGCGCATACAGAACCGGCACGCCCATGCGCGCGAAATTCAACTGGTCCGAACGATAGAAAAATCCGTTCTCCGGTTCTTCGTCGGCGGAAATCACGCGATTCTCCGCGAGCAGCGCGTCTTTCAAATAGCCGTCCATTTGCGATTGCCCGAAACCGATGATCGCCATGTCGTGCGTCTTGCCCCACGGAATGAGTTCATCCATGTTGATGTCGGCGACGGTTTTCGCCATCGGATAGACCGGATGCAACGTGTAGTATTTCGATCCGAGCAGGCCCGCTTCTTCGAGTGTCGGCGCCAGGAAAAGAATCGAACGTTGCGGAGGTGGCTGTTGATGCGCGAACGCATCGGCGAGTTCGAGCAGGCCGGCCAGTCCCGTTCCGTTGTCTATCGCGCCGTTGTAAATCTGATCGCCGTTTAATTTGGGATCGCGCCCGAAATGATCCCAGTGCGCGGAGTAGACGATCAGTTCGTCGGCGCGCTGAGTGCCGGGCAACAGCGCGAGCACATTGGACGATTGCACGCTGCGGATCTGGCTGCTGAACGTCGTGGAGAATGTAGCGGCGAGCGGCGACGGTTTGAATCCTCGGTTATCCGCTGATTTTTTCAGCGCATCGAAATCCGCGCCGGCTTTCGCGAACAGGCGCTTGGCCGCGTCGGTCGTGAGCCAGCCGGCGACGGTGACGCGCGGGCTGGCATCTTCGCTGGTCGGTAAATCGAACTGCGGACCGCTCCAGCTGTTGACGACAACCGGCCATCCATAACCCGCACCGGCCGTTTCGTGCACGATCAGACAGGCCGCGGCACCTTGCCGCGCGGCCTCTTCGTATTTGTACATCCAGCGACCGTAGTACGTCATCGCCTTGCCTTTGAACAAAGTGGCGTCGCCGTTTCCCCAACCTGGATCGTTGACCAGCACGATCACCGTTTTGCCTTTCACATCGAGTCCAGCGTAATCGTTCCACTGATATTCCGGCGCGACCACGCCGTAGCCGGCGAACACGATGTCGCTGTCCTTGAGTTCGACGCTGGGTTTTCCCTGCAGCGTGCGCACGATAGCCTCGTCACGATAAGTATACTTCTCCACATTACCGCCTTCGGCCACGCTGATCGCGACACCGGCGTCATCGAGCAACGTCGTTTCGATGGTCGGCACGGCTTGCAGAAAACTGGACTTGTTGCCCGGCTTCAGTCCCATGCGCTGGAATTGATCGATCAGATATGTCGTCGTCATGCGCTCGCCGAGCGTGCCCGGTTTGCGGCCTTCGAACGCGTCGGAGGAAACCTGTTGATCGAACGCCGCGAAATCTTCAGCCTTGATCTCAGGCGAGAAATGTCCCTCGCGCGTCGGCTTCAGCGGTTCGGGCTTCGGCGGTGCGACGGAAACCGGTGCGATCTGCGCAGCGGTGAGCGGTGCGGCCTGATCGGAATTCCGGCTACATGCGCAGAGCGATGCGGCGGCGAAGAGAAAAAGTATAATTCGACGCATCGGGAACTCCGTTCAGCACGAAAGTCCCGATTGTAGGAAGCGCGGCGGCCGAGCGCCACCGCGCGATCGATGTCAGTTCGGATGATCGCCGCTGAACTTGGTGGCCGTCGCGCCTTCGATCTTGCCGATCGTCGCGCTGTCGCTGACGTACAGTTCGACATCGCGCTTGAACGACAACGCGCCTTGCACCGTTGCATGCGGACCGATCACCACGCGCGGCTTGCGCGACACGCCGACGTGAAACCAGCTGTGATCTTCGTTGTATGTGATGCCGCCTTCGATGCGCGAGTTGGCGCCGATGTCCAGGTCCGCGCCCGTCGTTTCGATGCCGCCGCCGATATGCGCGTCCTGGATGTGGATGCTGCCGTTGACGTTGCTCAGCTTGCCGGCCACGTCGACGCCGGGCGCCAAGGTGATCGACCCGTTGACGGTCTCTACGGTTTTTTCGACCTTCGTCTTCTCGCCGACATTCACGCCGCCGTTCACCGTTTCGAGCGATGTCACCGTGCTGTCGCGATCGATATCGATTCCGCCATTCACGGTTTCGGCGCTCTTGACGTGCGCACCCGCGCCGACGTGAATGCCGCCGTTGACCGTCGTCAATTTTCCCGCCGTGGAATTGTCCGGCACACGGATACTGCCGTTGACCTTGTCGATATCCAGATCGCTGTTGTCGGCGAACGCCGGCACGGCAGCGAAAACCAAGAGCAGCGAAAGTGCGTAACGAATCATGATGTTCTCCAGCTTAGGGCTTGTGCTGATTTGGATGCAGACCGGCTCAGAACAGTTTAACCGAGCCGCGCTCGCCATCGGATTTGGGTAACATGCGGCTTTCCGATGGCCAATGGAATCGCCATGTCCCGACCCAAACCGCTGCTTTTGCTGATCCTCGACGGCTGGGGTTATCGCGAAGCGCGCGAGAACAACGCCATCGCGCAGGCCGACGCGCCGAACTGGCGTCGATTGATCGCCGAATATCCGAATACGCTCGTCGAAACGCATGGCCTTGCCGTCGGCTTGCCGGCCGGGCAGATGGGCAATTCCGAAGTCGGACATATGAACATCGGCGCCGGCCGAATCGTCTATCAGGATCTCACGCGCATCGATGCGAGCATCGCCGATGGCAGCTTCGCGAAAAACGCCGCGTTGCTAAAAGCGTGCGACGCGGCGACATCCCATCACGCCACCTTGCACATTTTCGGCTTGCTCAGCCCGGGCGGCGTGCACAGTCTCGAAGACCACATTTTCGCGATGCTCGATTTGGCGCGAGCACAGGGCGTCGCGAACGTCGCCGTCCACGCATTTCTCGACGGACGCGATACACCGCCGCAAAGCGCGCGCGCTTCGCTGGAAAAACTGCAGGAGAAATGCGCGCACGTCGGCAACGCGATCGTCGCGACCGTATCCGGCCGTTATTACGCCATGGATCGCGACAAACGCTGGGAACGCGTGAAACTCGCTTACGACGCCATCGCCGACGCGCAATCCGAGTTCCATGCCGACAACGCCATCGCCGCGCTCCAAGCCGCCTACGCGCGCGGCGAGAACGACGAATTCGTCAAACCCACCGTCATCGGCAGCGGCAAGAAGATCGCCGACAGCGACGCGATCGTCTTCATGAATTTCCGCTCGGATCGCGCGCGTCAGCTCACTCAGGTTTTCGTCGAAAAGCAATTCGATGGATTCGCCCTACCGCGCGAGATCGCGTTGTCCGCATTCGTCACGCTCACCCAATACAACGAAAATTTCAACGTCACCGCGATCGCCTATCCGCCGCAATCGCTCGGCAATTCGCTCGGCGAATATTTAGCGTCGCTGCATTTGAAACAATTGCGCATCGCCGAGACGGAGAAATACGCGCACGTCACCTTCTTTTTTTCCGGCGGCCGCGAAGACCCCTACGAAGGCGAAGACCGCATCCTCGTGCCGAGCGCGAAAGTCGCGACGTACGATCTCAAACCCGAAATGAGTTGCCGCGAAGTCACCGACAAACTCATCGAAGCGATTCAATCGAAAAAATACGATTTCATCGTCTGCAACCTAGCCAACGCCGACATGGTCGGCCACACCGGCAAACTCGATGCGGCGATCAAGGCCGTCGAAGCCATCGACGAATCATTAGGCCGGCTCGTCCCGGCGATCCGCGCCGCCGGCGGCGAAATGCTAATCACCGCCGATCACGGCAATCTGGAACAGATGCGAGCGTCAGACGGACAACCGCACACGCAACACACCGTCGGCCCCGTGCCGCTGGTTTATGTAGGAAGACCCGCGACATTGCATCGCGGGTCGTTGAGCGATATCGCGCCTACGGTGCTGAAGCTGATGGATATTGCGCAGCC
>JBDUEI010000057.1:0-19413 GCA_040002515.1 Rudaea sp. | reverse complement strand
ACGAGCTTTGAGACGTGTCCGACACTGTTTTAATTTTCATGCGGCGCGCGCACGGAACGATCGAACCGCAGCGCCATTGCCAAGCTGTCGGCCGCGGCGCAGTGGTGTCCGACCCGTGCTAGTGTGCGCCGGTCGATTGTGATCGGGAGGAGATTGCATGAGTACGATGCCTGGCGTGTCGCGGCTGCTGCCGCTCGCCGCCGTCTGTATTGGGTTGTTCGCGGCGTCCACTGAGGACGCGTTCGCTCTGTTACCCGTTACCAATTGCGCCAACATAGGCAGCGGAAGTTTGCGCGCTTCGGTGGCTAGTGCCGTGAGCGGCGACAAGATCACCATTCCGAGCTCGATCAACTGCAGCACGATTTCGCTGACGACCGGTGCGATTACGATCCCGGCTGCGGTCGCGAACCTGACTATCGTCGGGCCCGGCGCCGATGCATTGATGGTTCGGCACGGCTACGGCAGTCCGCCCGATCGCGTTTTCGATCATCAAGGCACAGGCACTTTCACGGTTCAGGCGTTGAGTGTCGCTTACGGCAATCCCACGGCAACCAGCTATTCCGTCGACGGCGGTTGTATCCGCTCGAGCGGAAGGGTGACGTTGCTCAGCGCGCAAGTAAGTTACTGCAGAGCCAACGGCACAGGCTCTGCCGGAGCGCGCGGTGGTGGAATCTATGCAGACAAGGTCAACGTCAAATACAGCACGATGTCGCAAAACGATGCGATCGGAACGAGTTTCGTGCGCGGCGGCGCGATCTACTCGCAGGGATTGTTCGCCAAATATTCCAACATCACTCGGAACAGCGCGTACTCGTCAGGTTCGGCGTTTTTTTTAGGCTCCGGAGGCGGCATCTATAACACCAACGGAGCGGCAACGATCACCGGTTCCAACGTGAGTTACAACGCCACATCCGGTAGTGCAGACGGCATCAGCGAATTCATCAGCGGCACAGCCGTCAGTTTGCAAATCAGCAATTCGACGATCAGCCACAACTACGCCGGGCATACAATCGGCGGCGTGTATTCCGATGCTCCAACGACAATTCACAACAGTACGATTGCTTTCAACTCCGCCGCGCAAGATTACACGGGCTCACGTCATCACGCTCCCGGCTTGCATGTGGAGGAAGACGGCTACGCGATCACGCTCGACCTGGTCAGCTCGATCTTGTCGAACAACACCTACGGTGCGATCAACGACGATATCAGCATCTTCCAGACGGCCAGCTATCCGGTCACCCTAACCGGCAGCAACAACCTCATCTATTCGAACTTTCCGTCGACCCCGGTACCCGGCGGCACCATCCGGTTCGCGTGTCCTTTGCTCGGACCTCTGCGCGACAACGGCGGTGTAACGCAGACCTTGGCGCTACTTTCGCACAGCCCCGCCATCGATACGGGCAGCAATCCGTTTGCGTTCGACTTCGATCAGCGTCAAGGTCCCTACGCGCGAATGAGCGGAGCCAATCCGGATATAGGGGCCTATGAAGTGCAGCAGGCCGATATCGTGTTCAACACGAGTTTCGAAGGATGTCCGGTCGTGTTCTGACGATGTCGTGATCGTGCGAACGTCTTGCGAGGAGCGCGCCGCATTCCCGTCGGCGCAGCAATGCGCGACAATGCCCGCATGACCGACGAAGCGATTCCTAACACCGGCTACAACGCGCCCGCCGATGGCGACAAGGCGCCCGAGCAAACCGTCGAGCAAGTGCTCGGCAGCGTACACACCTCGAATTATCCGGCGTTGCTGCGCGAACTCGGCGGCTGCCTGATCGTCAGCACGTATCAGGCCGGCAAGCTCGTGATCCTGCGGCCGGACGGCGAATCGATCAATACCCATTTCCGCTCGTTCAATCGGCCGATGGGCATGGCCGCCGATCATCAGCGCCTGATGTTGGGATCGATGATGGAGATCGTCGAATTCCGCAACATGCCGGACGTGGCCAAGCGCCTGCAGAATCCGCCGCGACACGACGCGGTATACATGGCGCGCCGCGGCCACATCACCGGTCACATCGATATCCACGAAATGGCGTGGGATGCCGACGGCGCGGTGTGGTTCGTCAACACGATGTTCTCGTGTTTGTGCACGCTCGACATCAAATCCAGTTTCGTGCCGCGCTGGCGTCCGAAATTCGTGAGCCACTACGCGCCGGAAGACCGCTGCCATCTGAACGGTCTGGCCATGCGCAACGGCATTCCGCGCTATGTGACTGCGCTCGGCGAAACCAATACGCGCGAAGGCTGGCGCGCGAACAAACGTGATGGCGGACTGATCATCGACGTGACCACCAATCGTGTCGTCACGCGGGGCTTGTCGATGCCGCACTCGCCGCGCTGGTACGACAACCGGTTGTGGGTGCTCGAATCCGGACGCGGCGCGTTGTGCACGGTCGACCTCAAGACCGGCGAACGCACCGACGTAGCGCGCGTGCCGGGATTTTGCCGCGGCATCGATTTCATCGGACCTATCGCCTTCATCGGCTTGTCGCAATTGCGCGGCACCACGCCGTTCACGGATATCCCGATCACTGATGACAACGCCGAGCGACTGAGCGGCGTATGGGCCGTGCACATCCATACCGGCAAGACGGTCGCGTTCCTGAAATTCACCGGCGGCGTGCAGGAAATTTTCGCGGTGCAGGCCGTGCGCGGCGTGCTGTTTCCGGAAATCGTCCACGAAGGCGAACTGCTCGGAAATTCCTACGCATTGCCCGACAAGGCGCTCAAGGAAGTGGCGTTTTCGCCGCCGCCTGTCGAGCCTGCGGAGCCGCCGACCGGCTACGCATCAGAAACATCCACCGCCGCCGAGAGCCCCGCACCATGACCGACGCAGAATCCTCCCGCCCGACCGCGCAGCCGCGATTCAAACTCGTCACGCACTGGCAGGAACCGGCGGGCGACATCGACACGGCCGTTCTGGCGTTCTGGCAGCGTGAGGGCGCATTGTCCGCCGACATCAAGGCCGACGAACGCTTGCGTCAGGTGATCCTGCATGCCGAAACAGCCGACGGCGAGGTCGCCGGCGTATGCACGGCGATCACCATGACGTTGCCGCGCCTGGGCCAGCCGATGTACTACTACCGGTGTTTCATCGGCAAACAGTGGCGCAAGACGCGACTGGTCAACACCCTTCTGCTCGGCGCGTGCGAGGTGCTCGAAGCTTACGCGCGGGCAAACGATTACCCGTGCATCGGTGTGCTGCTCGAACTCGAGAATTCCCGATTCGGCCAAACCCTGCAGCGGCCGATCTGGCACGCCACGAAATTCGTATACATTGGTAAAAGTCAGCGCAATCTCGATCTGCGCGTGCGCTACTTCGCTGGCGCGCGGCTAAAGGGTCCGCCAAAAGTGTGAGTGTCGATGGCGCCCTCCACCACACATTCGACGTGCAAAGTGAGAAGTACGTCGCAGCAACCGGCGCGCGTGGATCATGGAACGCATAGCTTTGCCTGGCTAGTCTTCGATCCTGCGCTTCGCGCGATGCTTTAGCGTGTTCGTTCAATAGCACCGAATGCTTTACTTCACCACGCCGCACGCCGGCGCGCATTTATCCGAATTGTCTGGGGAGACACTGATGAAATCACCGATCAAACGTTTCATTTCGCGCCCGACACCGCTCGCCGCTTGCCTCACTGCCGTGCTGGCGCTGACTTCGCCGGCTGCCGCTACAGCCGCGACGACGTGGACCGTCACCAGCTGCAGCGAGACAACCTCCGGCTCGTCAACGTCCGGTACGCTGCGTTACGTACTGGCCAACGCCGCCAGTGGCGACACGGTGGACATGACGTCGCTGGCGTGCAGCAACATTACCCTGAAAACCGGTGCGCTCAGGATCGATCAGAGCGACCTCACCTTGAACGGTCCGGGTAAATCCAATCTGGTGATCTCCGGAAAATACAACTTCGTGGCCGAGCCGGATCGCATCATCGATCATGAGGGTACGGGCATTCTCGTGATCAAGGACATGAGTCTTGCGTTCGGCAATCCCTCGAGCGCCAGCCTCAACGTCTATGGTGGTTGCATCTATTCAAAGGGCAGTGTGGTTCTGAACAATGCCGACGTCTATTTGTGCCAAGCCACGGTCAGCGGACTTCACACCGCTGCCGGCGGCGGCGTTTTCATCAAAGGTAGTTTGCTGATGAAATACAGCGAAGTCGCCGGAAATTACGCGAAGGGCGGCAGCAATTCCTTGTCGATCGGCGGCGGCGCCAAGGTCGACGCTTCGCTCATCTCGAAATACAGTGGCGTCTTCGGGAACTCAGCGATCACGTCCGGTAGTTCCGGTTTCGGTGGCGGGGTAAGCGTCGGCGGCAGCGTGACCATGAAGAGTTCGACGATATCTTCCAACTCCGCCAACCGGAATGCAGGTGTCGACATCTTCTCCGGCGCTCCGGCATCGAATTCGGTTTCCATCTCGAATAGCACGATTTCCGGCAACGATGCGTCGGTCGTGGTCGGCGGGTTGTATAGCAATGCCCCATCCGTTCTGCTCAGGAATAGCACGATCGCCTTCAACACGGCCGGAACCGGGCGCCTCGGCGCATCGTTCCCGTTTTCGTACTACGCCCCGGGAATGGCGACGCGAGCCAGTTCGGTTTCCATTTCCGTGAACATGCAAAGTTCGCTGCTTTCGAATAACACGTATGGAAACGACAACGAAGACGATTTCAGCAAGGTCGACGTCGGAGCCTCGACGGTCACCTTCAATGCCGCGTCGGCCAACAATTTTATCCGCGCATCGTTCGCAACGTTGCCGGCCGGCACGCTCCGGTTTTCGTGTCCGCTGCTAGGGCCGTTGCGCGACAACGGCGGCCTGAACGAAACGCACGCGCTGCTGAGCCATAGCCCCGCCATCGACGTCGGCAACAATACCGTGACGGCTCTGGGTTTCGACGAGCGCGGTTCGCCGTTCGCTCGCGTCGACCACGGCACGGCCGACATCGGCGCCTACGAAGTTCAGCAGCTCGATGTGGTTTTCAACACCAGCTTCGAAGGATGCCCGCTTTTGTTTTAGGCTAGCGGCGATCGCGTTCGGATCGCCGCTACCGCTTCCACCACGGCTCGGCACATGTCGCTCGCCGACGTGTCCGAATTGACGACCAGCGCGTTCGCCGGCGGCCGATCGAAACGGACCATCACGTCGGCGACGATTTCCGGCGTGCGGTCTCGCGCCAGATGGCGATTGTTGGCGACATCGTCGGCGATGCGCGCACGCGCCACATCGGGTGGACACTCCAGATAGATCGGAACCGGCAGGAATCCGTAACGGCGGATCGCCGCGTCGACGCGCTGCAAGTCGCGCCGGCGCGAAAACGTCACACCATCGATCACGCTCGATTCGCCGAGCATGCAGTTGATTTCGACGGCGAGCACCATCGCGCGGAACGCTGCGCGCTTCTCCGCGAAACTGTACGAGCACTTCGGAAACATCGCGCGCCGGATCGTATCGCGACACACGCGGCGAAGCCCGAGCTGATCCTGCAACGCACGCGCGGCGATACTTTTTCCCGAACCCGGCAGGCCGATCAGCGCGACGACGACGGGCGCGGCTTCGACCGATTTGCCCACTTCTTCGATCGCATTGTCCGCTGCCGCACTCACCGGTTTCTCCGATTGCATCGCCGTGAATCGCCCCACTTGCGTTGCCCGCAAGTTATCATGAGAAACCTTATCGCGTCGCGGACCGCATGCGCACCCTTTACGTCAAACGCTATCTGATCACCGGTTTGCTGACCATCGTGCCGCTGTGGCTGACGTGGCTCGTCTTCAAATTCATTTTCACGCTGCTGTCGCATCTCGGCACGCCGGGCGTCGCCGCGCTGTCGGTCGCATTGACCGCCGCCTTTCCCGGCGCGGCGGTCTGGCTGAGCCACGAATGGCTGCAATCGATCATCGCGTTCGTCGGCACGATCTTTCTACTCTATGTGATCGGCTTCGCCGCCAACCGTGTGTTCGGACAGCGTCTCTTGAATGCATTCGAAACGATGATCTCGCGCATCCCGCTGGTGCAGACGATTTACGGCGGCACCAAAAAACTGATGACGATGCTGTCGACCAAACCCGCCGGAACGCAGCGGGTCGTGCTTATCGATTTCCCATCGCCGGAACTGAAAAGTATCGGTTTCGTGACGCGTCTGTTCGTCGACAGCCACGGCCGCGAACTGGCGGCCGTCTACGTGCCGACGACGCCGAATCCAACCGGCGGATATCTGGAAATCGTGCCCGTCGAAAAGCTCGTGGCCACGGACTGGAGCATGGATCAGGCCATGGCGTTCATCCTCTCCGGCGGCGCCGTCGGACCCGACAAATTGCCGGACGCGGCCCACCCTGCCTATGCCTCGACTACCCTGCCCGCCGGTGACTGAGTATACTTTTACACATGACCTGCGGCACAGGTTCCGGTCGCGTTGCACTGCGATCATCGCATCCTTTTTCCTATCGACGGTCGCCATGAGCAATGACGTAAGCTGGATCACACCCGCGGAAATCTCGCATTTCAAGACGACGCCGAGCTACGACGAAACGCATGCGTACCTCCAACGCCTCGCCGCGGCGGCGCCGGACACGATCAAGCTCACGCGTTTCGGCGTTTCGCCGGAGGGTCGCGATCTAATGCTCGTGGTCGCTGCGAGCGGCGGCGATTTCACGCCGGACGCCGCGCACGCATCCGGCAAACAGATCCTGATGATCCAGGCCGGCATCCACTCCGGCGAAATCGAGGGCAAGGATGCGGGCCTGATGTTGCTGCGCGATTTGAGCGTCGGCAAAAAATGGCCGCATCTGCTCGATCACACGATTCTGGTTTTCCTGCCGATCTTCAACGTCGACGGTCACGAGAACACATCGCCGTACAACCGCATCAACCAGAACGGGCCGGACTCGATGGGTTTCCGCGCCACCGCGCAGAATCTCAATCTCAATCGCGACTATCTGAAAGTCGACGCGCCGGAAATGCGCGACTGGCTCGCCATGTATCGCACCTGGCTGCCGGACATGTTCGCCGACATCCACACCACCAACGGTTCGGATTACCAGTACGACCTGACCTGGTATACCGAAGACTGGGGCTCGCTCGATCCAGCCGTTGTCGCGTGGCAAAACACCGCGTTGAAAACGCGCATTTTTCCAAATGTGGAAAAACACGGACATCTGCTCGCGCAATATCTGGAACTCAAGGATCACCGCGACATCACCAAAGGCATCGTCAACTTCGGTTCCGGCCCGCGCTTCTCGACCGGCTACGTCGCGCTGCAGAATCGCGCCGCGTTGCTCGTCGAAACGCACATGCTCAAATCGTACGAAGTTCGCGTGCGCGTCACTTACGATCTGATCGTCGCGATCCTCGAGGAGTTCAACGCGCATCCCGGCGAACTACGCAAAGCCGTCATCACGGCCGATAAAAATACGCTCGCGCGCGCGTCGAAACCGGCCCCCACTTTTCCGATCGTCTATAAAACGACCGACGCGCCCACCAAGACTTCTCTCAAAGGCGTTGAGTTTTCGCAAACACACAGCGATATCTCCAACGACGTGTGGACGCAATACGATCCAAGCAAACCCAGGACGATGGAGATCCCGTTCTGGCGCGATCTCGTCGCCGCCAAAAGCGTGGAATTGCCGGCGGCGTATATCGTCCCTGCGAGCTGGCCGCAGATTGCGGAAAAGCTCGCCGAGCACGGTTTGAACGTCGAGCGGATTTCCAAACCCGTAACGCTCGATGTCGAACGCTATCGGCTCGACGATCCGACCTGGGCGACCGCACCGTTCGAGGGCCGGCTCATGGTCACGTCATTTGCCGCGCACCGCGAACGTGCGACGGTGACGTATCCGGTCGGATCGCTGATCGTCCGCCTGGATCAGCGCGCGGCGAATGTCGCCGTGCATTTGCTCGAACCCGAGGCGCCCGATTCGCTGGTGCACTGGGGGTTTTTCAACGCCATCTTCGAACAGAAGGAATCCGGCGATGCGCGCGTCCTCGAAAAACTCGCGCGTGACATGCTCGCCAAAAACCCGGCGCTGAAAACCGAGTTCGACCAGAAAATCGCGACCGACAAAACCTTCGCCGCCAACGCGGAAGCGCGCCTTGAATTCTTCTATCGTCGCTCGCCCTGGTTTGCGCAGCAGAAAGTCGGCGTGTATCCCGTCGCGCGCCTCGATGCCCGCGCACTCGCCGCCACGAGCGGCGCGAACTGATTCCCGGAGAATATCGATGACAAAACGCCATTGGCCGATCGCGTTGTGCGCAAGCTTTGTGCTCACTTCACTCGCGAGTGCCGGCGATACCGGCGCCGCTTTGAACGCGACGCAGTTCGAAAAGAACACGAGTCCGTGTCAAAACCTGTTCGATTTCGTCAACGCGAATTGGCTGAAGGCGCATCCGATTCCCGCCGATCGCACGACGTGGGGCGCATCCGGCCTGCTCGACGAAGGTTCGCTCAACGCGCAGCACGGCATCGTCGAAACCTTGCAGAAAGCCAGCAATTCGCCCGGCACGATCGAACAGAAAATCGGCGATTTCTATGCGTCCGGCATGAACGAAGCCGCCATCGAAAAATCCGGTTTCGATCCGATCAAGGACGATCTCAAACGCATCGACGGATTGAGCACGCCCGAAGACTTCATCAATTTCATCCGCGACTACGCAGCGCAAGGCATGCCGTTCCTGTTCGGATTTTCCACGCAGGCGGATTTCCACGACTCGCGCACCATGATCGGCTACGCGCGTCAGGGCGGACTCGGTCTGCCGGAGCGCGATTACTATTTCAAGACCGACGCGAACTCCAAAACGATTCGTGAGGCTTACGTCGCGTATGTCGCCACGTCACTGCAGTTGGTCGGAGTGAAAAAAGACGCCGCAACAAAACAAGCCGCGTCCGTCATGGAACTGGAAACGAAGCTCGCCGAGGCATCGCTGCCGATCGTCGAACTGCGCAATCCGGAGAATCAATATCACTATCTGGCTATGCCGGACGCGGACAAAACCACGCCGCATTTTTCGTGGGAAAAGTTTTTCGCCTCGCAAAACGTGATCGGCGCAAAAGGTTTTTCCCTGTCGCAGCCCAAATTCTTTGCGGCGATGGACAAACTGCTCGTCGACACACCGCCGGAAACGTGGCGTGCGTATTTGCGATTCCATCTCGTCAACGCGGCGCAGCCTTATCTCAGCAAAAAATTCGTCGATGCGGATTTCGAGTTCTATTCGAAAACGCTGCGCGGACAACGAGAACAGAAGCCGCGCTGGAAACGTGTGCTCGGCACCATCAACCGCAACATGGGCATGGCGCTCGGACAAATCTACGTGAAGGAAAATTTCCCGCCCGAAGCCAAGGCGCGTGCGCAGGAACTGGTCGACAATTTGCGCACGTCGCTGAAAGCGCGCATCCAGAATCTGGAGTGGATGAGCGACACGACCAAACAGAAAGCCATCGAAAAATGGAACACGTTCCTGCCGAAAATCGGCTATCCCGATCAGTGGCGCGACTGGAACGGATTGACCGTCACGCGCGCGAGCTATTTCGGCAACGTGCGCATCGCGCAAAAATTCGATCACGACTGGCGCATGGCGAAAATCGGTAAGCCGGTCGATCGTAACGAATGGAACATGACGCCGCAGACCGTCAACGCGTATTACAACCCGCTGCAGAACGAAATCGTGTTTCCCGCGGCGATTCTGCAGCCGCCCTTCTTCGATGTGCACGCCGACGACGCGCTCAACTACGGCGGCATCGGCGCCGTCATCGGCCACGAAATGACGCATGGCTACGACGACCGCGGATCGCAATTCGATGCGCAAGGCAACTACAACAACTGGTGGACGCCCGACGATC
This sequence comes from Rudaea sp., assembly GCA_040002515.1. Classification (GTDB taxonomy): domain Bacteria; phylum Pseudomonadota; class Gammaproteobacteria; order Xanthomonadales; family Rhodanobacteraceae; genus Rudaea. The sequence continues at coordinate 9,583 of JBDUEI010000057.1, read as the reverse complement.
GCAAGAAATTCGAAGCGCGCACCGACAAGCTCGTTGCGCAATTCGATGGTTATGTCGCCATCGACGACCTGCACGTCAAGGGCAAACAGACGCTGGGCGAAAACATCGCCGACCTGGCCGGTCTCAACGTCAGTTACGACGCGTTGCAAACGGCGCTGGCCAGTCATCCCGATGAAGCCAAGGCAAAAATCGACGGCTACACCGAAGATCAGCGTTTCTTCCTGAACTTCGCACGGAGCTGGGCTGAATCGTTCAAGCCGGAAGAATTGAAACTGCGCGTCAACACCGACGTGCACGCGCCGGCGCCGCTGCGCGCGATCGCATCGCCGTCGAACATGCCCGCATTCGCGCAGGCGTTTTCATGCAAAGCCGGCGACGCGATGGTGCGCGCTCCGGATGTGCAGGTGAAGATCTGGTAAGCGATCGCGCGACGCTCAAATTGCCTCTCGTCGTTCCGGCGCGGGCCGGAATCCAGCGACGTTTGCGCCCAATGCGTCGTGACATTCAAAGACACTGGATTCCGGCCTGCGCCGGAATGACGATCAGTTGACCTTATCGCAACATGTATCGTTGAAATAAATCTCAAACAGCGTTTCCACTTGTATACAAAACGCTGCCGCGTGCTACGTTTTTCTTAATCTTCGCCGAAAGCCCTACAATTCACTTATGCAATACGTTCCCGGACAACGCTGGATCTCCAACGCAGAACCCGAACTCGGGCTGGGCACGGTCTTGCGTGTCGAGGGCCGCACCGTACAGCTCGCCTTCCCCGCGACCGGCGTGGTTCGGCAATACTCGATGCAGACCGCACCGCTCACACGATCGGAGTTCCGGCCGGGCGAGCGCGTCAGCGCGAACGGCGGCTCGTTCATCATCGAGAAGATCGAATCGCGCGATGGTCTGCTGCATTACACCGGCAGCGGCCAAAGCATCGCCGAAGGCGAACTGGACGATGTGCAGAATGTCTCGAAAGCCGACGCGCGCCTGATCGCCGGCCGCGTCGATTCGGCCGAACAATTCCAATTCCGACTGGAAACACTCGAGCGGCGCGCCGCAACGCGCAAGTCGAATGCGTTCGGTTTGATGTCGTCGCGCATCGATCTGTTGCCGCATCAGTTGCGCGTGGCCGAGATCGCCACCTCGCGCCGCCCGCCGCGCGTCTTGCTCGCCGACGAAGTAGGCTTGGGCAAAACCATCGAAGCCGGCATGATCCTGGCGCGTCTGCTCGCAACCGGCCGTGCGTCGCGCGTGATGATCCTGTTGCCGGAAGCGCTCATCTATCAGTGGTATGTCGAACTGTTGCGGCGTTTCAATCTGTCGTTCGCGATCTTCGACGAAGAGCGCTGCGAATCGATCGAGACATCGGCGGACGGGCGAAACCCGTTCGAAGACGAACAGCTCGTCATTTGCGACATCGTGTTCTTGCGCGATTCGGCCAAACGCCGCGAGCAGGCACTGTCCGCAACGTGGGATCTGGCCATCGTCGACGAAGCGCATCATCTGGCGTGGACGCCCGATTCGGCCAGCGCGGACTATACGCTCGTCGAACGATTCGCGGCGCAGACGAGCGGGCTGATCCTGCTCACTGCCACGCCGGAACAATTGGGCCGCAGCGGCCATTTCGCGCGATTGCGACTGCTCGATCCGGTGCGTTACGACGATCTCGACCGGTTCACGAACGAGTCGGATCGCTATGTGCGGCTTTCCGGCATCGTCGAAAAGCTGCAGCGCGCGCAAGCACTCGATGCGAACGATCGCCAGGAGCTGAGCGAACGATTGGGAGACGATGCCGAACTGCGCAACGCACTCGATAATTACGACACGCAAAACGACGCGCACCGCGAGGCGATTCTCGGCGCGCTGATCGATCGCCACGGCACCGGCCGCGTCATGTTCCGGAATCGTCGCGAGAGCGTTGGCGGATTTTCCAAACGCGTACCGATGTTGACCGAAAGCGATGGCTCGATGCTCAGCGACGATCAGCGCCAACGCCTGCTCGCGGAATTTCTTTCGGACGTCCAAACGCCGGCCGCCTCGCTGCAGCTCGACTACGCCGAGGATCCGCGTCTGGCCTGGCTGATCGATGTCCTCGAAACGCACGCGACGGAAAAATTCTTTCTGACCTGCCGCACGAAAGACAAAGTGCTCGCGCTCGAAGAAGCGTTGCGCACCCGCAGCGGTGTCAAGATCGCCCGTTTCCACGAAGCGATGACGCTCGTGCAACGCGATCGCAACGCCGCATTTTTCGCGGAAAAAGACGGCGCCCGTTTATTGCTCTGCGCGGAAATTGGCTCGGAAGGCCGCAATTTCCAGTTTGCGCACAATGTCATTTTGTGGGATCTGCCGCTCGATCCGGATCTGCTCGAACAACGCATCGGCCGGCTGGATCGCATCGGCCAGCGCCATGACATCGCGGTGCGCGCCATCGCCTTTACGGGTACCGCACAGCACATGCTCATGCATTGGTACCGCGACGGGCTCGACGCATTTCGTTCGAGTCCCGCCGACGGCCGCGAACTTTTCAAACGCTTCGGCGACCGGCTGGTCGAACTCGCGGTCGATCACGCGCAGGGCGGCGAAGAACCCGATGTCGAAACCGATGCGCTCATTGCCGAAACCCGCGCTGCGCACGAAGAATTGTCGACGCTGATCCGCAACGGTCGCGATCGCTTGCTCGAACTTGCCGGCCAGCGCGACGTCGGCGCGGATCGGCTGCGCGCATCGCTGGTCGCGAGCGACGGAAATTCCGAGAACGACGATTTTGCATTGAAACTTTTCGAACAATTCGGCGTGCACAACGAAGAACTCGGCCCGCGGACATTCGTCCTCGACCCGGAATATCTGAGTACCGAAGGTTTTCCGGGCCTCAAGGACGGGCCGCAGCAGATTACGTTCGATCGCGCCACCGCGCTCGTTCGCGAAGAATTTCCATTATTGCGACTCGATCATCCGATGGTCGCCGGCGCCATGGATCTGTTGCTCGGTTCGGAGCAAGGCAACGCCGCCTTCGTGATCGACGACGCGCTGCCGCTTAAGAGCGCGTTGCTCGAGGCCGTGTTCGTGCTCGAGCCGGTCGCCAATCCGGCGCTGCACGCCGATCGATTCCTGCCACCGTTGCCGATTCGCGTCGCCGTCGATACCAAGCTCGTTGATCGCAGCGCCTGGCAGCCCGGTGCCGCCGCGGTGTCGCGCGCGCAAAGCCACGTCATCGATGTCACGAAATATCGCAAGATCCTCACTGCATTGGTGCCGCCAATGCTCAAGCGCTGCGAAGAATTGGCGCGCGTGCAATCGAAGGCCAAAGTCGCCGACGCCGCCGAACGCGCCGAACGCGAACTCGCGGCCGAACTCGAACGGCTGAACGCGCTGCGGCAAATCAATCCGGCGGTGAGCGAAACGGAAATCGCAGCGATTGAGGCCGAACGCGCCGCGTTGACGCATGCGCTACCTCGCTCCCTGTTGCGGCTGGATGCGGTACGGCTCGTGTGCAGCGCGGATTTCGTGCGTTTGCGCTGACGTCTTTGTCGCGGTCGATCAGTATCGACGTTGTCGCGAACGCCAGAATAGGATCAGCACGAAGCCGATCAGCGCACCGCCCAGATGCGCGAAATGCGCGACATCGGCCTGGCGTCCGGTGACGCCAAAGAACAATTCAAGCACGAGATAGCCGATGACCGCCACCCGCGCGGGCACCGGGATCGGAACAAAAAACAGGAACACTTTCGCCTGCGGATAGAGATAGGCGAACGCGAGCAAAAGTCCGAATACGCCTCCGGACGCGCCGAGCGTCGGATTGGCATCGTCGGGACTGAGCAGCGCCACGGTCGCCAACTGCGCAAACGCCGCGCCAAGCACGCAGGCGAAATAATACAAAGTATACCGGCGCGCACCGAGCGCGTTTTCTACCGGACCGCCGAACATCCACAGCGCGAGCATGTTGAACGCGATGTGCGAAACGCCGCCATGCAGAAAACTGTACGTGACGAGTTGCCAAATCTCGAAACCGACAGACACGACGCTGCCGTTGCTCAACCGCTCCAGATGTTGCGGACCGAGCGGCCACAACGCGAAGTAGACCAGTGCCTGTTCGCCGGCGACCTGTTGCAGCAAAAACGCGACGATGTTGATGCCGAGTAACACGGCGGTGATGCGAGGGATTGAAGGCATTCGACGAGGACAGTGATTCGCTATACCCATGATGGGGTGCGGATCGGATTCGATCAAGCCCGTAGCGGATTATCGTCGCGGCGCCGCTGGTATTTTCACAAATTTTCGAGGTGAACCAATCCAGCACGCAAGCACAACGCGACGGCTTCGCTACGACTTTTCAGTCCGAGTTTTCCCAAGATGTTTTTCATGTGCGATTTCACGGTTTCCGTGGTAATGCCGAGCGCTTCGCCAATCGTGTCGTTGCTGCAGCCGCGCGCAAGCCACAACAGCACTTCCCGTTCGCGCAAGGTCAGGTCCATTGCGTTCGGCAGTTCTTCGGCCTTGCGGCCGACGATGGGTGGAACGTATCGGCCGCCGTCGGCGACGGTCTTGATCGCCGACACCAGTTCGTCGCTCGAGGTGTCCTTGAACAGATACGCATGTGCGCCGGCTTGCAGCGCGCGGTTGATGTCGTCGCCACCGGTGCGCGTGGTCAGCACGAGGAAATAGATGCCGGCGTCGGATCGATTCAGCGAGGCGATCAGATCGACACCGTCCATATCCGGCAACGACAAATCCACGAGCATGACGCGCGGTTTTTGCGCGATCGCCAATGTAATCGCCTGCGCCGCTGTGGCCGCTTCGCCGACCAATTCGAATTCGGGCTGATCGGAAATGATCGCGGCCAGCCCCGATCGCACGATCGGATGATCGTCGACGATCAGAACGCGGATCGGCGGCTTATCCATCATCGCGCACGCCGCGACGGCGCGACGGTCAGTTCGCGCCAGATGCGATTGAGCAGCGACACGCGTGGCACGCGCACCGATACGCGCGTGCCGACACCGGCGGCGCTGGCCACGTCGAGCCTGCCGTTCATGGCCTCGGCGCGGCGCTGCATGCTCGTCAATCCGAAACCTCGATCAACGCCGCTGGTTTTTGCGGCGGCGTCGAAACCGCGGCCGTCGTCGGCGATGCTGAGCACGAGCTGGTTGAAAGTATACATTGCCTCAATGTGTATTTCGGTGGGCGCGCCGTGATGGATCGCGTTGGACACGGCTTCCTGCGCGATGCGCAGCAAATGATTCTCAGCGGCCGGATTGACCGGCCACGGGTTGCCGATGGCGTCGGCCGTCAATGTGACGCCATGACCGTACGCGATCTGTTCGCACGCCGCGCTGATCGCCGCGACCAGGCTGCAGTCCGAGGTCGGCGCCTGCAGATTCCAGACCGACCGACGCGCTTCGGAAAGACTCGTGCGCGACACGTCGCGCGCCAGCTTGAGATGGCTTACGGCCAGATCGGGCGCCCGGTCGAGCCGTCCGAGCGCCGCTTCGATCTGTACGGAGATCGCGCTGAAACCCTGCGCCAGGCTGTCGTGGATTTCACCCGCGATGCGTCGCCGCTCGTCGGCCACCGCCGATTGCATGTGTAGCCACTTCACGCGCAAATGATGGAACAGCGACAGCAGGACGACGAACACCATCGCGCAACAAATAAGGAACCACCACGTTTGATAGAACAACGGCGCAACGTGCAACGCGATGCCGGTGCTCGTCGCGCTCCACGGTTCGTTGTCGCGATGGGCCTGAACCTCGAATCGATGCGAGCCCGGCGGCACATTGGCATAACGCGCCACGCGTTCGGCGGCGACGTCGATCCACTGCGTATCGACGCCATCGAGCCGATAGCGGAAACGCGTGGTTTCCGCCGCGCTTAAGTCCGGCGCGGTGTAATGGATTTCCAGGCGCGAGGTACCGGCCGGCAGAGAAGCCATGTCGTCGCGTACCGCAATCGGCGCATCGTTGGCGCGGATGCTTTCGATGTAAGTGCGCAGCGGATGATCGTTGCGCTGAACGTGAGCCGGATCGACCACCACCACACCTTGCACCGTTGCGAACCACAGCCGCCCGTCGCTGCCGCGCGATGCGCCGGGTTGCGCGCCGGTACTGGTTTCGGCGGATTTCATGCCGTCGGCTTGGCCGAAGCGCAGGACGTCCAGATGTTTGCCGCGGCCGTCGGCGATGTCGTCGAGTGCGGCACGACGGATCTTGAAAATGCCGCGATTGGAGCCGAGCCAGATGTCGTCGTTGTCGTCGGCGAGAATGCTGTTGATGGTTTCGTTCGGCAGTCCTTCCGCAATCGTGTAGCGTGTCAGGCGGCCACGGTCGTAGCGGACCAGACCGCGACCCATCGTGCCTATCCACAACACGCCGCGGCGATCGACGTAGAGGCACAAGATCCCGGTCGTGCGCAGCGCCTCGTCGTGCAGCGGATCGGGATCGATCGTGAACGGCGTAGTCACGCGTCCGAGACCGCGCGCCGTGCCGATCCAGATGTCGCCGCGCGGATCTTCGGCGATCGCGCTGACGAAATTGTCGGGCAAGCCCTGCTCCGTCGTGAAATACACGATGTCGCCGAAGGTGTCGCGCGCGATGCCGCCGCCGTCTGTCGCGGCCCACAGTCGGCGTTCGCGATCTTCCAGAACTGCGGTGACGGAACTGCTGCCTTGCGGCGGCCAGAGCCTGATGCTCCGATCGACTTTCCCGTCGGACAGATGATTGAGCATGGTGCCACCGAGGCCGACCCAGATGCCGCCATCCGGATCTTCCGCGAGCGAGGAGATGTAACTGCTCGACAGTCCGGTCGCCGAGGACAGGCGATGAATTTCGTCGAGACTGATGCGCGTCAATCCATCCAGCGTGCCGGCCCATACGTCACCGGCGCGATCCTGCAATACCGAGAAGACGGTGTCGGTGGACAATCCTTCCTTCTTCGTGAACGCGGTGAAGATGCCGTCGCGCAGACGAAGCAGTCCGCGGCCGAGCGTGCCGATCCACAGATTGCCCGCCGAGTCTTCGTACAGGCGCTGCACGCCCAGATCGTCGAAACCCTGTTCGGCCGTGGTCTCGCTGAGCAGCTGTTGCCAGCTCCGGAACAAACCGCTGGCCTCGGTGGCGACCCACACGTTGCCATCGCGATCCTCGTGGATGTCGCGAATGCGCGAGGATCTCGGAACGCCCTGCGGCCACCATCGCTCGAAATGATCGCCATCGCGACGCAGGACGCCGTCGCCGGAGGTCAATATCCATAAATCGCCGCTGCGATTGATGAACAGCGCATTGGCACGGCGCGGGCCGATCTCGTCGCTAGCTGCCGCTTTCTCCACTTTTCTATTTATCAACTTGTATAAGTGACCGCGGTCGATGATCCAGAGCATGCCGTCGCGGTCGATGGCCAGGCTGGTCACGACTTCGTTCGACAGCCCGTCGCTCGCATCGAACAGGCGCGCAACTTTGCCGTCGACGATGTGCGCCAGACCGCCCATGCCGCCGACCCATACGCTGCCGTCGGGATCGAGCGTCGCGGCCACGATGCGCGAAATCGGCAACTCAGCGGCGGCGAATGATTCGAACGTTCCGTCGCGGCGGCGCTTCAGCAACCCGTCGCCGGTGCCGATCCATAGCGTGTGATCGCGATCCTCGACGAGAGTACTGATGAAATCCGAACGCAGCGCCGGCGTATTGACGTGATCGAAGACGGTGAAGTTCGCGCCATCGAATCGCGCGAGTCCTTCCTGTGTGCCGACCCACAGATAACCGTCGCTCGTTTCGAGGATGGCCTGGATCGCGAGTTCGGGCAGGCCGTCGTCGGTCGTCCACGTGTCGACGGCGAACTGCGAAATCGATTTGCCGGGACTCAGCGCCCGGCCCGCGTGCGACCATGTCAACGCAGACAGAAAAACCAACGCGGCCGCAGCCCACGTGTAGCGTCGCCCGATCCCCGTTGTCATGGCGTCCATCACCGCATTCTAGATCGATAGAGTCAATCCGGCATGCCTCCGCAGAGGGATGGCGCGGCCGGCGCGCCTCCTACGAGTGAGTTCGACACCCTCTTTGCGGGGTTTTCCACATTGCGCACTTTTGTCATCAATGGCGTCCTGCGCAAACACCGCGCTCACGGACCGGGACGATCGATGCAAAAGCTGCGGCAAGTACGGCTCAACTATCCGATGAGTTTCGTGAAACTCGCGCTGGCGCTTGAACTGGACTTCGACAAACGCGATGTGTCCGCCGCGCTGTCGATGCCGCTGAGCACGTTGTATCGATGGACGATCGAATACCGCGCGCAACCGGATCGATTCGCGCGCGGCTGGAGCCGCCAAGAGGACAGCGAACCGCTCGTGCGAATCCGGCTACTGGTGGACGAGTGCGAGCGCTATGGTTTTCATGTGCGCGCTTCCGTGGCGCGGCTCGTGCCGCGCATCGCAGCGGGCGTCAACGTGTCGACGATGCCGGCCGCGAACGAGGCGCACGGATTTCTCGCGCGGCTGCCCAATCAGATCGTGATCGGCGCGCTGAGTTTTCCGCGCGTGGCGGAAATCCGCCGCGACGACGCCGCTCTGCAATTTTCGTCGAATGGCCAGCCGTCCAATGCGCTGAGTCGGGTCTATGTCGCCAAGCTCGAGATCGATCAGCACTACTACACGAAGTTGTCATGTGAAAGTCTGGCGAGGAGTGTCGGCATGTCGCGCTTCAATTTCATCAAGGCGTTCAAGGCGGCGTTTGCCGTATCGCCGTATCAATACTTGAACAAGGTTCGCGTGGATCACGCTAAACACATGCTCGCCTTGACCGATCAGCCGCTGCACATGATTGCCGCGAGCGTCGGTTTCGGTTCGGCCTCGTCGTTGTCGCGCGCGTTCCGCCGCTTTGCCGGAGCCAGTCCGTCGAACCTGTTCCACAAGGTGGCACCGGCCGCGAACGACATGCGTGCCGTCGCGAATTTCTGATCGCCTGCCTCGCAAGAGGCATGGCGAGCACCTCCTATTGGGGTTTCGGCGCATCGCGCGGATGTCGCAATGTAGCCCACGCTGCCGACATGTGAATTTCGTTTTTATTTCGTTGCAATTCCGTGGCGGCCGCTGTCCCGAATCTGTTTAAACAACCCTGACGTTGGAGAGAGCAATGAGACTCGACGTGAATCAATTATCGTCGGCGGTTCGCCTGGCATTGTCGCTAGGTGCAGTCGCTGCGGCCGGATCCGTCACTGCGGTAGCGCAGGACACCGGAAATACCGCCAACAGCAAAAGCCAGTCCCTCGAAACCATCGTGGTGACCGGTTCCAACATCCGCCGTGTCGACATCGAAACGGCCAACCCGGTGGTGACCATCGACCGTGCGCAGATCCAGGCGTCCGGCAAGGTCAACCTGGGCGACCTCGTACAACAGCTGCCGTCCATCGCCGGAAATGCTGCCAATCCTCAGGTCAATAACGGCGGCACCGGCGCTGCGGGCGTTTCACTGCGCGGCCTCGGCTCCAACCGCACCTTGCTGCTGTTGAACGGTCACCGCATTCCGTTCCAGCTGCAGGATTTGAATCTGTTGCCGGTTTCCATGGTCGAGCGCATCGAAGTGCTGAACGACGGTGCATC
>JBDUEI010000056.1:0-14800 GCA_040002515.1 Rudaea sp. | reverse complement strand
TCGGCACGCACTTCCCGTGGATCGGCATGCGCACGGCCGCGCTCGATGGCGCGCACGTCGAATATTGTCGCGGCATCCGAAATCCGATCGGAATCAAAGTCAGTCCGAGTGCAACGACCATTCAAATTCTGAAACTGCTCGACGTCCTGAATCCGGATAACGAACCCGGCCGCATCACGCTGATTCATCGCATGGGTGCGGAAAAAATCGAAGCATCGCTGCCTGCCGTTCTCAACGCTGTGAAAGCCGAAGGTCGCCGCGTGCTGTGGTGTTGCGACCCGATGCACGGCAACGGTGAGACACTATCGAACGGCGTGAAGACGCGTCGCTTCGTCAACATCCGCGGCGAACTCGATCTTGCCTTCGATATCCACGCCGCCTGCGGTACGCGTCTCGGTGGGGTGCATCTCGAATTGACCGGCGAGAATGTCACCGAATGTCTCGGTGGCGCGCGTGACTTGCTCGAAACCGATCTCTCTCGTGCGTATAAGTCGACGGTCGATCCGCGTCTGAATTACGAACAGTCGCTGGAGCTAGCCATGCTGATCGTTCGCAAGCGTGGGCATATCGCGCCCTGAGGCGGCGATTACGGCGTGCCGAAACGCTTGGCCGACGCGGCGATCAATTTCATACGTTCGGTATCGCGATTACGCGGCGGCGCCAATGTCACCATGGAATAAACGAGCGTTCGTGCCGCTTCGGTGACCTGATCGACGGCACGCTCGAATGCCGCTTCGTTGATCTTCGAGGGCTTGTTCGTACCGCTCAGTTTGCGCACGAACTGTAACGCCGACGCTCTAATTTCGTCGTCGTTCGCTGGCGGCTCGAAGTTGAATAGCGTTTTGATGTTTCTGCACATGGTTGGTCTCCCAAGCAAGCGACAGTGGCGACCTGAAACTCAGGCCGCCTGGCGTGATGCCTTTTTGCGATCGGCTTCGGTCAGATGTTTCTTGCGCAAACGAACCGCCTTCGGCGTGACTTCGACGAGTTCATCGTCTTCGATGAATTCCAGTGCCTGCTCCAGCGACATCTTGATCGGTGGTGTGAGCTGGACGTTTTCGTCCTTACCCGCCGCGCGAATGTTGGTGAGCTGTTTGGCGCGCAAGGCGTTGACGGTGAGGTCGTTGTCCTTGGAGTGAATGCCCACGAGTTGGCCTTCGTAAATTTCGGCGCCTTCGTCGATCAACAGACGTCCGCGTTCTTGCAAGCTGACCAGCGAATACGCCGGCGCCATGCCCATGCCGTTGGAAATCATCACGCCGTTCTGACGCTTGGCGATCTGGCCTTCGGAGCGTGCGGCGTAGTGATCGAACACGTGAAACAGCAAACCGGTACCGGCGGTGACGGTGCGGAATTCGGTCTGGAAACCGATCAGCCCACGCGCCGGAATTATGTATTCAAGACGAACGCGTCCGCGGCCGTCGGGTTCCATGTTTTTCAGTTGTCCACGACGTGAGCCTAGGCGTTCCATCACCGCACCCTGGAATTGCTCTTCCATGTCGACGACGAGCTGCTCGTACGGTTCCTGCGTTTCGCCGTTCACTTCTTTCAGAATCACTTCCGGGCGCGACACGGCCAATTCGTAACCTTCGCGACGCATCGTTTCGATCAGTACGGACAAATGCAATTCGCCACGGCCCGACACTTTGAATTTATCCGGGTCTTCGGTTTCTTCGACTTTCAGCGCGACGTTATGCAGCACTTCGCGCATCAGACGCTCGCGGATCTGACGACTAGTCATGAACTTGCCTTCGCGTCCGCAGAACGGCGAGTTGTTGACTTGGAACGTCATGCTGATCGTCGGTTCGTCGACGGTCATTACCGGCAAACCTTCCGGCGCATCGACTGCGCAGACGGTGTCGGAAATGCTCAGCGATTCGATACCGGAAATGGCGATGATGTCGCCGGCTTCCGCTTCCGGAACTTCGCGGCGTTCCAGACCCATGAAACCCAACACCTGCAGCACGCGACCGTTGCGTTTCTTGCCATCGCGATCGACGACCGCGACCGGCATGTTCGTGCGCACTTTGCCGCGCTCGATGCGACCGATGCCGATCAGGCCGACGTACGAGTTGTAGTCGAGCTGGCTCAAGCGCATCTGGAACGGACCATCCGGATCGACGTGCGGTGCCTGCACGTGTTTCATGATCGCTTCGTACAGCGGCGTCATATCGCCTTCGCGCGCATCCGGATTAAGGCTTGCGTAGCCGTGCAATGCGGAGGCATACACGACCGGGAAATCCAATTGCTCGTTCGTCGCACCGAGGCGATCGAACAGATCGAAGGTCTGATCGAGCACCCAGCCCGGACGTGCGCCAGGACGATCGACCTTATTGATGACGACGATCGGCTTGAATCCCATCTGGAATGCTTTCTGCGTCACGAAGCGCGTCTGCGGCATCGGGCCGTCCATCGCGTCGACGAGCAACAGAACGGAATCGACCATCGACAACACGCGCTCGACTTCGCCGCCGAAATCCGCATGGCCTGGCGTATCGACGATATTGATGCGGTTTTCGCGCCACGTAATCGCGGTGTTCTTCGCGAGAATCGTGATGCCGCGTTCTTTTTCCTGATCGTTCGAATCCATCACGCGTTCGGCGAGCACGGTGCGCTCGCTGAAGGTGCCGGACTGTTTCAGCAAGCAATCTACGAGCGTTGTTTTGCCGTGATCGACGTGCGCGACGATGGCGATATTGCGAAGATTTTCGATAGACATGGCAATAAGCCCACCGGACGGCAGGCGATCGGAAAAAGGAGAGATCGAATTATATCTCAAATCGCCTTTGAATACCGCATTGCAGCATCGAAAAGCGCTTATTCGGCTATCATTCGGGCCTCGTCAAACCACGGAAGAAACCATGAGCACGAACGACTTGCAGGCCCACATCGTCACCGCCCGCGGCACCATTCACTTGCGCCTTTTCGCCGACCAGACGCCGATCACCGTCGCGAATTTCGTGAATCTCGCCGTGCGCAAATATTACGACGGCCTGAGTTTCCATCGCGTCATCCCCGATTTCATGATCCAGGGCGGTTGCCCGGAAGGCAGCGGGCGGGGCGGTCCGGGTTACAAGTTCGAAGACGAAATCGTGCCCGCGCTGAAACACGATTCCGCCGGCGTGCTATCGATGGCGAATTCCGGACCCGGCACCAACGGCAGCCAGTTCTTCATCACGCACGTCGCCACGCCGTGGCTCGATGGCAAGCACACCGTGTTCGGCCGAATCATCGGCAGCGAAGATCGCGAGATCGTCGATCAAATCCGCACCGGCGAGAAGATCGGATCCATCACCATCAAGGGTGATTACGCGCCCCTGTTCGAGAAAGAAAAAACGCGTCTCGATCGATGGAATCAGATTCTCGACGCCAAGTAACTATTTCCGGATCGGCGCGATCATGCGATGCAGAATCAACAGCACGATCGCGCCGACGACCGAAGCGATGAATCCCGCATTCTGGCCCGCCTGATACCAGCCCATCGCCTGTCCGGCGTAGGTGGCCAGAAACGCGCCGGCGATGCCGATAAGCACGGTGATGATGAATCCGCCTGGATCGCGGCCGGGATGGAAAAATTTCGCGACGATGCCGACGATGAGTCCGATGACGATCGTCATGATGATGCCGTTACCGTGCACGTGCGAGCTCCTTCGTTGTGATGGGTTGCAATGAGATTAGCAAATTGACGGAATGTCCCGCTCAAAAGCAGTGGTCGGCCATTGGTGCGTTGCGGTACTGTGATAAAATGGCGCGCTGATTCCCCCGCCAAGAGGACGATCGATGCTTGACCTAGCCGAGCGCATGGGCCGCGCAAAACCGAGCGCGATCATGGTGGTGGCCGACAAGGCCAAAAAGCTCAAGGCATCGGGCCGGGACATCATCAGTTTCTCGATCGGCGTGCCGAATTTTCTGCCGGGCGAACATGTGTACGCCGCCGCGCACGAAGCCCTCAAGCACGACACCGGTCAGTACGGATCGAACCGCGGAGCGGACGCACTGCTCGACGCCTTTATCAAGCATCTGAAAGAAGGCGGTTTCGACGGTTACGAGCGCACCAATCTCGCCGTCGGCATCGGCGCCAAGGAAGTGTTGTTCAATCTTCTGTATGCGCTGCTCAACGAAGGCGATGAAATCCTCATTCCCGCGCCGTACTGGACGAGCTACGTCGATATCTCCGAAATTCTCGGCGCGAAAGTAACGATTCTGCCGTGCCCGCCCGAACAGAATTACAAACTCACACCGGCGCAGCTCGAAGCGGCGATCAAGCCGACATCCAAAGTGTTGCTGTTCAACAATCCGTCGAACCCGACCGGCATGGTCTACATGCCAGCAGAAATCAAAGCGCTAGCGGACGTCATCGCCAAGCACAAGATCTGGGTGATATCGGACGATATCTACAACCGCATGATTTTCGACGGCCTCGAATACGCGCACCTCGTCAAGGCGCGTCCGGAGTTGCGCGATCGCGTGATTCTTGTCGATTCGATTTCGAAAACGTACGGAATGCCTGGCTGGCGAGTAGGGCTGGTGGCCGGTCCAGAATCGGTCGCGCAATCGCAAGTCACGTTGAATTCGAATCACATCACGAGTTTGCCGGAAGTCGTCACCGCCGCCGCCACCGCCGCGTTCAACGGTCCGCAAGATATTCCGCAGGAAAAATGCAAAGACTTCGCGAAGCGGCGCGATGAAGTGGTCGCTGCGCTGGCGAAGATTCCCGGCGTGAACTGTCCGCGTCCGCAAGGTGCGTTTTACGCGTTCCCCGATATATCTGTCGCGTTCGGGAAAAAACACGGCGAACGCGTGATCGCGAACGATGTGGACTTATGCGAGGCGCTGCTCGACGTCAAAGGCGTCGCGTGTGTGCCCGGTTCCGCGTTCGGCGAACCGCGCGCGATTCGCATTTCGTATACGTGCAAGCCATCAGAACTGACGGACGGCTTGCGACGATTGCAGGAATTTTTTGCCGAGCTGGTCTGAGAGGTCGCTATGCAATTGACCGCTATTATCGAACGCGAGCATGATGGATACATTGCACTGTGTCCGGAACTCGATGTTGCCAGTCAGGGCGAATCCATCGAACAGGCGCGGATGAATCTACAGGAAGCACTTGAGTTGTTTTTCGAAACAGCATCTCCTGCGGAGATTCGTGAGCGCCTACACGACGAAATTTATGTGACAACGGTCGAGGTTGCCGTTGCCTAAACTGAAAGTATTTTCCGGTCGTGCGGTTTGCGCAATGCTTTTTCAGTACGGATTCGTCCAAATTCGCCAACGAGGCAGCCACATCGTCATGCAGAAGAGTGAGTCGGGAAGCACCACAACAATTCCCGTTCCCGATCATGACGAAGTGAGAATAGGTACGTTGCTGTCGATCATTAGACAATCCGGGTTGCCGCGAAAAATCTTCGAAGCCAATTAGCAAAGAAGGAATCCCATGAAATCCCCCGTTCGCGTTCTCGTCACCGGCGCCGCCGGTCAAATCGGATATGCCTTGCTGTTCCGCATCGCTGCGGGCGACATGCTCGGCAAAGATCAGCCAGTCATACTGCATCTTCTCGAAATCACTCCCGCGTTGCAGGCGTTGAACGGTGTGGTGATGGAACTCAACGATTGCGCATTCCCGCTCGTGGCCGGAATCGTCGCGACGGATGACGTGAACGTCGCCTGCAAGGATCTGGATTTCGCTTTGCTCGTCGGCGCGCGTCCGCGCGGTCCGGGCATGGAGCGCAAAGATCTGCTCGAAGCCAACGGCGCCATCTTCGCGCCGCAGGGCAAAGCACTCAATGCGCACGCAAAACGCACAGTGAAAGTGCTCGTGGTCGGAAATCCGGCCAACACCAATTCGCTGATCGCCCAGCAAAACGCGCCCGATCTCGATCCTGCCTGTTTCACGGCCATGGTGCGCCTGGATCACAACCGCGCGCTCGGCCTGCTCGCCGAGCAGACGAAATCGCACACCACGGATATCAAGCACGTCACGATCTGGGGCAATCACAGTTCCACGCAGTATCCGGATCTGCATCACACGACCGTGGGCGGCAAACCGGCGCTCAGCCTGGTCGACGAAAAATGGTACAAGGATACTTTTATACCAACCGTTCAGCAGCGCGGCGCAGCCATCATCAAGGCACGCGGCGCGTCGAGTGCGGCGTCGGCCGCGTCGGCCGCTGTCGATCACATGCGGACGTGGGCGCTCGGCACGGCCGAAGGCGACTGGATTTCGATGGCGATTCCTTCCGATGGTAGCTACGGCATCAAACCGGGAATCATTTACGGTTATCCGGTCACCTGCAAGGACGGCAAATACACGATCGTCAAGGATCTGGAGATCAACGCCTTTTCGCGCGAACGCATGGATGCCACCGACAAGGAACTGCGCGAAGAGCGCGCCGGCGTCGAGCATCTTTTCGCGAAGAAATAACTCCGCACGAACCGTTGGGCGCGCCGGCATCGATCCGGCGCGTTGCGTCCGACGTGCGTGCGGCGCATTCCCGCGCCACGAGGTTCGCCGAATTTCTGACCGGTCATAACGTCGAATAGGCGAATGCGCTGGCTCGCAGCTATGCTGTGCTGGTCTGCCGGACCAGGAATTAAGCCGTGCGCTACGAAGACGAATACCGCCGTTCGATCGAACAGCCCGAAGAATTCTGGGGCGAGCAGGCCAAGGCGATTTATTGGCACAAACCGCCGCAGAAGATTCTCGAGTATACAAATCCACCTTTCCGCAACTGGTTTTGCGGCGGCGAAACGAATCTTTGCTACAACGCGATCGATCGGCATCTGGAAACGCGCGGTGACCAAGATGCGCTGATCGCGATTTCGACCGAAACGAACGTAACCCGGCGCATCACCTATCGCGAGCTTTATCGCGAAGTGAACGTTTTCGCGAGCGTGCTGAAATCGTTCGGCATCGCCAAAGGCGAACGCGTCGTCATCTATATGCCGAACATGGCCGAAGCCGTCATCGCCGTGCTCGCGTGCGCGCGTCTCGGCGCGGTGCACTCCGTCGTGTTCGGCGGTTTCGCCTCGCACAACCTGGCGTTGCGCATCGACGATGCCGAGCCGAAACTCCTGATCATCGCCGACGCCGGAATGCGCGGCGGCAAAGTCATTCCGTACAAACCACTCGTCGACGAAGCCTTGAAGATGGCCAAATCGCCGCCGCCGCACGTGCTCGTCGTGTCGCGCGATCTCGACAAAAATATGAGCATGGTCGCCGGCCGCGATCTCGACTACGCGACCTTGCGCCGCGATCACGAAAACGCGGAAGTCCCCGTCACTTGGCTCGAATCCAACGAACCGAGTTATCTGCTCTACACCTCCGGCACCACCGGCAAGCCGAAAGGCGTACAGCGCGACGTCGGCGGATACGCTGTCGCCATGGTGCTTTCCATGCGCACGTTGTTCGATATCAGCGCGGGGCAGGTGATCTTTTGCACGTCCGATGTCGGCTGGGCGGTCGGTCACAGCTACAACATTTACGGACCGCTGATCGTCGGCGCGACGAGCATTTTGTACGAAGGTTTGCCGATCAGCCCAGATCCCGGCATATGGTGGAAGATCTGCCAGGATTATGGCGTGCGCACGATGTTCTCGTCGCCCACCGCCATCCGCGTTTTGAAAAAACAGGATGCGTCGTGGCTGAAGAAATACGATTTGTCGAAACTCAAATATCTTTTTCTCGCCGGCGAACCGCTGGACGAGCCCACCGTGCGCTGGATCACCGACGGTCTGGGCAAACCGGTGATCGACAACTACTGGCAAACCGAAACCGGCTGGCCGGTGTTGTGTCTGCAACCAGGCCTAGACATGAAACCGATACGCTTCGGTTCGCCCGGGTTTCCGACCTTCGGCTTCAAACTGCGCGTGATCAATGAAGTGACCGGCCTGGATGCCGAGGCCGGCGACAAAGGTGTGCTCGTCATCGAACCACCGCTGCCGCCCGGCTGCATGACCACGATCTGGAATGACGACGCGCGTTTTATACAAAGCTACTTTTCCCATTTCAAGGAATTGCTGTACAGCTCGCTCGACTGGGCGATCCGCGATGCGGACGGTTACACCTTCATCCTGGGCCGTACCGACGATGTCATCAACGTCGCCGGCCATCGCCTGGGCACGCGCGAAATTGAAGAATCCGTCGCGACCCACCCGTCGGTCGCGGAAGTGGCCGTCGTCGGCGTCAAAGACGAACTCAAAGGCCAGGTTCCCATCGTCTTCGCGACGCTGAAAACCGCGGGCGACGCCGCCGCGAAACAGATGGCGGCCGAAGGCATGCAAAAACGCGTCGTGGAAATGCTCGGTGGTGTCGCGAAGCCGGCGCGCATCTACATCGTCAACGCGTTGCCGAAAACACGCTCGGGAAAATTGCTCCGCCGATCGCTGCAGGCGCTGGCCGAGGATCGCGATCCGGGTGATCTGTCGACCTTGGACGATCCCAACGCGCTCGAAGACATTCGCGGCGCGCTCAAACGCGGGCCGGATCAGGGCGCATGAGGCGCGCCCGTTATTTCATCACGTTGGCCGACTCGAAAAGCGGCGACGATCACTCATAATTTTTCGGCAAGCGCTGGCGGTGCCCGCAACCGCCACGCCAAAATCAGCGCCTCGCGCAACACCTTCGATTTCGCGGCGGCGAGATTCACCAACGTGCTTCCACCCGAACCCCATTTTCCCTTCGCCGGAGAAAAAATTGCCGGATGCGATTCCATGAACATCGCCTGCTGATCCGGCATCAGTTGCACCATCCCGTGTCCGATATCCGGGGAGCCGAGTGTGGCGAAGATCTTCTCGCCCACGCGGAAATCCGGATGTCCCATGTGGCCGATCTCGACGGCTTCCGGCAGGCTCAATGCGATCTTTCTGAAGTCGTCCGGCGTCATACGGCGCTCCGTTGTGGGCGTTTAGCGTAGCCCAAGAAAGTCGCGGTTGCGCTAAAATTACGCTTTTGGCGGAGCGTCCATGAACTCGCAGTCTCCCGGCACCAGATTCCGCGCCGCCGTGACATCCGAATCGCCGTTGCAAGTGGTCGGCGCGATCACGGCGTTCGCGGCGCTGATGGCCAAACGCACCGGCTTCAAAGCGCTGTATTTGTCGGGCGGCGGTGTGGCGGCCAACTCGCTGGGCATGCCCGATCTCGGCATCAGCACGATGGAAGATGTGCTGACCGATATTCGCCGCATCACCGACGTCTGCGATCTGCCACTGCTCGTCGACGTCGACACGGGCTGGGGCGGCGCATTCAACATCGCACGCACGGTCCGCTCGTTGAGCAAGGCCGGTGCGGCGGCGATGCATATCGAAGATCAAGTGGCGACGAAACGCTGCGGTCATCGTCCCGGCAAGGCCATCGTGCCGAAAGACGAGATGGTCGATCGCATCAAGGCCTCCGTCGATGCGCGTACCGATCGCGATTTCGTCATCATGGCGCGCACCGATGCGATCGCGGTGGAAGGCATCGAATCGGCGATTGAGCGCGCCGTCGCGTGCGTCGAGGCCGGCGCGGACATGATCTTTCCCGAAGCGATTTATACTTTGCCACAATATAGACAATTCAAAAATGCGGTAAAAGTTCCCATCCTCGCCAACATTACGGAATTCGGTCAGACGCCGTTGTTCACCACCGATGAACTGAAATCCGCCGGCGTCGATATCGTGCTGTATTGCTGCGGCGCGTATCGTGCGATGAACAAAGCGGCACTGAATTTCTACGAAACAGTCCGTCGCGACGGCACGCAGAAAGCGGTTGTGCCGACGATGCAGACGCGCGCGGAGCTTTACGATTTCCTCGGCTATCACGCGTACGAAGAAAAGCTCGACAAACTGTTCGCCGAATCCAAAGACGATCGATAGCTGCACGCATGAACGATCCTCAACTTTCCCAAGCCACGCGCGATGCGTTGAATCGCTTCGGTCCGCGCCGCGATTGGGATGGCGTGGCGGCGATCATCGCAGCGCTGGTGGGTTTGCTGGCGCTCTGCGTGTCCGGTTACACAGCGTGGCTGCAGCGCGAACAGGTTCGCGCGCAGGTGTGGCCTTATCTCGAATCGGCGGTGTCCGGATCGAAGTACAAGATCATGCTCGCGAACAAAGGTGTCGGCCCGGCTATCGTGCGGTCGGTGCACATGTATGTCGATGGCAAGCCTCAGCACAATTGGTCGGAAACATTGAGAGCGCTCGGCTTGGCATTTGATCATCCGATTCCGTATTCGACGATCAGCGGCGTGGTGCTGTCGGCGGGCGATCATATCGATCAACTGGTGTTTCGCGATCCCAAGGAATTCGATGCGTTCACCAAAGTTGCCACGCGCTCGACGCTGGAGATCTGCTACTGCTCCACGATGAACGAATGTTGGAATCGCGACGACCGCGAATCCGAGCCGAGCCGCATCGTGAAAGCGGTCGCCACCTGTCCGGCCAACGACGGCACGGAATTTCGAGACAACGTAAACGCCGAACCGGCCGTGCCGGCTGAACCCGGCGAAACTTCAAAGGAAAAAGAATGAGCGAGTCCGCAGCGGTTCTCCCCAAACCCAAGAAATCCGTCGCGCTGTCCGGCGTCGCCGCCGGCAATACGGCGCTTTGCACGGTCGGACGCACCGGCAACGATCTGCATTATCGCGGTTACGACATTCTCGATTTCGCCACGACCAGCCAGTTCGAGGAAATCGCCTATCTGCTCGTCCACGGCACATTGCCGAACAGCGCAGAACTGGCCTCGTACAAAACGAAACTGAAATCGCTGCGCGGAATTCCGGCCGCGGTGAAGGCGGTTTTGGAAGAACTGCCCGCATCGTCGCATCCGATGGATGTTTTGCGCACCGCCGTATCCGCGCTGGGTTGTTCGATGCCGGAAAAAGACGATCACAACATCGCCGGCGCGCGCGACATCGCTGATCGCTTGATGGCTTCGTTCGGCTCGATGTTGCTGTACTGGTATCACTTCGCCGTGAACGGAAAACGCATCGACGTCGAAACCGACGACGATTCGATCGGCGGGCATTTCCTGCATCTTCTGCACGGCGAAAAGCCGAGCGAGTTGTGGGTGCGCGCGATGCACACGTCGCTGATCCTGTATGCCGAGCACGAGTTCAACGCATCGACTTTCGCCGCGCGTGTCATCGCAGGCACCGGCAGCGACATGTACTCGGCAATCGCCGGCGCGATCGGCGCGTTGCGCGGCCCCAAGCACGGCGGCGCCAACGAAGCGGCGTTCGAAATCCAGAAACGTTACGCGTCTCCCGACGAAGCCGAAGCGGATATCCGCGCGCGCGTCGAGCGCAAGGAAGTAGTGATCGGATTCGGCCACCCCGTCTATACGACCGGCGATCCGCGCAACCAGGTGATCAAGGAAGTCGCGCGCGAACTGTCGGCGGCGCAACGCAACACCAAGATGTTCGATATCGCCGATCGCCTCGAAGCGACGATGTGGTCGATCAAGAAAATGTTTCCGAACCTCGACTGGTTCAGTGCGGTGAGCTATCACATGATGGGCGTGCCGACCGTCATGTTCACGCCGCTGTTCGTGATCTCACGCACTTCCGGATGGAGCGCGCACGTCATCGAGCAACGCATCGATGGCAAGATCATTCGACCGAGCGCGAATTACACGGGCCCGGAAAACCTGAAATTCGTGCCGTTAGACAAACGCTAATTCGAACATCCAGCTTAGTTCCGCGGGCGACGCGTCGTGCAAATTGCGGCAGCGTCAATCGGATGTGTGCATTTCGCGTGACGACGATGCGAGTCTCACGCTGAAATAGCTAGGTTTCCCCTCATCGCAGACATGGCATATCGCTTGATTGTGACGGAACGGTCAATTCGTTCCTCACGGAGAACATCCATGTTGCATCTCGCTATCGTTTTCGCGGTTATCGCCATCATCGCCGGCGCGCTCGGCTTTACCG
Source organism: Rudaea sp. (assembly GCA_040002515.1). Lineage (GTDB taxonomy): Bacteria > Pseudomonadota > Gammaproteobacteria > Xanthomonadales > Rhodanobacteraceae > Rudaea. The sequence continues at coordinate 2,894 of JBDUEI010000056.1, read as the reverse complement.
GAGTGGCCGGCACTTCGGCCGGAATCGCCAAGATCTTCTTCATGATCTTCCTGGTCCTGCTCGTTCTCGCGCTGCTCGGACTGGTGCTCGGCTTCAACATCGCGGTTTAGGATCGTCATTCGAGGCCGGCAATGCGTCGGCCTCGGTTTCTTCACGCAAGTTTCCAGAATAAAAGGATCGTGTACGCCGCAAAGCTCACCAGTGCGAATAGAGCGGCGACTTTCTGATACCAATCTTTCCGAATCAATATTGTCGAGACTGCCATCAGAAGAAATACGCCGTGGAAGGCGAGATTGGCCGGTTCGATCCACTGACCGCGGACCGCGAAATCTTTGAGCAGACTCGACAGCAGCTACGCGATCATCAAACCGAAGAACCAACCGATGTGCGAAAAATAATGTTCGCGCAAATCGACGGCGCGCCGATCGGAGAAATCCGGAAGTACGATCGCCGCAAGCATATAGGCGATGACGAACTGCAACAGCACGGCGTAGAACTCCGGCAATGTCCACACTTCCAACTTACGCATGCCGAATTGCGACCACCAGATTTCGACACAAATCGTGAGCAGCAAAATCGCCCAGATCAAGGACGGCCAGTAAATTCGGACCCGCGTGCGCGCCAGAAGAATGCCGCGAAATCCTTTCAGGACCTGCGTCATCGCCAGACCCATGATGATCGAGAGCAACACCGAGAGATAGTTGAAGGCATCCGTCATTTTGTCGCTCCGCTTGTCTTGCGCTCGATCAGATCCCACCGATTGCCATAGATATCCTCGAAGACGACAACAGTGCCATAGTCCTCATTGCGTGGCTCTTCCGCGAATCGCACGCCCTGTGCCTTCATCGAACGATGATCGCGCCAGAAATCGTCGGTGTGCAAAAACAAAAAGACGCGGCCGCCGGTCTGATTGCCGACGCGGCTGGACTGCGCATCGGTGACGGCCTTGGCGAGCAACAGCGTAGCGCCGTCGCCGCGAGAAGGAGCGACGACCACCCAGCGCTTGCCTGCGCCGCGCGGCTCATCCTCGACCAGATGAAATCCCAACGCGCGCGTGTAGTAATCGATGGCTTCGTCGTAATCGCGAACGACGATGGCGACATGAGCCAGCCGCCTCACGGGTGTGTTGTCTGTCATGGCATGACGTCTTCGAAGACGAAGACGTCATCGTAACCGAGCCCGGCGAATCCGTCAGCGGAAACTATGAGCGGATGACGATCGTTTCGGATTCCACGTCGTCGGGCGGCGTGGCTTCGATGCCGTCCCGTTTGGCGATCATTGCCGCGTGCTGTCGTCGGTACTGACCGAGGCGTTCGGTCATCTCGTCGCTACGCTTGCGGATCGATTGAAATCCTTCACGCACACCCACCGCTCGAATGTTCGCGCGCTTCTGCGCGAGGTTCTGCATCTTGTTTTCGACGACCACGGGTTGCAGGCGCAGCATGCGGTCGACCACGCCGCTGAGCAAATTGCCCATCGATGTTTTTTTGTCGCGTTGAGAAGAATCCATACTGCTCCCGGAATAACTTGAAATGCGTGCATTGCAAAGGAATGCGCGCCAGTGAAATCGCGCCGCGAACGCTTTTGGGTCACTTACCGTGGGAGCAGTATGTGTGCCAATCATCACGTTTGTAGGGCATGAGGGAAAATCCGAAAAGCACGAGAGGGGTGCGCACTGTTTGCGCTTCGCGGACCCGCCAAACGGCAGTGGCGCGGGACCGAACGTGAAGAAGTCGTTGAAGAAGTTGCCAATTTCTGTGCGTGAATGCGCGGTGACGAAATCAAACGCCGCGTGCGCGAGTGACCTTGCGCGGCTACGGGCAAACGCGATTGGTCACATCAATACGCATGCGCGGCACGCGTCACTCACAACGACGCCGCCAACTTCGTGCCCTGCGCGATGGCGCGTTTCGCGTCGAGTTCCGCAGCGACATCCGCGCCGCCGATCAAATGGACGTCGAATTGCGCGTTCTTCAATGCGTCGTAGAGATCGCGGCGCGATTCCTGGCCGGCGCATACCACCACCGTATCCACCGCCAGCCGTTGCGGCTTGCCATCGATGACGACATGCAAACCTTCGTCGTCAATGCGTTCGTAAGACACACCACCGAGCATCGTCACGCGCTTCATCTTGAGCGCCGCGCGATGCACCCAACCGGTCGTCTTGTTCAGGCGTTTGCCCGGCGTGCCCGGCGTGCGCTGCAGCAGCCAAACCTCACGCTCGGGCGGTTCGGGTTGCGCTTTGGCGAGACCGCCGCGATTTGCATACGTTTCATCGACGCCCCATTCGCGCGACCAGCGGCCGATGTTCGTGGTTGCCGACGGTTCGCCTTGCGTGAGAAATTCCGCGACATCGAATCCGATGCCGCCCGCGCCGATCACGGCGACACGTTTGCCGACCGGTTTGCCGAGCAGGACGACATCGAGATAGCTCAACACATTCGCGCGGTTCGCACCCGGAATCGAAATGTTGCGCGGCGACACGCCCGTGGCGAGAACGATGCTGTCGAATCCGCGCAAGTTCTCGGGCGTCGCTCGCGTATTCAAGCGCAGATCCACGCTCGTATCGATAACTCGATTGCCGAAATAACGAATCGATTCGTGGAATTCTTCCTTGCCGGGAATCCGCTTCGCCATATTGAACTGGCCGCCGATTTCGTTCGATGTTTCGAACAACGCCACGCGATGTCCGCGTTCGGCCAACGTGGTCGCGCACGCGAGACCGGCCGGCCCCGCGCCGACCACTGCGATTTTTTTCGGCGCGTTGGTGTGCTCGATTTTCAATTCCGTTTCGTGACACGCGCGCGGATTGAGCAGGCACGACGCGCGCTTGTTCTCGAACACATGATCGAGGCAAGCCTGATTGCACGCGATGCAGGTATTGATGCGCGATG
>JBDUEI010000055.1:0-19117 GCA_040002515.1 Rudaea sp. | reverse complement strand
AGCGCCGACTCGAACAAGTCACGCAAATTCGTCGATGGTGTATTCATGCGTCCGGGCAACGCCGGATGGCGCGCTCGCCTGCCATCTCAGGTCCCCTCGCCAAGCTCGCTCTTGAGAAATGCACGCGCGAAGCGCCAGTCGCGCGCGACGGTGCGTGGTGCGATGCCGAGCGCCTCCGCCGCCTGCTCGTGTTCGAGACCTGCGAAGCAAAGGAGTTCGACGACCTGTGCGGCGCGCGCGTCCACGTCCTTGAGCTTTTGCATCGCGTCATCGAGGTCGAGCGCCTGCTCCGCGCTGTCGAGCGCCAGGCGCCAATCGCTGCCGGTCAGCGTCGTGCGTATCCAATCGCCGCCGGCGCGCTGGCGCATCCGGTCACGCGCGCGATCGGCGAGCAAATGCCGCATCGCGCGTGCCGCGTATGTGTAGAACTGGTTCGGATGCGCGAACACGAGGTCGTGATCGCTGCCGATGCGAAGGTACAACTCATGCACGAGCCCGGTCGCATCGAGCGTATGCCGCCCCGCGCCGAGCTGGCGCCCAGCCATCGCCTTGAGGCGATCGTAGACCTGCCCAAACAGCACGTCGGCTTCCAATCCCGCTGGTTCGCCTGCCTGTTGCATCGCGTTCCCTGACGGCCACGCTTGAGTCTAGCGCAGTGGCTTCGTGCAGCGGAACTAGGGCGTCAGGCTCGGAGTGTTACTTGTTCATTTAGTACATTGGTAAAAATGGACAAATATACAGAGAGGCCCGACACATATAAAATCTACGGCGCGTGATACAAGCCGTCCATCCGGCATCACTGGATCAAGGATCCTTACTCGTCGCGCGCCTGAGTAAGTTCAACTCGTCACGGCGAAAAACATTGCAGGTCCGAAGCCACCGTCACCTTGCCGCGATATTCGCCGCGGACGAGCGCGACGTTTTCGTCGAGGTTCGCCAGACTGCGCGGCATCAGATGACTCAAAACAACCTGACCCACGTGAGCCTCGTTCGCGTGTTGACCGATACTGCTCGGGGTGGCGTGCAGTTTACTGGCGACCGCGTCGGCTTTTTCCGGGATTGCCATGTGCACGACGAGCACGTCGGCGTGATCGATCATTTTCCAGAAAATAGGATTGTTCCCGTTCTGATCGCCACTGAACGCGATCGTTTTGTCGCGTGCCTTGACGAGATAGCCGAGCGCGGGAACCGGTCCGTGCGTCACGGGTGCTGCGATCACCTTGATTTCGGCGGTGTCGAGAATCAACTGCACGTTTTCGCGCGGCAGCGGCACTTCGATCGGAACCAGACGGAACATGCCGTCGCTGCCGTCCAGCGCGCCTGACAAATATCCGAATGCGCCGTCGTGTGCCGTGAATTCGCTGGCGAGAAAATGTTTGAGTCCTGGAAACTCGCCACCCTCGCCCGGACCGCTGATGGGCAGCGGCGCCTTGCGATCGGAGAAAAATCCCGCTTTGACGAGCGCGGGGACATCGGCCACGTGGTCGGCGTGAAAATGCGTGAGCGCGATGAGATTCAGATCGGCGAGTGCCGCACCGGATTCACCGAAGCGCAGAAACGTTCCGCCGCCGGCGTCGACCAGAACGCGGCTGTGTCCATCGATCCAGACAAGATAGCCGCTGCTGGCGCGCGCGCCATTCGGAATCGGTCCTCCCGAGCCGAGGACTTGCACCGCGATGCCGTCGCATCCCGATGCCGCGGCGTTGGCGCAAGCGCAGGCGAGCGCGCAGGCAACGATGAAGTTTCTTGTAATCATTTTCATGTCTCGCATGAATGTATATTCACGTCGTCGTCCAGACGGCCAGATCCAGCGGTTCGGCAGCGCCGGCGACGTCTCGCGCTTTGCGTACGTCGATGTCGTGCCGCGTCATCGTCGAATCCTGTTTGCGAGCGAGCGTGAGCAAACTCGCCGTTGCGCACGCGGCGGCATTTTCTGCCTTGTTGTGCTTTTCGAGTTTCGCCGCGAGATTCACCGTTTCACCGATGACGGTGTATTCGAGTCGATCCTCCACACCGATGATGCCGAACACGAGCGGTCCGTGCGCTACGCCGATTCCAATACCCAACGCGTGTCGTCCGCTCGCCGTTCGCGTGTCGCCCCACGCGTGCGCCGCGGCGAGGATTGCCTCGATGCAGCGCAATGCATCCGCAGCGTACGTTTGCGACGCGCGTACCGCACCGAAGCTTGCGAGGATGCCGTCGCCCATGAATTTGTCGATGTTGCCGCCGTGCGCGCGCACGATCGGCACGACGACATTCTGATAATCGCTGATCAGCGCAATCAGCTCTGCCGGTGACAACGACGCCGACGCTTTCGTGAATCCGCGCAAGTCGGTGAACATGATGGCCGCGTCGCGCATCATGCTCTGACCGGCCATCGGGCGCAGATCGGTCGTCGTAATCTGGTCGGCCACCTCGCTGTCGAAAAAACGCGAAAGCGCGTCCACCGATTGACTCGCCTGCACGGCGCGCGCGAGCGTTTGCCGCGCGCGTATCACGACGACGGCGAGCACGGCCGTGACGATGACGATCACGCCGATGCGGATCGCTTCCTCGTGGATGTCGATACGATCGCTGGTCGCCGCGACCACGAAATCCATGGTCTGTCCACCAGGACCGGCCGCGCGCCATGCGGCATACGTGAGCACGCTCCAGCCGACGGCAGCAGTCAGACCGGAAAGCCATACCCAGATCGCCTCGAAGCGCAGTGCACGCAGCGCGATCAACACGAAGATCGCGCAGAACAGCGCGTTCTTGAGCGCGACCGACAACGTCGTCTCGTATTGCGGAGCGAAACCCCACAGGATGCCGATCAGCACGCTCATCTCGGCGATGACGGAGGCCCCAAGAACGGCGCGACTGATTTGACCACTGTACGCAAACCAGCCGCGCAGTACGACGAGCAGCACGAGCGCCACGATTCCGAGCGGAACGGCGGCGATCGGTGCGTCAGGACTGAAGCCGCGCGGGGTAAATGTATACGTGAGCGCCGCCACCGCGATGACGATGATCTGGGCTGCGCCCACCCAGATTTCCGCCTCACGCTGACTGCGGGAGATTTCCTCGACGACGCGCGCTGGCGGCGACGAAGGCGCACCGCCGAATGCACGGGCGCTCGCCGCGACGGTGTTCATGGCGCTTGCTCATCGAGCCTGCCACCGGCCAGACGCAAACAGGTGCCGCTCGGTACGGCGATCCATTCCTGCGATTCGGAATCTTTACTCGCCTGCGTGGCGCAAGAATGCACGGCATTGGCGCAATCGTTGGCGCCCGCGCGAGCGATACCGTAGCAGCGCTCGCGCACGCCGCCGGCCTGCGTGCCGTGACGCACGCTGGCAGCAACCGCGCCGAGCATCGCGCCGGCAACGGCGAGGATCACACCGGCGTTGATGGCATCGCGGGCTTTCATGATGACTTCTCCTGACCAGTGATCGTTCAATTTACGCGGGCGGGCTTACAGAAATTCTGCCTTCAGATCGACGCTCGAGCGAACGCCGATGTCGTCGAAACATTCGCGCAGCCAACTTTCCGTGGTGGCGGCGCCGCTGGCTTTCAGTTGGCGAAGAAAATCCCAGTCCGGACTGAGCTTGGATGCGATCGAATGCGCGGCCATCGCTTCATCGTCGCGGATCGAGTGGATGCGCATCGGCTTCATCTGCGCCGCATCGATTTTGCCGTCTTCGACCAGCCGCGTGACGAAAGCGATCGCGCGCATTTCGCGCATCAGCGACGAATTGAAGCTGATCTCGTTGATGCGATTCATGATCTCGGCAGCCGTCTTCGGCACGCCGTGACGAACGATCGGATTGATGTGCACGATCACGACATCGCAGGATTTGGATTCGTAGATCAGTGGAAAGATGGCCGGATTGCCGATGTAACCGCCGTCCCAATAATGGCTGCCGTCGATCTCGATGGTCTGGAACAAAAACGGCAGGCACGCCGATGCGAGGACCGTATCGACGGTCAGCTCCGCGCGATTGAAGATGCGCACTTTGCCGGTTTCAACGTTGGTTGCGCACAAATATACATTGACACCTTGTGTACGGCGCAACTTGTCGAAATCGATGTGTTGCTCGAGCAGATGGCGCAACGGATTGAAGTTGAACGGGTTGAGCTGATACGGCGAAAACTGCCGCGTCATCGCATCGAACATCCAGTACAGCGGCGACTGTTCGATCGGCAGCGCGCGCCCGGTCCAGTCCGTTATCGGCTTGACCGGATTCCACATTTGTCCCGCGTCGGCGATCGCGCGCCAGAACGCTGACAGACGTTCTCGCGCGTAGTCGGCGTCACCATCGGTGAGCGCGTCGGCTAGCACCGCCGCATTCATCGCGCCGGCGCTGGTGGCGCTGATCGCCTCAATATCGATTCTGCCATCGACGAGCAAGGCATCGATCGCGCCCCACGCGAACGCGCCGTGTGCGCCGCCACCCTGCAAGGCGAGGTTGATCGATTTCCTGGCGTTTTTCTTGCGAGTTTTCATTGGAGCGAACGATTCGATGTACGGCGGAGTGGATGGCTATTGTGTTTTGAATTCGGCAACGGTTTCTGCTGCGCGATCCGGGCCTCGATCGCGATCATATCGCCGACGCGACCTTTATGACGTGAGTCACGAAACAATCCACTGATTCACGATGCAGTTATCGATTAGTGACTGCTCGGCGGCATGACGCCGGATTGATCGCTTTGCTGCAGTTCGTGGCTGCGCGTGAAACGAAAATGCGTGATGTCCGGCGGGAAGAACATGCCCCACGTCCACTCCACGAATATGCGCACCTTGCGACCGAACGTCGGCATCTGGCTGAGATAATACGCGCGCCACGCCATCCATGCCGGAAGTCCGCTCATGCGCACGCCGAAGATTTGCGCGACGCCTTTGAGATGACCGACCGTCGCCATCATGCCGCGCGATCGATGCGCGAAAGGTTTGGTCGATTGACCCTTGGCGCGCGCGATGAGATTGCGTCCGAGATGTTTCGCCTCGGCGACCGCGAACTGCGCCGTCGACGGTGCGAATTCGTCGCCGTTTTTGATCAGCGCGCAATCGCCGAGTGCCCACACGGCGTCGGCTCCGGCGACGGAGAGGTCCGGCGCGCATACCAGTCGTCCGCGCTCGCAAGCCAGACCGATCAGCCGTCCCGTCAACGCATTCGGTGCGGTGCCGATCGTGCAGATCATCGTCGCGGCATGCAGAACGCGGCCATCGCGCAGACGAACGTTGCGCTCGCCGAACTCCGCGGCGCTCGTCATCGTGGCCACATCGACCGCTCGGCGCAGCAACGAACGATGCGCCGCTTCGCCGAGACACGCGCGCAGTTCCGGCAGCAAACGATCGCCGTTCTGCAACAACGTGACTTTCACTTCGTCCGCATTCACGCCCGGATAAAAGCGCCGGATCTCGCGCAAGCTGTCGGCGATCGCGCCGGCCACCTCAACGCCTGAAAATCCTCCGCCGACAATGACGAAATGACCGAGGCACTGACGCAACGACGGACCGGTCTCCAGTTCGATCTGTGCCAGACGACGCAACACCAGATTGCGGATGTGCATCGCATCGCCGACAGTTTTCAGCACGACGGCGTGCTCGGTCATACCCGGAATCAAATCCATGCGCGCGCGGTTGCCGTACGCGAGAACCAGATGGTCGTAGGCAATCTCGATCTCACCTTTGAGTGTATCGCAGCGCAATCGCTTGGCGGCGAAATCGACGTTGCTCACCGTACCCATGACAAAACGCGCACGACGAACCGTTTCGCGCAGCGGCGCGACGACGTGCTCCGGAAATACGGTCGCGCCGACGACCTCGGCCAGCATCGGATTGAACGTGGTGTAACTTTCCTCCGAGACGAGGGTGACCTCGAACATCCGCCCGTGTTTTTGCAGCAAGCGTGTGAGGTTCGCGCCAGCGAATCCGCCGCCGACAATGACGACGTGTGTCTTTTGCGTTGCCACAGCAGCTCCCCGGTTGACTGAGGCCGCGGGCGCGTGCACTCGCCATAATGGACGCGCCGCAACGCACTTCCTTACACACGTCGACGCATCGATTTAAGGATTCTCGCACCCACTCGCCCATGTCGTGGTGAAGCGCGATGATCGCGTGTCATGTAGGGTGGCAATCCATGAATTTCGCGCAAACTTCGAATGAGCTCCTCGGCGTCGGCATCGGACTGCGCGCGCCGCACTACCGCGACCTGTTGGATCGCGACACCTGCGTCGACTGGCTTGAAGCACACAGCGAAAACTATTTCGGCGACGGCGGTTTCGCGCTGCACGTGCTGACACGTCTGCGCGAGCGCTATCCGATTTCGCTGCATGGCGTAGGCTTAGGCCTGGGTTCCGCTGCGGGTTTTTCGCTCGATCATCTCGCGCGCGTGGCCGCGCTGGTCAAGCGCGTGGAGCCGTGTCGCGTGTCGGAACATCTGAGCTGGAATGCGGTATCCGGACATGTCCTCAACGATCTCCTGCCGCTGCCGCGAACGCGCGAGTCGCTGAACATGATGTGCTCTCGTGTCGGGCAGATGCAGGATGTGCTCGGCACGCGCGTCCTCATAGAAAACGTGTCGGCGTATCTTGCTTACGCGAACGACGAATTCGACGAAACAGAATTTCTCAACGAACTGGCGTCGCACAGTGGTTGCGGCATTCTTCTCGACGTGAACAATCTATACGTCAACCAATGCAATCACGGCGTCGACGCGGCCGCGCAGATCGACGCGATGACGCCATCCCATGTCGGCGAAATCCATCTCGCAGGTCACCGCGTTACCGGGATCGCGGTCATCGATCATCACGGCGAGCGCGTTTCTGATTCCGTGTGGTCGCTCTATCAGCGCTCGCTCGAACGATTTGGAAACGTGCCTACATTGATCGAGTGGGACAACGATGTGCCTGCGCTCGATGTTTTGCTGGAGGAAGCGGCACACGCGCGCACACTTCAAAACTCAAGAGATATGCCGTGACGACGACGCATCTCGCATCACTGCAGGCCGACTTCGCCGCCGCGCTCAACGACGCGCGTTTCGCGCCAGCCATCGCGCCGGCGTGGTCGGGCGGAGACAACGCAATCGAACGCCTGGCACTTTATCGCGGCAATCTTTTCGCCGGATGGCTAAAAGCGTTGAGCGATGCGTTTCCAGTCACTCGCGCCATCGTCGATGACTCTTTTTTTTCGTCGCTCGCACGCGAGTACGGACATGCACATCCGAGCACGAGCGGCGATCTGAATCTATTTGGGGAAACATTTCCCGATTTCGTCCGCCGTCATGAACGCACGCAATCACTGCCGTATCTCAGTGATATGGCTGAACTCGAATGGCTCGTCCATCGCGCCTATTTCGCGAAGGATATGATGGCGCTGTCGCCATCTGCTCTCGTCCTACTTTCTCCGCGTGACTTACTTGCCCGCCGGTTTTCCGTGCATCCGGCATTCGCGTGGGTTTCATCGGAGTTTCCGATTGCCAGCATTTGGGCAGCGCACCAGGCGCACGCGTCAGCGGAACTTCCCCGCTCGTTGGACCCAAACGAACATGCGCTCGTCTACCGCTCGAACTGGCGAGCAGGCGTGAGCATTTCGAGCGCCGGCGAAATCGCAGCGCTTAAGCAACTGCGTAACGGAGAAAACATGGAGACAGCGATTCGCTGCGCGTTGAACATCGATCCCGACTACCGAGCCGAGAACGCGCTGTCGCGATGGCTCGATCTCTGTTTGCTGGGCGACGCGGATTAAAGCATGACTGGCTGACGCACTTGTCCTGAAATCTGCGGCATCGACAGTTTGATGCTATCGAATTTGTCCAGGCTCGGGGAAACGGTGCACGAAAGTATGCGCTGAAGTGTGAATGCTACGCCGCGCGGGAGAAACGTTTCTCACTCAAAAACCACCATCGACAATTGAATGCAGCTCGGCTCAAGCTGGTACTGGACGTGAGGTTCGCCGTTCGATCCAAACGAAGTATAAAAGTGGAATCACCAGCAAGGTGAGCACCGTCGATATCAATATCCCGAAGATCAACGATACGGCGAGACCCTGAAAAATCGGATCGTCGACAATAAAGAATCCGCCGATCATCGCCGCCACCGCCGTCAAGGCAATGGGCTTTGCTCGCACGGCCGCTGCCTCGACCACCGCATCGCGCAACGGCCGCCCGGCGGCCAGCGCATGGTTGATGAAGTCGATGAGCAGAATCGAATTGCGCACGATGATGCCGGCCAATGCGATCATCCCGATCATCGACGTCGCTGTGAACTGCGCGCCGAACAGCGCGTGACCCGGCATGACGCCGATCACCGTCAGTGGAATCGGCGCCATGATGATCAGCGGCACGACGTAGCTGCGGAACTGCGCGACGACCAGCAGATAGATCAGCAGCAATCCGACCGAATAGGCCAAACCCATGTCGCGAAAGGTTTCGTACGTGATCTGCCATTCACCGTCCCACTTCACCGCGAACTTCGTCGTATCGTCCGGCTGTGCGATGAAACGCTGGCCAAGCTTCTGTCCATCGATCGTCTGCTTGCCGAGTTCGCCGACCATTGCGAACATTCCGTAGAGTGGACTATCTGTGGCGCCGGCATCGTCGGCCACGACGTAGGCGTACGGCAGCAGATCCTTGTGCAAGATCGTCTTTTCCCAGTTCGCCTCCTGCACGCGCACCACTTCGGACATCGGCACAAGCGCGCCGCTCGCCGCACGGACCCGCAACGCCAGAAGCTGATCGACGCTGGCCTGATCGCCTGCTGACAATCGTAGACGCACCGGCACCGCATACTTGGAGCGCCCATCCATCAGGTACGTCGCGTCGTCGCCGGATAATGCGGTGCGCAGGGCCTGCGCGATCTCGGCCTGATTCAAGCCAAGGCGCGCGGCGCGTTCGCGATCCACCACCATGATCTCGCGCGGCGAATCGCTCTCAACGCTGGTGTCGAGATCGACCAGGTCATGATTGGTGCGAAACTGGGCCTGCAAACCTTCGGCAATTCTGCGGATGCCTGCGTAGTCCGGCCCATACACTTCAGCGACGATGGGTGCGAGCACCGGCGGTCCCGGCGGCACTTCGACGACCTTTATGGAAGCGCCGTAGCGAGCGCCGATCGTCGCCAGTGCCGGCCGCGCCGCAAGTGCGATCGCGTGGCTCTGCCGCTTGCGCAAGCTTTTGTCGATCAGGTTGACCTGCAAGTCGGCCACGATCGGTCCGCTGCGCAAATAGTACTGGCGCACCAGCCCGTTGAATGTCATCGGCCCGGCGGTGCCGGCGTAGCCTTGGTAATTTTCCACTTCGGGAACGCTATCGAGCGTATGCGCGAGCTCGACCAGCAGCCGGTTGGTGCGTTCCAGCGTACTGCCCTCCGGCATGTCGACAACGATCTGGAATTCGGACTTGTTGTCGAACGGCAGCATTTTCAGGATGACTGCCTTGACTACCGTGAGACCCGCCGCAGCAATCACGAGTCCGACGATGACGACGAAAAGAATACGGCGGCGCCGAACCGCACGCGCACCTTCGAGAAACGGCAGCATGAGGCGTTTGAACAATCGCTCGACGCGCGAGGTCCGCACGGGTTCTTCGGTTGATTCCGTCGTTACCGGCGCGTTGTGATGGCGCAGCAATTTCAACGCGAGCCAAGGCGATACGACCAACGCCACCGCAAGCGACAGCAGCATGCCGGCGGAAGCGTTGATCGGAATCGGCCGCATGTACGGACCCATCAAACCTGAAACGAACGCCATCGGCAGCAGCGCCGCGATGACCGTGAACGTGGCCAGGATCGTCGGCCCGCCGACTTCAGCGACCGCTTCCGGAATCGCTTCGCTAAGGGATTTTCCACCGAGTGCCATGTGCCGATGGATGTTTTCTACGACGACGATCGCGTCGTCGACCAGGATGCCGATCGAAAAAATCAGGGCGAACAGCGACACGCGATTGATCGTGAAACCCATCGCCCACGACGCGAACAGTGTCAGCATGAGGGTGATGATCACGGCACTGCCGACAACGATCGCTTCGCGCCAACCGAGCGTGGCGAGCACGAGCAGGACCACTGAGAGCGTCGCGAAGATGAGCTTGTGGATGAGCTTGTCGGCCTTGTCGGTCGCCGTCTTGCCATAGTCGCGCGTCACTTCGACGTGTGTGCCCGTCGGGATCATGACGCCGCGCAACTGCGCGATGCGTCGCGTCACCGCCTGCGTAATGTCAGCGGCATTCGTCCCGGTTTTTTTTGCGATCGCGATGGTTACTGCTGGCGCATTGCCGAGCGCCGGACCATCCTTGCCGGGCGGCGCGCCGAACCAAGCGTAGCGCGGGGCCAAATCCGCACCTTTCTGGATTTTGGCGACATCCGACAGGAACACCGGTTGGCCGTTCTTCAGGCCGATAACGAGATTGGCGATCTCGTCGGCATCGGCGAGAAAAGTCCCTGCGGTCACCGGCGTATCGCGGTTGCCGCCGATGCGGTCGCCGGCTTGCGCCACGACGTTGGCTGCCTTGAGTGCGTTCGACAGCGTGTCAACCGACAAGCCGTACGAGGAAAGTTTGGCAGCGTCGAGTTCTACCACGACGGCGCGATCCGGCGCACCGATGGTGTACACATCGCGCGTACCGGGAATGCGCTTGAGTTCCGTCTCCAGCGTATGCGCAACTTCGGACAATTCGGTCGCGCCTCGTTGTGCATCGTCGGCCCATAGCGTCAGCGCCATCACGGGCACATCGTCGATGCCCATGGGCCGCACCAAAGGCTGGCCGACGCCGAGACCTGCCGGGACGAAATCCTGATTCTGGTAAACCTGGTTGTACAGACGCACTACCGCAGTCTGGCGCGGCACGCCGACTTCGAATTCGACCGTGATGATGGCCATGCCCGGTCGGCTGATCGAATAGACGTGCTTGACGTTCTGGATTTCCGACAGTTTCTGTTCGAGCGGAAACGCGACGAGATTTTCCACATCGTGCACGTCGGCGCCGGGAAACGGCACGAACACGTTCGCCATCGTTACGTCGATCTGCGGTTCTTCCTCGCGCGGCGTGACGAGCACGGCAAAAAATCCAAGCAGCAATGCAATCGACGCCAATATCGGCGTCAGCGGCGACGCCTGGAATGCCTTTGCGACGTGGCCGGAAAAACCGAGACGAGGAGTATTCACCTAACGACTCGTGTTCGTATTGATGCTGCTCAGATACAGTGCCGCCGCGTTAGGATCGCTGGCGATCTTGTCGCCGGCCATCAGTCCCGACAGAACTTCGATGCGATCGTCGAAGCGATGACCCAGGCGCACCTGGCGCAGGCTCACCTGCTCGTCGGCGACGACATAAACGCCGCTGACTTCGCCGCGCTGGACCAGCGCCGAATTGGGTATCAGCAAGCGCTGTACTTCGCCGATGGCGAAATCGGTTTTCACGGTCATGCCGGGATACAAGCCGGTTTCCTGCGGCGGCAGATCGAGCCGCACGCTGAAGGTATGGGTGTCCGGATCGGCATACGGAAAAATCGTGAGCTTTGCGGCCGTAACGCGCCGTGTGCCATCGCCATCGAGTAGAACGTCGGCCGTGTGAAAACGGCGAATCGAATCGATTGCACTCTGCGGCACCTGCACATTGACGCGCAGTTCGTTGAGCGAAACACCGGCAATCAATGGTTGTCCGGCCTGCACCGATTCGCCAATCTGCACGAAGCGTTTGGTGACGATACCGGAATACGGCGCGCGAACGACTGTGTAGTCGAGTTGCTGCGATACCTCGCGCAACGAAGCCTGGGTCGACTGCAATGCGGCGCGCGCGCTATCGCGTTGCGCGGTCGCCTGATCGAGCTGCGCCTTGGCGACGAGTTTGCGTTCGTAGATTTCGGCGAGGCGTGTGTAGTTTGCCTGTGCTTCGTCGAACGTCGCCTGCGCCGAGGCGATCTGCGCCTGCGCGCGATGCTGCCCCGACTGCTGCTCGACGTTACTGAAACGCACCACGACAGCACCGGCTTCGACGTAGTCGTTCACGTCATAGGGTAACTCCAGAACACGCCCGGAGGTTTGCGCCGACATCGTCGCCTGGTTCGTCGCTTCGACGACGCCATCCCACGCCTGCTCGCGCCGCGCCGTTTCCGGCGCGACTGTGATCGTGGCGAGTTCAACATGCGGTGTCGCCTTCGGCTGCGGCGCCGGCGCGGAACAGCCGCACGCAAAGGATATCGCCGCTGCGATCGACACGAAACGACGTGCGCCTGAAATGCTCATTGCTTTCTCTGGCTCAAGTCCGGCTCACTGAAAGGCATTGCCGCTCTTGACGCCGAGCCGGCGCAGGACGATTGCCAGCGGACAAAAGCCGGAGAACGGTGGAATCTGAGGAAGCGCTACGAACGCCATGCCGGTGTCGCCCATGTCGGCGAGGCAGACCGCATTCCAGGTGGCTTTCGCCGTCGACGGCCATCTTTCGAAATCAGCCTAGATATCGGCGACGATCGCGCCGACCATCGATTCGATCATGAAGCCCGTCTTCGGTGCGCCGATTCCGGCGCCGAGGACGACGATGTGCTTCATACTATTTCTCCAGAATCAGAACGTCACCATGACGCGACGCGCAGATGCGCTTATTGACATCAATCAACAACATTGTAATTTAGCGTTATCTAATATAGTATGTGCTAATAATGCGCAAGTCAAGGAGTTGTGATCCATGATTCGTTCTCCGTCGCGGCGAGCATTGGTGACGCAAACAATCAACGCAGATGCCATGCAGGCAAATGCCGACGAAGCAGCGCGGTTGTTGAAGATGCTCGCGAACGGTCAGCGTTTACGGGTGCTGTGTCTGCTCATTGGTGGCGAGTTGTCCGTGGGACAAATCAATGAGCGCATCGATTTGAGCCAGTCGGCGCTATCGCAGCATCTGGCGAAGTTGCGTGAGGAAGGATTAGTCGAAACGCGTCGGGAATCGCAGACGATCCACTACCGCCTCAGCAGCGGACCTGCACAACGCATTATTTCGTCCTTGCACGATATTTATTGCAGTGCCGATGGTGCACGAGCGCTCCGAAAGCGGAGAAAGGCCTAGTGGCATCGGGTTAGGGATGCATTGCACTTCAAGATCGGACGTGTGAGCCAGCCTGCGAGGTGACATCCGCAATGACTTCATCAAACGGCTGGTCGACAATCTTCGAGATGAAATACGTCACGGTGAGCGATCCTTAAATTGAACGTGTCGAACAACGCACTACGGCGATCGGCTATCGGCATGCACTTCCAGCCAGATCGCATTGAGGATGCCGAATGCGCACGCAAAGCCGAGACCGAGAATCCAAGTGAAATACCACATGTCAGTACATCCCGTGAGATTGGCGAATGTGTTCGAGTGTCACGCGCCCGCGCAGGACACGATAGACCCATGCGGTATACGCGAGCACGATCGGCAGGAAGATGAAGACGCAGACCAGCATGATGGCGAGTGTCATTCGACTGGACGATGCGTCCCAGATGGTCAAGCTAGAACGCCCATCCAGGCGCGACGGCATCAGGAAGGGAAACAGTGCAAACCCCGCCGAGAGAATGGTGCCCGCCACGGCCAGACTGGACGCAAGCAACGCCGCGAATCCATGCCTGCGCGCGGTCCAGATGACGCCGAGAGCACTCAGCACGGCGAGCGCCGGCGCGAGAAACAACATCGGATGAGCGGCGTAATTAGCGAACCAGCTGCTCGTGGTAGTGACGGTCTTGAGCATCGGATTTGATTCGCCGTCGAGCGCAACGGCGGACGTCACACTCATTCCCGAAATGCCGCCAATCGCAAGCCAGAGTCCCGCACAGGCATAGCTCACGATGAAAACGATGGCGGCGATTCGTGCGATCCGCGCCGTGCGAACGGCGATGATTTCATCGACTTTCATCGATGCGTACGCGGCGCCGTGCGCTGTCAGCATCGAGACGCTGACGACGCCAGTCAACAGCGCGAATGGATGGAAGAGACTGAAGAAACTTCCTTCCCAATGCATGCGCATGCTGTCGTCGAACCGAAACGGCGCGCCGAGAAACAAGTTTCCGAATGCCACGCCACAGACGAGCATCACGACGACGCCCGACGCGGTGAGTGTCCAGTCCCATCCACTGCGCCAGCGGAGGTCGGCATGCTTGTTGCGGAAGTTCAAGGCAACCGGACGCACGATGAAGGCGAGCAGAAGCAGAAACATCGCGAGGTAGAGCCCGGAGAACGAGACGGCATACAGAAGAGGCCATGCCGCGAAGACGGCCCCGCCGCCGAGGATGAACCAAACCTGGTTTCCTTCCCAGACCGGTTCGATCGTTTCGATCAGCGCTCGGCGCTCTTCGTCGGAGCGTCCGGCAATCTTGAGCAACGCCACGACTCCGAAATCGAAGCCGTCCATGATGGCGAATCCGATCAGCAATACGCCGAGGATCAGCCACCAGATAACACGCAGTACGTCATAGTCGAACATGGCAAAGCCTCCTCAGGCGCGTGCGTTCTCGATGACCGTCGGGTCAGCGGTGTTTGACTGGCGCGGCGACTCCCACATTCCCAATCCGTCGGGACCCTTGCGCACGTATTTCGTCATAAGCCACGCATCGATGATGGCGAGCGCGCTGTAGAACAGCACGAAGCCGCCCAGCGACAGCATCACTTGCGTTACGGACACCGACGAGACGCCGAGATTCGTCGGCAACACGCCTTCTATCGCCCAGGGTTGACGTCCGTATTCGGCGACGATCCAACCCAGTTCTGCAGCGATCCACGGCAGCGGCAGGCTCCACAATACGAGACGCAGAAAGCGCGGACGGCGGTCGAGCACACGCTTGGACGCGAAATAGAAAGCGACGGCGAACAAGGCGATGAAATAGAACCCGCAAGCGACCATCACGCGGAACGACCAGAACAACACCGGCACATTCGGGATCGTGCTGTTCGCCGCGAGATCGATCTGCGCCGGTGTCGCCTGGCGCGGATCATCGACAAACTTTTTGAGCAACAACGCATAGCCAAGGTCGGCGCTGTGCGCCTCGAAATCCGCGCGCACGGCCGCGTCCGTTGGATCGTTGCGCAACTTGAGCATGTCGTCGTACGCGGTCAGTCCATTGCGGATGCGATGACCCGCATCGGTGACCAGATCATTGATGCCGGGCATCGGCGTGTCGATCGAGCGTGTTCCGATCAGCCCCATCGCCCACGGCACTTTCACGGCGGCGTGGGTCGTGCGGTTTTCGATATCGGGGAAACCAAAAACGGTGAACGAAGCTGGCGGCGCTTCGGTTTCCCACATCGACTCGATCGCGGCGAGCTTCATCTTCTGGTTTTCGGACACGTTGTAGCCGGATTCGTCACCCAGCACGACCACGCTGAGCGAAGCAGCCAGGCCAAAACTGGCAGCCACGGCCATCGAGCGTTTGGCAAACTCAACGTTACGCCCTTTGAGCAGATACCACGCGCTGATCGACATCACGAACATCGCCCCGAGCACGTATCCCGCGCTGACCGTGTGCACGAATTTCGATTGCGCGACGGGATTGATCAATACCTCCTTGAACGAGCTCAGCTCCATGCGCATGGTCGCGACATTGAAGTGCGCACCGACTGGATTCTGCATCCAGCCATTGGCGATCAGGATCCACACGGCCGATAGATTGCTGGCGAGCGCCAGAAACCACGTGACACTCATGTGCGCAAATTTTGACAGGCGATCCCAGCCGAAGAAGAACAATCCGATCAGCGTGGCTTCGAGGAAGAACGCCATCAATCCTTCGATGGCCAGCGGCGCGCCGAAGATGTCTCCGACATAGTGCGAGTAGTACGCCCAATTTGTGCCGAATTCGAACTCCATCGTCACGCCCGTGGCGACGCCCATGGCGAAATTGATGCCGAACAGCACGCCCCAGAATTGCGTCATGCGCTTCCAGATTTCGCGTCCGGTCATGACATAGACCGCTTCCATGATCGCGAGAATCCAGCAGAGTCCGAGCGTGAGCGGTACAAACAAAAAGTGATACAGCGCCGTCAGTGCGAACTGAAGACGGGAGAGATCAACCAATGACGCATCAATCATGATTGCTGCCTATTGCGTATGAGAAGTCGGTGCAAATCGGGAACCGATCGCGTCAGGTCCCGCATCGGGGTGTCCGAACGGCCGGAAACAGACGACATAAATGAGCAATAGCACCGCGATCTTCAGCGCCACGAGCAAAACCATGTGCCAGGCCAGCTTCGTGCCGGGCCGGCGTGTTGAGGTTTTGGAGAGCGCATTGCCCCGCATTGTCACGACCCGTTGCTGCAAAACGACTTACATCTTACTGACCGTCAACGCCGCCCAATTGATTTATCGCAATATCGTGCTCGTTTGACACATCGCGTCGCTCGAACGCGCCAGAAAAAGCAAAGTCAACGTTCCGGCATTCTGCTCCCTGCCTCTCGACCGCCTCTGTTCGGCACCGAACAGAGTGGTGCGCGTATTTCCCGAGCCAGTGGCGAAACTAAACCGCGCGACGAAAGGTCATTCATAGGACATGCACCAAGCGCCAACGTTCGCGGTTCGTGACGACGCCGATATCGAAGCGATTGTGAACGTCTCGACGGGTGCTCATGGGCTCAACTTGTCTGGGGGGCGCGGACGCGATACCGTTCACCGCGAAGATGGGGAGCGGTATGTCTGAACCGGTCAAGCAAAAGCGCGGCTTGCTTGCGATGTTCACGGGCAAGGACCTGAAACACTTTTTGCTTTCCATGTTGGTTGGAACGCTCGTGGGCTGGGCGGGCGGAATCGCTTTCGAGTCTGACAAGCGACACGAATTCGTGGCGGCGCGCTTTGAAGCCTACGCAACCGTCGCGCAGTTTGCGCCGTGGAACATTGCGCAGCGCTATGTCGCCATCGTGTTTACACAGGGAAATTCCTACGCGGAAACCTTAGCCCATCAACAGGAGCAGCAAACTCTCCTGTTTCGTGGGTTCGCTTGCAGTCTGAGCGGCAGTATTGCCTCCAGCGGTTCGAATTCGGCGGGCGCGGACAATCCGTGCACTGCACCGGCACATCCGCAAGGTATCCACGCGTTCTACTTATCTGCGCACGTGCCGTTACCGTTTCGTTTCATCACCGCCTTGTTCGATATTCTGCTGCATGCTCTGGTCGATCAGGGACTGGTCGGCTTTCTGGTGGCTCTTACGCAGATAGTACTGGGCGCGTTTATGACCGCTTGGGCGATCAAGTCTTCTTGGCTGAAGCTGAATTCTTTTTATGCCTATGTGCTCGGTTTTCCGCTGGCCGTTCTAGCACTGGGCAGTTTGGCCGCGATTCCGCTTTGGCTCGTCGCTTTGGTCGGGCTGATGGCGCTGAAAGCGTCGCCGTTAGGGGCTCTCGGAGCGCAATTGAGCGCGACGGGCTGGTGCGTGCGATTCGTGTTCCAAAAAACGGTGGAAGAGTTCGGCCACGCGGCGATCATGAAGCAGTTGAAACGATTGGCGGGCGACTAGTCGGAGGTACCTTGTGGCTCGAATCAGCGCGGCCGTTGCAGTAATGGTTCTTTTTGGCGCCTTGCACGTCGAGGTCATGATGGCGTCGCAACCAGATACGGTCACGACATCGCCGCGACAAGACCCTGTTTTGCGCCTTGCCCAAAACCAGCCTACAGACTCCGCCGCCACCATTTATCGAGACGCTATCCACGCCGTTTTCACGATTCGCTCCGATCGGACACTGGGATCGGGGTTTACGTTCGCGGCCGGTTACATCGTAACCAACGCACATGTCGTGGGTGACTCGGCTTCGGTCGACGTTGAAGAACAAAACGGCGATAAATTTCGGGCCAAGGTGGTTAAAAAAGATGTCGAGCACGACTTCGCGATTCTTGAGCCTGAGGGAGTTCGTCCATTCACCACGATTCTTCCTCTGCCGACGGGAAACGTGCCGGCGATCGGGGAAGGGATCGTCGTCATCGGATCGCCGGGCGGTTTGAAAGGCACGTTGACCACGGGAATCGTGAGTCAGATTTATCCCGAAGGCTTGGTGCAATTGAACGTGGCGGTCAATCCCGGCAACAGCGGCGGCCCGGTATTGGACATGCACGGACACGTCTTTGGTATTGCCACATTCAAATACATGAAAGGCGACGGCATCGGCTTTGCGATACCCATTAGCTGGGTGAAACCGGAAGGAGGAAAATAGTGCGGCGGGAAAATCACCCATTCTATGCTCAACAGCAGCGTCGACCCGCGTGCGCAAGTCTCGCAGCCGGAGAGCTTTAGCCGGTTGGCGTTTATTGACTGCAGCCTGTGTCGTGCATCTGTCGCTGATGCTGGCCGACAGCGAGATCGCGACCCGGATGCGCTGGAGGAAACGACCCGCGTAGTGGGCATGCTACCTATAGATACGATGGAAATCGGCGTGATGCGTGGTACCGAGCGGGCCGCGCAAAAATAAGCGATTCGCGTCTGGCGTGGCTGCTGTAGATGGCCATCTGATTAGGCACGTCGTTCAATACCTGCGCATTTGGTGGAGTGTCGTATGCAAGAACTGGAACTCACCTGGAGCCGATTCGGAAAAACATTTTGGTTTTGCTTCTGGCGGATGACTGTGTTCGGCTTCATCGGCGGTGCCATTGCGAACTTTGTGCTGCATTGGCTACTAACGACGATGACGGGAAATCCCGGACTGCCGGCCATCGGCGCCATCGTCTGGATACCCATCTCGATTCTTGTGTTGCGAATGGCGTTATTAAAAAAGTATCGAGAATTTCGCATCGCTCTGGTGTCGACGGACGGTCCGCATAACCGGTTACCTAATTGCGTGTTGACATCAAAGGACGATGCATCGCCATGATGGAACCCAGGTTTGAGCGTGCGCGCGTACTCGCCGAAGCGGTCAGCGTTGCTTCGAGCGCCCTCGCAGCGCCTATCGACAAAGTAAAAATTTCCGACAAGAAAATAGTGATATTCGCGGGTAGAGAGCGTCTCGAACTTTCGTACACGTATAACAATGCTTACTCGCAAGATGGCTCCGTCATGCCAGGAAGCGGACACTGGAACGTGTCGATTATCAAAATGACAAAGGCTGGCTGGTTCACTCTCTAAGCTAAGGCCGGTCCTCTGTCTGGAGTTCCCACGATTTAGTGGACGCCTGATCGACGCTGTCGGTGCGTCGCTTC
>JBDUEI010000054.1:0-3391 GCA_040002515.1 Rudaea sp. | reverse complement strand
ATTCGGCCGCGTGATCGAAACCGGGCGGACCGACCAACGCCTGTTCGACCAATTTTGCCTGTTCGGCAACATGCGTGCTCAAGTGGCCGGCGGCGGGCGAGGGCGAGCGCACGCGTCCAGCGTAGTGCAACGAATGTTCGTCGGCGATGCAGGCCAGCAGATGGTGCTGAATCTGATACCACGCGCCCTGGTTCATCGGTTCTTCCTGACACCACACGATCTCTTTGGCGGCGGGATATTTTGCGAGTTCGGCTTTCACTTCGTCGCGCGGAAACGGATAAAGCTGTTCAACGCGCACGACGGCGACGTCTTCGACTTTGCGTTTGCCCGCATCTTCGATCAAGTCGTAATAAACCTTGCCCGAACACAGCACGACGCGGCGCGCTTTTTGTCCCGCCTTGGCCGTTTTGTCGGGGATGACGAGTTGGAACGAACCTTTCGACAACTCGGCGAGCGTCGAAACGGCGAGCTTGTGGCGAAGCAGCGATTTCGGCGTAAGCACTATGAGCGGTTTGCGGCAATCGCGCACCATTTGTCGACGAAGCAGATGAAACATTTGCGCCGGCGTCGTCGGCACGCACACTTGCATATTGTGCAGCGCGCACAGCTGCAAATACCGTTCGAGTCGCGCGGAAGAATGTTCTGGACCTTGACCTTCGTAACCGTGCGGCAGCAGTAGAACCAGCCCGCACAGACGATCCCATTTGGACTCGCCGGAACTGATGAATTGATCGATCACGACTTGCGCGCCGTTGGCGAAATCGCCGAACTGTCCTTCCCACAACGTGAGAGTGTTCGGATCGGCCGTCGAATAACCGTATTCGAACGCCATCACGGCTTCTTCGGACAACAGCGAATCGATGACGGCGACGTGCGCGTCTTTGCGGATCGTGGAAAGAGGTAGATAAGTCGAATTGCTGTTCTGATCGTGCAACACGGCGTGACGATGGAAGAACGTGCCGCGGCCGGAATCCTGGCCGACCAGGCGCAAATCGAAACCTTGATCGATCAGAGTCGCGTACGCGAGATTTTCGGCGAAACCCCAATCCATCGCCTGCGTGCCCGCCGCCATTTTCAAACGGTCTTCGTAGATTTTGGCGACGCGCGGGTGCAGCGCGACATTGTCCGGCATCGTCAAAATTAGTTTGTTGAGCGCGGCGAGCTTGTCGATTGCAACGCCTGTATTCACTTTCTGATCGAGTTTCGCGCCGACGTATTTCGACCAGTCGATCGCGAACGGATCTTTGAACGCCGCATCCAGATCGGCAATCGGAGTGCCGGCATCGAGTTTGGCGCGATAGGAATCGACCATCGCTTGCGCATCGTTCTCGGCAATTACGTTTTCGCCGCTCAGACGCTTTGCGTACAACTCGCGCGCCGTCGGGCGGGCGCGAATCACCTGATACATCATCGGCTGCGTCGCCGCCGGTTCGTCGGCTTCGTTATGGCCATGACGGCGATAGCAGACCAGATCGATGACCACGTCGCGCTTGAACCGGCGACGGTAATCGAACGCCAGACGCGCGCAGAAAACGACGGCTTCCGGATCGTCGCCGTTCACGTGCAACACCGGTGCGTTGACCATCTTTGCGACATCGGTGCAATACAACGTCGAGCGTGCATCGTGCGGATCGGAAATCGTAAATCCGATCTGATTGTTGACCACGATGTGGATCGAACCGCCGACCGCGAAACCGCGCGCCTGCGACATGTTCAACAATTCCATGTTGACGCCTTGGCCGGCAAGCGCCGCGTCGCCGTGAATCAGGATCGGTACGACCTGGTCGCCGGCTTCGTCGCCGCGTCGCGTCAGACGCGCACGCACGGAACCGGCCACGACCGGGTTGACGATTTCCAGATGCGACGGATTGAACGCGAGCGCCAGATGCACCGTATGTCCGGACGTCTTTACGTCCGCACTGAAACCCATGTGATATTTCACGTCGCCGGAATGCGCCGGATCGTCCGGATGATCGAACTTGCCTTCGAATTCGGCGAACAGTTTCTGCGGCGCTTTGCCGAGCAGGTTGACGAGCACGTTGAGCCGGCCGCGATGTGCCATGCCGATGACCATGTCGCGCACGTTATCGGCGCCGCCGCGGCGGACCAGTTCGTCGAGCAGCGGCATCAGGCTGTCGCCGCCTTCGAGCGAGAAACGTTTTTGGCCGACGTACTTCGTATGCAGATAGCGCTCGAGACCTTCAGCCTGCGTGAGTTGCTCGAGCGTGTGCTTGCGTTCTTCGGTAGTGAAATTGAATTTCCCGGCGGCCGCTTCGAGATGCTCATGCATCCATTGGCGCTGCGTGGTGTCGCTGATGTGCATGAACTCCGCGCCGATGGTGTTGGCGTAGGTCGCTTTCAGCAACGCGATGAGGTCTTTGAGTTTGAGGCGTTTCGGGCCGGCCAGGGAGCCCGTCGAGAATTCCGTCTCGAGATCGGCCGCGGTGAGTCCGTGGAACGCCGGATCGAGATCCGGTGCGCTGAGTTTTTGCGCCATGCCGAGCGGATCGAGATCGGCCGCGAGATGACCGCGCGATCGATAAGCTGTCACCAGTTTGAGCACGGCGGCCTGTTTCTGCGCCTGCGCATCATCGGCCGGAGTCGCGACACGTTGGCGCGCGTGACCGTTGAGTTTCTGCGCGTTCTCGATGCGAACGATCGCATCGGAATGCGGCGTATCGCCGGCTTCGCGGCCACGGAAGGTATCGAAATACTTCTTCCATTCCGGCGCGACGGCGTTCGCGTCGCGTAAATACGTTTCGTAGAGATCTTCGATGAATGCGGCGTTGCCGCCCGACAACTGGGAAGACGCGGAAAACTGCTCGATGAGATTGGCGCTCACGTGACCTGCCGTGGTGGAAAAGGCGCATCGAAAGAGAGGACGCGCAAACCCTGAATTATACGCGCATCGTGCTGCGCTGCGACACTGGAAAATCGCTCGAACGCTGAGTATCTGGAGCCGATTCGCCGAAAAACTAGATGCTCAATTGGCGCAATTCTTCGCTGGGTTCCGATCGTTCCCAGACTCGATTGAAGAACTCCAGATATTGCGCGTGTTTGCCGGGCGAATAGTTGACCGATTCGCCATCGAATCGACTGCCCAGAACGCGGAAATAGAAGCCGCGCGCGTCGTTGATGATGAAGGCCGACGGATATTGCTGATCTTCGTCCTGTGTCGGCGTGCGCAGCGCGAATACGCTGGACAGGCGTTGCGACAACGCGACCAAACGGTTACCGCGCTGCGACGGAACTCGCGGGTCCTGCACGATGATCCGCACCGTGCCGCCGCGACCGGCGATGCCGAATTGCTTGAGTGCGTCCAGAACCTGTTCGTTGTCGAACAATTGCGGATCGAGATCGCGCGTGTAGATGCACAGTTCGCGGCGCGCCG
>JBDUEI010000053.1:0-2797 GCA_040002515.1 Rudaea sp. | reverse complement strand
CTGGAGCAAACCGCGGGAATTTCCGAAGGCGACGAGGTGAGTGTCGTCGTATCGCTGCGAAAATCCCGCGACGATTGATCAGCCCGCCCAGCCGAGCGAGTTCAGCGCGTAGAAGAGTGCGTACGCGAGCGATCCGGCAATCGGAATCGTCAGAATCCACGCCCACACCATGCGTTCCACCACCGTCCAGCGAATCGCGTTGGCGCGTTTGGCGAAACCGACGCCCATGATCGATGCCGATACGTTGTGTGTCGTCGATACCGGAATGCCGAGAACGGATGCCGTGATGATCACCGTCGACGATGCCGCATCCGCAGCGACGCCATTGATTGGATGCAGCTTGACCATCTTGTGGCCGAGCGTGTGAATGATGCGCCAGCCACCGGCCATCGTGCCGGCCGCCATGACCAGCGCGCAGGTCGCCTTGATCCATGTCGCGATTTCGAAACCGCCGGACGGATCGGATTCGACGCGCAGAAAATTCAGCCATGACGGAAGGCCATCGAGCGAATGCGCCGTCGTCGCTGCGGCGAGCGAGAGCGCGATGATGCCCATGGTTTTCTGTGCGTCGTTCAATCCGTGCGACAAGCCCATGAATCCCGACGACACCATTTGCACTTTCGCGAACACGCCGTTGACGACGCGCGGCCGCGCCGCCCGTCCGATTTTCCCACCGCGACTGCCGAGGAACGACAGCACCGCGAGCAGCACACCCATGACGATGAAGCCGATCGTGAATCCCGCCGCCGGCGAAACGATCATCGGCAGGATCACTTTGTTGAGCAAACCTTTGCCTTGCCACCAGTGCTCGGCGGGAATCGACCAGATGATGGAATGCCAGTTCGTGCCGGTCGCGGCGAGCGCTGCGCCGCACAGACCGCCGATCAGCGCGTGCGACGAACTCGACGGCAATCCCCACCACCACGTGATCAGATCCCAGATCGTCGCGCCGAGCAGCGCGCAGATGATCAGTTGCGGCGTAACGCTGACCACACCCGCGTCGATCAACCCGGACGAAATGGTTTTGGCGACCGCCGTGCCCCACATCGCGCCGAGAAAATTTGTGCACGCGGCGAGCACGACGGCTTGTCCCGGCCGCAGGACTTTGGTCGCGACGACGGTCGCGATGGAATTCGCCGTGTCATGGAATCCGTTGATGTACTCGAAGATGAGCGCGATCAACAGCACCAGCAATACGAGGCCGAGCGTCACGGCGCGACCTTACGAATTCTTCAGGACGATGGCGTAGATCACGTTGCCCGCGTCGCGGCAACGATCGATCGCCTTCTCGATGAGTTCGAACAGATCCTTGCGAAGGATCAGGCGCGACACGTCGTTCGAATTCTTGAACAGGTCTTCGTATAAGCCGAGGATGAGGCGGTCCGCCTCGCTCTCGATCGCCTGCATGCGGTCGTTCAGCGCCTTCATTTCTTCGAGCTTCATGCCTTTGCGAAGCTGCGTGACCATTTCGACGATGACATTCGTCGCTTTTTCCAGCAGCGCCGCGCGCGACGCGTAATCGATATCCATCAACTGCGCGGCGAACAACGCATAACGTTCGGCGAATTTTTCGATGGTCTTCGGGATTTTGTAGAGCGCACCGGACAATGCCTCGACGTCTTCACGATCCAGCGCCGTGACGAAGGTGTTGACCAGCGTCTGGCTGATCTGATTCATCACTTCTTTTTCGCGCCGGCGCGCGACGCGGAATTCGTCGAGCGACGGATTCGAGGATTTCTGGTTCAGCATCGTGATCAGCGCGCGCGTGCTCTGCCGCGCGGCGTCGGCGCTGGCTTCGAGCAATCCATAAATCTTGTCGCCCTTGCCGAAAATCGTCTGCAACGAAAACATGAATAGGCCCCGGAAATCCGCGCGAAAGTCGAAGTTTACAGTTTTGTTACAGATTTGGCGCAACGACAGTGCTGCGCCAGATGTCAATCGAAGGTCCGGTTGTTTTTCGTTGACAGCCCGTGCCTTAAACCTCGTAGTTCCAGCGAATTCTCCAATGCTTTCCGAATGCTAGGACGTTTCGGCCGGCGCATTTCGAGCGCTGTCATAAAAGCTTCAAATTCGCCGCGTAGTCTGCGCCGTGAACCAAAAAGGCCGCCAACTGGGGCGCGGCTTATATAAACCTACGGAGATTCCTACATGCTTTCGAGACTGCGCACTACGCTTCTCGCTGTTGCCGTCACCGCGTCGTTTGGCGTGGCGTCTGGCGCGATGGCCGCCACCGATATCACCGGCGCCGGCTCATCGTTCGTCTATCCGGTCCTGTCCAAATGGTCGGCGGAATTCACGGCCAAGACGGGTTCGAAAGTGAACTATCAATCGATCGGTTCCGGCGGCGGCATCGCGCAGATCAAGGCCGCGACGGTCGACTTCGGCGCGTCCGACAAACCGCTCGACGCGAAAGACCTGACCGATACCGGCCTCGGCCAGTTTCCGGTCGTCATCGGCGGCATCGTGCCCGTCGTCAATATCGAAGGTGTCGAAGCCGGTTCGATCAAGCTCACGGGTCCCGTCCTCGCCGACATTTTCGCCGGCAAGGTTCTGAAATGGAACGACAAGGCGATCGCCGATCTCAACGCCGGCGTGAAGTTGCCGGAAACGCTGATCACCGTCGTGCATCGTTCGGACGGTTCGGGCACCTCGTTCAACGTGACCAACTATTTGTCGAAAGTCAGTCCGGAATGGAAGGAAAAAGTCGGCGAAGGCACGACGGTTTCCTGGCCGACCGGCGTTGGCGGCAAGGGCAATGAAGGTGTGGCCGCGTACGTCAAGCAGATCAAGGATTCGA
>JBDUEI010000052.1:0-13387 GCA_040002515.1 Rudaea sp. | reverse complement strand
AAATCGGCGTTGCCGCTTTCGACTTCCTGAAACACTTCCTCGATCGTCGTCAACGGCAACCCGTGCGCGGAATGGCCGAAATGTTTCTGCATCGCCTGTTCGCTGAAGGTACCTTCCGGACCGAGATACCCGACTTTCAGCGGCTCCTGCTGCGCGAGACAGGCGGACATGATTTCGCGGAACAACCGCACCAGCACTTCGTCGGCGAGCGGTCCATCGTTGCGATCGATCACCATGCGCAACACTTGCGATTCGCGCTCGGGCCGATAGTAATCGACGGCCGCCTTGAGCGGTCCTTTGGCTTTGCCGACCTGACGGGCCCAACCGGCGCGCTCGGCGATCAATTCCTGAATCGTGCGATCGATGCCATCGATGCGCGAACGCGCGTCGGACAGCGAAAACGGTGCGGCTGTTTTTTTCGCTTTCACAACCTTTTTCGCCATCGCAAGATCCTCAGTGCGCGATCGCGCGCACGGAAAGGATACCTTCAATCTTGCCGATCGCTGCGATCAGCGCATCGGTCGCCGGCGAATCCAGATCGATCAAGGTATAGGCCAGATCGCCGCGCGAGGCATTGTGCATCTGCGAAATGTTGACGCCGGCTTCGCCGAGCACGTGCGACAGCTGGCCGATCATGTTCGGACGGTTTTGATTGGCAACGCATAGCCGCGCCGAACCGGTTCTGGACATCCGGATATTCGGGAAATTCACCGCATTGTGGACGTTTCCGTTTTCCAGAAAATCGCGCAGTTGATCGACGACCATCAGTGCGCAATTTTCCTCGGCCTCGCCCGTCGACGCGCCGAGATGCGGCAAGCCGATGACGCGTGGATTGCCGAGCAGATCGGCGCTCGGGAAATCGGTGACGTAACGGCTGATGCGTCCGCTTTCCAGTCCGCTGTGAAGCGTCGCCGGATCGATCACGCCTTCGCGCGCGAAATTGAGCAGCACGACCCCGGGCTTCACCGCTTCGAGCGCGGGCGCGCCGAAGATGCCGCGCGTGGCGTCGTTGAGGGGAACGTGGAATGAAATGTAGTCGGACGCGGCGAACAGTTCGTTGAGCGAACCGGCTTTGGTGACATCCGACGACAACGCCCACGCACCATCGATCGTCATGTGCGGATCGAGACCGAGCACCTGCATGCCGAGCGCGCGCGCGGCGTTCGCGACTTTCACGCCGATCGCGCCGAGTCCGACCACGCCGAGTGTCTTGCCGGACAATTCGCTGCCGACGAACCGTTTCTTTTCAGCCTCAACCTTGTGGTGCAAATCGTCGCCCGACGTGAGACCGCCGACGAACGACAGCGCGTCGTTCAAGTTTCGCGCGGAGATGAGCATGCCGGCGACGACGAGTTCCTTCACCGCGTTCGCGTTCGCGCCCGGCGCGTTGAACACCGGCACGCCGCGTTTGCTGAACTCGGCGACGGGAATGTTGTTCACGCCTGCGCCCGCGCGCGCGACGGCTTTGATGGTCGGTGCCGGCGTGGTTTTGTGCATGTCGGCGGAGCGAACGAGAACGGCGTCGGGTTCGGCTGCGTCGTTGGAGACGCTATAGAGATTCACCGGCATGCGGCTGAGACCGTTTTTCGAAATGTTGTTGAGCGTTTGAATCTTGAACATGAAATTTCCTCATTGTGTCCTTGCCGTCATTCCTGCAAAACGGGAATCAGCGACTTTGACTGCACTTGGCCGAGCAGAGGCACTGGATTCCCGCGTTCGCGAGAAAGACGACAGTGGGCTTAACCGTTGCGTTTGGCGAAATCCTTCATGAAATCGACCAGCACCTGCACCCCTTCAAGCGGAATCGCGTTATAGATCGACGCGCGCATACCGCCGACGGCGCGATGCCCTTTCAACGCCATCAATCCGGCCGATTCCGATTCTTTCAGGAACGGCGCATCGAGTTCTTCGCGCGGTAGCGTAAAAGGAATATTCATGCGCGAACGCGACGCTTTCTCGACCGGATTCTTGTAGAAACCGGAGCTGTCGATGTATCCATAAAGCAGATTGGCTTTCTCGATATTGCGCTTTTCGATCGCCGCCAATCCACCCTGTTCGTGTAGCCATTTGAAGACCAAACCGGCCAGATACCAGCCGAACGTATTGGGCGTGTTGAGCATCGAATCGTTGGATGCCTGTTCGGCGTAGTTGAAGATCTTCGGAATGTCTTTCGGACTGCGTGCGAGCAGATCGTCGCGGATGATCATGACGACCAGACCCGACGCGCCGATGTTCTTCTGCGCACCGGCATAGACGATGCCGAACTTCGATACGTCGAACGGCCGCGACAAAATGTTCGACGACATGTCCGCGACCAGCGGCACTTCGCCGACCTCGGGCACGGACTGGAATTCGACGCCGTGAATCGTTTCGTTCGGCGTGTAATGCACGTACGCCGCGTTCGGATCGAGCTTCCACGTGCCGCGTTCGGGGATCGTCGTAAAATTCGTCGATTCCGAACTCGCGGCGATCTGCACTTTCGCCAGCGGTTTGGCTTCCTTGAACGCTTTCTCGCCCCACGCACCGGTCACCACGTAATCGGCGGTTTTACCGCCGGCGGCGATGTTCATCGGAATCTGCGCAAAATGCTGCGTCGCGCCGCCTTGCAAAAAGAGTACTTTGTAATTTTGTGGAATTTGCAGCAATTTGCGCAAATCTTCTTCGGATTCCTTGGCCAGCGCGATGAACTCCTTGCCGCGATGGCTGATTTCCATGACGGAGGCTTGCGCCTTGCCCCATTCGAGCATTTCCGATTGGGCCTGACGCAAAACCGTTTCCGGAAGCGCGGCGGGTCCCGCGCTGAAGTTGTACGTGCGACTCATGGTGTTGGACACTCCGAAGGAGGCCCATTATGCCGCGCTGCACCAATTAGGCAACTGCGTCGGCGGTCGGGCCATCGCTGCGGGAAACGCCGCTTTCCAGAATGCGCTCCATGTCCTCGACGGCCACGGCCGGCGCATACAGGAATCCCTGCGCGCCGACGTAGCCCAGATCGCGCAGGACATCGGCCTGATCCTGCAATTCCACACCTTCGGCGATCAGGACCAGGCTCAGATCCTGCGCCAGCGCGGCGATGGTGCGGACGATGGCGCGGTGGCGCACGTTGGTGACCATGTCGCGCACGAAACTGCCGTCGACTTTCAGCGCATCGAACGGTGACGTCGCAAACGAATCCAGCGACGAATAGCCGGTACCGAAATCGTCCACGACCAGTGAAACGCCGAGCGATTTCAGGCCGGCCAACGTCGCTTCGGCTTCTTGTCTGCCGCGCCGAAAAACGGTTTCGGTGATTTCCAATGAAAGATCGCGCGCGTCCACGCCGGTGCGAGCGAAAATGTCTTTCAGGCTGGCGACGATATTCGGCTCGGCGAACTGACGTTCGTCGATGTTCACGTTCGCGCGCAATTTCGCATGCGCCGGATGGCGGCGCTGCCAGCGCACGAGATTACGGCAGGTCTGCTCGAGCACCCACCAGTCGATCGGCACGATCGTTCCGGTTTCTTCGGCGACATCGAGAAACGCGGCCGGCAACAACAGTCCGCGCTCGGGATGTTGCCAGCGCACCAGCGCTTCGCAACTGCGCACCAGTCCGCTTCGCAGATCGACGATGGGCTGGTAGAACACGCGGAATTCGCCGCGTTCGAGCGCAAAACGAAGTTCGGTTTCGATCTTCAACCGCGCGCGCGCGGCGGCATGCATCGCGTCGTCGAAGATCACGTACGCGGACTTTCCGCTGGCCTTGGCGCGATACATCGCGGTATCGGCATCGCGCAAAATCTGGTCGGGCGAATGATATTCCTCGCGACCGAGCACAACGCCGACGCTCGCGCCGGAAAAGACGCGATGCCCGTCTACTTCGAACGAGCCGGCCAGCAGCGACAGCACGCGCTGCGCGAGCTGTTCAGCACGCGGGCGCGGACACGCACCGTGCGGAAGCAGTGTGAACTCGTCGCCGCCGTAACGCGCCACGAGGCAATGTCCACCCAGATTCGCGCGGAGTGTATCGGCGATCTGCACCAACAGGATGTCGCCGCTGGCGTGGCCGAGACTGTCGTTGACGAGTTTGAACCCGTCCAGATCGAGGAACAAAACGGCATAGTCGTTCGATGCGAACGTGCGCGATTGAGCGATCACGCGCGCCAGTTCTTCTTCGAAAAATAGCCGGTTCGGCAGTCCCGTCAAAAGATCGTGACTCGCGTTGTGTTCGAGCTCGCGTTGCGCGCGGCGCTGATCGGTCACGTCGCGGATCGTTCCAGTGGTATACGCGCGGCCGTCGATGGAAACGGTGCCGGCGCTGACCATGCATTCGATGCGCGCGGAATCTTTGCGCATCAGCGTCACGCAGTAATCGCCGCGCGTGGGATCCGCATCGGTTTGACTCTCGTAGCGATTTTCCTGCTGCCGGCTCGACTCGGGTGGCACCAGCACACGGAAATCCGCACCGATCAGTTCGGCTTCGGTGTAGCCGAACATTGCGGCGAACGCATGGTTCACGTAGGTATAGCAATCGTCGAGCATCATGTAGACGCCGGCCTGGCTGTGCTCGACGAGCGTGCGGTAGCGCGATTCGGATTGTTGCAGCGCGCGCTCGGCATGCAGGCGTGCGGTGACGTCTTGCGAGGAGCCCTCGATGTACATCGGATTGCCGGCGGCGTCGAAAATCGCTTTGGCCGACATTTCGACCGACACTTCGCCGCCATCGCGGCAGCGCGCGGTAAAGATGGCTCCGTCGATGTCGCCTTGACGAATCAGCGTGTCGATCAGCGAGGAGCGTTCGCCCGGTTCGGCATACAGCGCCCCCATGTGCGATACGCGCGCGGTGAGTTCATCGGCATCGTCGTATCCGAGCATGCGTGCCAGCGCATCGTTGGCTTGCAACAGGCGTCCATCGGGATGGCTGCGGAACATGCCGGTGACGGAATTTTCGAAGAGCGAGCGGTATTTGCGCTCGGCTTCGGCGAGCGCCTGCTGCGCGGCGCGATCGTCGGTGATGTCCTGAATCGTGCCGGTGCTCGCCAGTTCGCCGTTGTAATCGACCGATCCGGCGCGAACGCGCATCAGGCGTCGCGCGCCATCCTTGCGACGCACATAGACTTCGTAATCCTGCATCGATCGCGAACCGTCTTGATGCAGACGCCGCCGTTCGTTCTGTTCGTGCAGCGATTCGGCGGAAACGAAGTCCATGTAATGGCGGCCGGCCATTTCGTCGACGCCGAAACCGAGCAGGTCCGCCAGTGTCTTATTCGCGAACACCACGTTGTCGTGCAGAACCAGGAATACGCCGTCGCGGCAATTCTCGATCAGCGTTTTGTACAAGGCTTCGGATTGTCGGACCTGGTTTTCGGCGCGAACGCGGCGCGTGATATCGACGATCGAACCTTCGTAATACATCACGCGCCCATCCGCGTCGCGCACCGCGCGGCCGTTTTCGGATATCCACACCGTGCTGCCGTCGCGACGACGCATTTCGGCGTGCTCGTCTTCGAAGTGGCCGATCTCATCGAGAAGGCGATACAGGTGCGCCGCCTGCTCCGCATCGACGTACAGCTCGCTCACGCGATGGCGGCTGGTTTCCATCAGCAAGTGCGCCGGCGATTCGTAGCCGAGCGTGCGCGCCAGCGCGGGATTGACGTCGATCCAGCCGCCGTTCGGCAAGCTGCGATACAACCCTTCCGCGGCGGCGAGAAACAGGGCGCGATAGTTGCCCGGATCGTCGTCGATTTCGGTTTCGACATCGGCCACCGCCACACTCTGGATGACGATGAACATGAGACTCACGTCGTCGTGCACGAACATCTCGCAATAGACGACACCACTCAACGCGGTGCCGTCGCGTGCGCGGAACGTCACGCGCTCGCCGCGCACGCAGCCTTCGGTGCGAACGCGCGTCCATAACAGCGCGCGCGTTTCGGCGCTGGGCCAGAACTCGAATTTGCCGGAAGGTTTGCCGATGAGTTCGTCGCGCCTGAAACCGACGCGCGTTTCGAAGGCGGGATTCACGTCCACAATGCTTCCGTCGCCGGCATCCATGACGAAGACCAGACTGGACGAGAAGCGGAACGCACCCGCGAGGTTCATACCTCGTGCCCTCACCCCTGCAGAATTGGGCAACGACTATATGGCCGCAAATTTCCGGCGGCGTCAACGGGTGTGAGGGGTTTTCTCGAGGATGCCGTGCGCGGCGGCTTATTTCAAAACCGCACGAACAGCAGCAGGGCCAGTCCCAGCGCGATCAATGCGGCCGCACCGATCAGCCACCAGATGTCGTTCTTGTTGCGCTCGGCAGACACCGCCTTGGTCTCCGGGAGGCGAATCGCCTGCATCGTCTGGGTGATATTGGCGGCCGGTTCTTCGCTGGTGATTTCGTTATCGCCGCGCGCGGGCATGCCCGGCGCTTCGAGCAGAAAACGGTTGCGGTCGAACGAAATCTGGTCGTCAGGATGCAGCACGGCGTCGCGGACCTGCACGCCGTTGACGAAGGTGCCGTTGGCGGAACCCAGATCGCGCAGATAAATCCCGTCGCCGAAATTCTCGATCACGGCGTGGCGGCGCGACATTTCCGGTTCGTCGAGAATCAGATCGCATTCGCTGCCGCGGCCGATCACGAGGCGACCGCGAATCGCGATGATCTTGCCGAAATGCGCGCCGGATACGCCGCGCAGCACCGCGCGGGGCGGCGTCAGCCGCGTGCGCGTTGCGCCGACATCCTGATCGTCCTTGGACGCGGCAGGGGCGGCGCCTTCGGCGGGGACCTTGGTGCGGATCATGTCGTCGCGATCAGGCTTGAGCATGAATTGAACCGTATCGAGGCAGACCACGTCGCCGAGCCTGAGAATGGCTTTTTCGCGCACCGGGCGCGCGTTGACGTGCGTGCGCACGTGCCCATCGAGAACGTTCAAGACGACGCTGCGATCGCGCACCGACACGCTGGCATGGTGCGCGGCGACGCCGTTCGGCAACACCACGGCATTGTCCTGCGCAGAGCCGACGGTGGTATCGCCGGGCGCTATCAACACATCCGCGTGTTCTTTATTCGGAAAGTACAGGCGCACGTTCAATGCCATGACTCGACGATTCCTTTGACGAATGTAGCACAGACGACATCGCGGCGATCCTGACCGCTATGGGTTGAGCCGCGCACGCGGTTTCGGTCACCACTGGGCGTAAAGATCGAGGAGGATGCGATCAGTATATTGCGACACACCATCGCGCCGCTCGTGGAATTCGGCCAGACGCATGCTCCACGTCGAATCGATGCCGTAGCCAATCCACGGCATCACACCGCGCGCCCAGCTATGGAACCACCAGTCGTCGGAATTGAATGCGCCCATCGCCGCGTCGCGCTGGATGCGCTGGGCGGAAAAACCCAATTCCCAGCCGTGCGGCTGGCGGCGATCGCCGAGCACGATACTGCCCCGCGCACCGTCGCGCTGATCGTTGGCGCCGAGGTTGCGCAGCAAATCGATGCGCGCTTCCAGCGGCAATTCCCACGGATGCATGCGCGCGACGAACTGCGTATCGAGCAACCGATAGGCGCTGATGAGCTGCGTTCCGATTCTGCGGTTGGCGCGCGTCAGGCCTTGCAGCGTCAACTGGTCGAGATTCGAGAAATCCATGTACGAAACGATGACCGCGCCGCTGGTCGATTGACCTTCATGCCAACGATAAGCCGCTTGCACGGCACCGATGCGCGAGTCGTCGCCGTACGGCAGATTGCCGTTGAAATAACCGACCGTGAATTGCAGACGATCGAACGAATTGACCGCGACGGACGTATCGGCGCTCACGCCGACCGGACGCAGATCCGCATCCCACACCATCGGCGACAGCTCGAGCGGAAAGATCGATTTGCCGAGCAGAACCGACGTCGTTTCCGATGGTTTCCAGCGCACGAACAATTGATCGATGGCGATATCGTTGCTGCGTTCGTTTTCGTTATACGATCGATCGTCCTTGTTGGGATTGTCGGCCGCGGCGAGCTTGATCGCGCCGCCGATCTGCAGCGTCGGAATCGGATCGTAGAGGACGCCGGCGCGCACGCGTCCGAACAGGCGATCGATGTTCGGATCGACCGGCCGCGGAATATCCGTGGTGCGGTCATAGCGCAGCATGCCGTCACCGAACGGCGTCCACGCCGAAGTCGTCGGCTGATCGTTTTGCGCGGACACGATCGTGTCCTGTGCGCAAACGAACGCGGGCGCGATGAGCGCGGCGGCGGCAATGTATTGGCGTAATCCCAAGCGACTCCCCACGATCGCGTGCCAGTGCCTGCGAATAGGCATCAAGAGTGTGACATAACCGTTTGAAAATCAAGCGTGAAGTATGGCGAACCTCGAATCAGGCTCGAAGTTGCGCCAGCGCGGCCGACAGATCGTTGGCCGTGGCGAAACGGTCGGCCGGTTGACGCTGCAGACAGCGCAGGATGATTGCTTCGAGCCCTTCCGGAATTTCCGGCCAGAACTCCGACGGCTTGATCGGTGCCTGTTGGGTCTGCGCGATGAAAATTTCCAGCGTGTTGCTGCCGGTGAACGGCAATTTTCCGCAGAACATTTCGCACATTAGAACACCGCTGGAATAGATGTCCGCGCGCTGATCGAGTTCCTCGCCCGCGAGCTGTTCCGGCGGTGAATAATTCGGCGTACCGAGAAAGGTTCCGGGTTCGGTATGACCTTGCACCGAACGGCGGATGGATCGGGCGATACCGAAATCCATCAGCTTGGCATTTCCGGTCTGCTGCAGGATCAGGTTTTCGGGTTTGATGTCGCGATGCAAAACACCCACTTCGTGCGCCGCGGCGAGTCCCGCGCACAACTGGCGCGCGATGCGCAGTCCCGCCGAATACGGAATGCGTTTGGTTTCGCTGAGCAGATACCGCAGCGTCAAACCGCGCACGTACTCCATCGAAATATATGGATGGCCATCGACTTCGCCGAAGTCGAACGTCCTGAGCACGTTCGGATGCGTAATCATGCGTGCCAGCTTGATCTCGCTCTTCAAACGGTCGAGCTGTTCCTGATCCATCAGCGAACTGGGTTTGAGCATTTTCAGCGCGACGACATCGTCGAGTTCCAGATCGTGCGCCTTGTACACGACACCCATGCCGCCGGCGCCGAGTTCGGAAAGGATGCGATAGCGCCCGCCGAACGTGCTGCCTGCTTCCAACGCCGTCTGGCGTGTCGTGCGCCCGCCCGGCCGCGTGACCGGCGGCTTGCCGGTGATAACAGTCGGTGTATCGCCGTCGTGCGACGCGTTCGGTGTCGGGAACGTCGGCGCGGGCAAATCGTTCAACGCCGAATCGGACAACGCATAAAACTTCTTGCCTGTCGCCGCACCGCTCGCGATCGCAAGCCGGGATTCGCCGAGCGCGGTTTTGATTTCGTCGCCGCCCTGCCGTGTGAGGAGCGTCTGTCCGGCGGCCGCTTCCGGCAGGAGGCGATCCAGATGCAGGCTGGCAACGCCGAGCACGGCTTGGCCGGAAGTTTTCGTGCCGAGATGGACCACGGCGCCCGACACGATCGCCGCCGAGGGTTGCGCGAAGCCAGCCTGGCCCGCGCGTTCTCGAATCTGCGCAAGTGAACGCAATGCCGAAACGGAACGGTTTTCGCCGGAAAACCCGACGACGAAACGCGTGCCGGTCGTTTGATGGACGGACGCATTGGCAGATGCGCCGTCGACAAGCGCCGAGGCATCGAACAGACGTTCGGCGGCATCTTCCGCCGATGTCGTTGCGGAAATATTGCCCAGGTCCCGAAACTCGAGACCGAGCAGACTCAGCGTGTCGCGCCGGGCTGGCGACGGCGCAGCGACCGACGACTTGCCCGCGACGGGCGAAGCGCTTTCACGCGCGGGATCGGGAAGGAAGCGCGACAGATTGCTGACGTAGCCTTCGATGTCGCTCTTCTCGCGCAAGTCGGACAACAGCGAATCGAAGGAGCGCGATAACCGCGCCAGCTCATCGTTGCCTTTCAATCCGATCTGCGTCTTGTAGTTTCCGGCTGCCGCCTGCTCGGCCGCTTCGGCCATGGTGCGCACGGGCCGCAGAATTCCCTTCGCGAGGAGGTAAGACAACAGCAACGCGATCGCGATCGAGAGCGCACCGCCGATCAGCACCCAATTCAGGATGTCGCGATAGCTCGCGAGAATTTTATCCGTCGATGCCAGCGCGAGCACCGCGCCGAGATTGCCCTCGCCTTCGGCTGCTGTCGGTGCCAGTTGCGTGGCCCATTGCTCGCCGGCAAAACGCAGCGAAACGCGCGGCAGCGATTGTCCGTTTGCCACGGCCGTCATCATTTGCGGCGCCTGCGTCGCGACGGCTTCCTGCAATGCCTTGGCATCCCTATCGTTGAGCGAACTGGCGACCAACCGCAGCTGTTTATCCTGCGGCAACCAGAACGCGATCTGCGCGCCGCTGATCTTCGCCATCTGTCCGCTCAGCTCATCGCCGACGCGTTGCGCCAATAGTAAAAATCCGACCAGATCCTGATCCTGCGCCAACGGCATGATCGCGGCCTGATACAGCTTGTCGCCCTGCCGCCAATAGCCGCTGAACGGTTGCGCGTTCGTGACCGCGGGCTTGACCAGCGGATCGTTGGCGAGCGATTCCTGAAACGCTTCGGTCTGGTCGCTGCGGCCAAGCACCACACCTTTCGAATCGAGGATGATGCCGAGATCGAAGTTGAATTGCGTCTGCCGTTCCTTGAGCAGATCCGGGATCGATTTGGTATCGAGCTCGTTGTTATCGCTCAAGCCCGGCAAATTGTTGGTGGTTCCGCCAGCCTGCGATACGTATTTCGCGGTGCTCGGGTCGGCAGCGATGAGCTGCAGTTTCAACTGCAACTGATCGAGACGACTCTGCTCGATTTCCTTTTGGACGGCGGTACTCGTCGACAACGCGGAATCCACCGCGCGCGCGGCGATGCGATTGCCCTGGATGTAAGTAACCACGACCGCCGTGCCGACGGCTAGCGCAATCAGGAACGCGCTGCCGATGAAGAACTTGAGCGCGAGCGGCACGCTGAAACCGCGCGAGGTCTGATTAATATCCGCCATTGGCATCCCGACCGTATGGCTTGCCGAATTTATTCATGTGCTGCGGAATGCGGCGTTGCGTGAGATCCATCTTCACCGCCACCGGCGCGGCGCCGGCCTTGATCACCGCATGCCACGGATTGGCGCGCTCGCTCCATACGACCAGATCGCCTTCCGTATCCGGCGCGTCGGCGATGTGGAAATTTCCGGACGTATCCGGATGCACGAAATACGGCGTGTCGAGAACGAGAATATGTCCGATCATCGAGTGATGCACGTTGCAGTAAACCCGTACGTAGCCGACATGTTGAAACGTCACCGCCTGACCGGTGCCCTGCCCGTATAGACCGACATCGAAGCCATTATCCTTCGACGTGGAAAATGCGTTGTGCAGAATCGGATCCTGATTCGGGAACCGCACTTCGCTGCCGACGGTCGTGGCCATCACGCGCGGTACGAATTGCTTGCGCAGCGTACTCATCTCCTGCACCCGCGTCGTCGGCACCGATTGCATCGGCACTTTCGGCCGGAAATAGACGATGGCGTCCTGGGCTTCTTCTGCGCGCAAGGCCTTGCCCTCGGAGAAAAGTTCGATGTGGCCATCGATACTCGCCGCGAAGCCGGACGATGCAACAGCGAACAGGGCGATGGTCGACAGAACGCGCACGGAACCCCTTGTTTAAGCACGCCGGCGTCCGCATTCATGGTGCGACATGCGGATTTTGCGGCATCATAGCAAAGCCGCCGTTCGCACAACGTTCGAAGGAAGAGACGACGCATGGCCAGCATCGACATCCGCCGCAAACACGGACAAACGCCGCAACAAGCGCGTGAACAGGTCGACCAGACCGCCGCGGTGATGAGCCAGAAATTTGGATTGTCCAGCGAGTGGATCGACGACACGCTGCACTTCAAACGCACCGGCGTACATGGCCGCATTCAGGTCACGCCGACGGAAATCATCGTGCATGCCGAACTGGGATTCCTGCTCGGCGCGATGAAACCGATGATCGAGCGCGAGATCACCGAGCGGCTCGAGAAACGTAGCGTCTGACAACCCTTTCGCCGCGACACTGCGCGGCGCGATAATGCGGAAATGACTCGGCACCGGACAGGCGCCGCACCAACGGAGAAATTTCATGTCGTCGTCTAACATCGTCATCGCGGGTGCCAAACGCACCGCCATCGGTTCCATGCTCGGCCAGTTCACCGGCGTGCCCACGACTACGCTCGGCGCGACCGCGATCAAAGCTGCACTCGAACAATCCGGCGTCGCCGCCGACGATGTGTCCGAAGTGATCATGGGTTGCGTATTGCCGGCTAATCTCGGCCAGGCACCGGCGCGTCAAGCTGCGCTCGCGGCAGGACTTCCGAAATCAGTCGCCTGCACGACTATCAATAAAGTCTGCGGCTCCGGCATGAAGGCCATCATGCTCGCGCACGATTTGATCAAGGCTGGATCGGCCACGATCGTCGTCGCCGGCGGCATGGAATCGATGACCAACGCGCCGCACATGCTCAACGCGCGCGGCGGCTTGCGTTACGGCGACGCCAAAATGGTCGATCACATGGCGTGGGACGGACTCACCAATCCCTATGACGGCCAATCGATGGGCGTGTTCGCCGAAGCCACCGCCGACAAATACAAATTCACGCGCGAAGAACAGGATGCGTTCGCCGCGGAATCCGTGCGCCGCGCGCAGGCCGCCATCAAATCCGGCGCGTTCGCTGACGAGATCGCCGTGGTGAAAGTGTCCGGCAAGAAAGGCGACGTAGATGTCGCGACCGACGAACAGCCCAGTAAATCCGATCCCGCGAAAATTCCGACGCTGAAGCCGGCGTTCCGCAAAGACGGCACCGTCACCGCGGCGAGTTCGTCGAGCATTTCAGACGGCGCCGCGGTGACCATCGTCATGAGCGAAGACGAAGCGACCAAACGCGGCCTGAAACCGCTCGCGCGCATCGTCGCGCACGCCACGCACTCGCAGGCACCGGAGTGGTTCACCACCGCGCCCGTTACGGCGATTCAAAACGTGCTCAAGAAAGCGGGATGGGACGTCAAGGACGTCGACCTGTTCGAGATCAACGAAGCCTTCGCCGTCGTCGCGATGGCGCCGATGCGCGATATCGGCGTGACGCACGACAAGCTCAACGTCAACGGCGGTGCATGCGCGCTCGGCCATCCGATCGGCGCGTCGGGCGCACGATTGGTCGTCACGCTGATTCATGCATTGAAAGCACGCGGCGGCAAGAAAGGCGTAGCCTCGCTGTGCATCGGCGGCGGAGAAGCCACCGCGCTGGCGATCGAGTTGATCTAAGACGTAATCACGGTCCGAAGCCGTCGGCGAAAATGTTGTCG
>JBDUEI010000051.1:0-11702 GCA_040002515.1 Rudaea sp. | reverse complement strand
TGCTGACCGGCAGTCCGGCCATCGACGCCGGAAAAAATCCGCAAGCCTTCGCGACCGACCAGCGCGGCACCGGTTTCGCGCGCGAAGTGCCGGCCGGCAAGCCCGATATCGGTGCCTACGAAAAACAGCCGATCGACGACGAAATTTTCTACAGCGGATTCGACTCCGGCTGAGAAAAACCGTGCTGAACCCGGCCCGGGAACGCGGTTACCGCGTGGTATGCTTATTGCCGACTCATTAGCGGCGTAGCGGCGTTTGCGCCGCTGCGAAAGTGTCCGATCGGCGTGCGAATCCTGTGATCGATATTCCTGGTTACCACATCTTGCGTCAGCTCGGTCGCGGCGGCATGGCGACCGTGTATCTGGCGATGCAGGAATCCGTGCAGCGCGAAGTCGCGCTCAAGGTCATGTCGCCGACGCTGATGGCCGATGGCGATTTCAGCGAGCGCTTTTTGCGCGAGGCGCGCATTGCCGCCAAGCTTCATCATCGGCACGTCGTCGCCATTCACGATGTCGGTCGCAACGAGAACTACAACTACATCGCGATGGAGTACGTCGGCGGCGAACCGCTGCTGGCGATGGACGGCACGCCGCGACCGGTCGGCTTCTCGCTGCGCATCGTGCGCGAGATCGCAACCGCGCTGAACTATGCGCACTCCAAAGGCTTCGTCCATCGCGACGTGAAACCCGACAACATCCTGCTGCGGGAAGACGGCAGTTCCGCGCTCACCGATTTCGGCATCGCGCGCGCCGCCGATTCCACGCACATGACGCGCACCGGCACCGTGATCGGCACGCCGCACTACATGAGTCCGGAACAGGCGCGCGGCCGCCAGCTCGACGGACGCGCGGATTTGTACAGTCTCGGCATCGTGCTGTTCGAACTCTTGATCGGGCGCGTTCCGTTCCATGCCGAAGATTCGCTCGCCGTCGGCATCATGCACATCACGCAACCGATTCCGGTGCTGCCCGAGCAATTCAGCGCGCTGCAGCCGTTGCTGTCGCGCATGCTCGCCAAACAACCCGAGGATCGTTTCCAGGACGGCGCGGTAGTGGCGGATGCGATCGAACAGCTCGAATTCGAAATCGCGCAAGGCGAACATCCGGAACTGAACGTGCCGCGCGAAGCGAAACGTCAGTCGAGCAATACCGACATGCCGACGCGCGCCGTGCCCGCGACGCCGCTGCCCGGCAACCGGCAACGCGCCGAACCGAGTCTCGGCCGACTCGACGACATCGCCGCATCGCCATCGCGCCGCTATGCGTCGCGCCCGACATCCCGCATGCCGTGGGTGTTGACGATCATCGTGCTCATTCTGGTTGGCGGAGGTTTCGCGGCGTACTACTACCAGAACAAATTGCGCG
Organism: Rudaea sp.; assembly: GCA_040002515.1. GTDB lineage: Bacteria > Pseudomonadota > Gammaproteobacteria > Xanthomonadales > Rhodanobacteraceae > Rudaea. Next base: position 10,338 of record JBDUEI010000051.1, on the reverse strand, counting down.
CGCTGCTGCCCAGCACCGAACTCAACGGACTCATCACACGCGGCCAGAAAGCGCTCGCCGACGGCAGGCTCACCGGCAATCAAAACGACAGCGCGCGCGAACTGTTTCTCGCCGCGCGCGCGATCGATCCCGACAACGATCAGGCCCGGCAAGGTCTCACGCAAGTTGGCGAACGTCTCGTGGAACACGCGAACGCATCGATCGCGCGCAACGATTTCGCCGCGGCGCGAACCGATCTGGCCGCCGCGAGCGACGTGCTCGGCGGCGGTGCGGAAATCGAAGAACTCAAATCGCGTTTGCGCGGCGCCGAAACGCGTAACACGAAAAGCAGCGAACTGCTCGAACGCGCCAACGAAGCGCTCGCCGCCGGCAAACTGCTCGGCACCGGCAGTGCGGCGGATCTGTACAACCAGGTGACGCAAGCCGATTCGACCAACGCGCTGGCGCTGAACGGCCTCAACAATGTCGCCAAGGCGCTCGCGCAACAGGCGCGCGATGCCATTGTTGCGGGCAATATCGATTTGGCCAATCAACGCATCAGCGACCTGACCACGTTATCGCCGAACACGCCCGCCATTCCTGAATTGCGCGCATTGATCGCCAACCAACACGCCGATACGACGCAGGCGGCCGAACAGCGCGTCGCGCGCGCCGAATCTCAACTCCGCGCCGGTAAACTCGGCGGCGAGGATGGCGCGATCGCGTTGTTCCAGAGCGTGCTCAAGCAGAATCCGGGCGATGCGCGGGCAAAGTCCGCGCTGCGCAAAATCGCACAAACCTTCATCTCGCAAGCCAATAGTGCGATGGACGTTGACAATATCGCGCAAGCCGACAAACTCCTCGGGCAAGCCGAATCCGCCGCCGCCGACGCGCCGGAATTGCATTCGGCGAAATCGCGATTGCACGAGATGCACGAGCAAATCGATATCGCCAAGAAACAACCCCAGGCCGTCACCGTCGCCGATCAATCGCGCGTGCAACAGCTCCTCGACGATGCCGACAAAGCCATGGCCGCCGGCGATCTGAACCACACGCCCGGCGATTGCGCCTTCGACAAATACCGCGCGGTGTTGCGTATCGACGGCAACAACGCCAAAGCGCTGGCCGGACTCAACAGAATTCCCGCGCGCGCCAAGGAATTGTTCGAGCAGGCCGTCAAGAACGGTACACCGAACAAGGCACGCGACTACATCGACGCGATCTCGCAAGCCGAACCCAACGATGCCACGCTCCCACAATTGCGCGACCGGCTCGCCAACGCGTTCATCGACAAAGCTGAATCGAACATCGGCGAAAGCCGTCGCAGCGACGCGGTGTCCGCGCTGAAAGCCGCGCGCGAACTCAGCCCGGGCAACGCGCGGCTGCCGTCGGTCGAAGCGAAGCTGCAATCGCTGAGCGGCTGATTCAAAAAAAAGTATACATGTCGCCATGTGCCTGATCCTGCTCGCGCTGCAAACGGTCCCGAACCGACCCTGGTTGCTGCTCGGCAATCGCGACGAATATCACGGCCGGCCCACATTGCCTGCGGCTGCATGGACCGATGAGCCGAACGTCATCGGCGGGCGAGATCTCGAAGCCGGCGGCTCGTGGCTAGCCGTGAATCGCAACGGACGATTTGCGACGGTGACGAATGTGCGCTCCGGCGTATCGAAAACCGGCAAACGTTCGCGCGGAGCGCTCGTCGCCGATTTCGTGCGCAGTACGGCGAATTCCCGTGACTACGCCGCGACCGTCGCCGCGCATCGCGATGAATTCGGACCCTTCAACCTGATCGTTGGCGACGCGCAATCCGTATGGATGGCGAGCAGTCTGGCCGTCGACGCGTGGCCGCTCGAAGCCGGCGTCCACGTTTTCAGCAATGGGCCGCCGAATCCGCGTTGGCCGAAAGCGCAGCGCCTCGCTGACGCGTTCGGGAAAAGTATACAAATGAAAGAATCGAGCGACGCGCAGCTGCTCGATCTGCTGGCCGACACCGCCGCACCTTCCGAAAACGATCTGCCCGACACCGGCATCGGTTTCGAACTCGAACGTTTCCTCTCGCCGATCTTTATCAACGGGAACGAATACGGAACGCGCGCCAGCACGCTGGCTTATGCGAACGACGACGCAACGTTCGTGCTGAGCGAGCGCCGTTTCGGTCCGCGTGGATTGGCCGAAGGCGAAACGCGGCTGCAGTTCTGATTCAGCGTGGTCCGCGCGCGAGAATCCGCTTCAAGGCATCGCGCGCCGCATCGAACGAAAAATGCGTGCGCACGTTGGCCAGTCCGTTGTCCGACAGCGTGTTCCAGAGATGCTCGTCGGTATAACCGCGCACGATCGCCGCGGCGAAATCGCGCGGCGCATCGGCGACGAGCACGTCTTCCTCAGGCCGCACATGCATACCTTCAACGGCCGGCGAAGTCGCCACGACCGGCAAACCGTAGCTCATCGCCATGTTGACCTTGCCCTTCACGCCCGCGCCATAACGCAGCGGTGCCACCGACAATCGGCAGCCGTCCATATGCGGCGCGATATCGGCGACGAAGCCGTGCACCGTCACGCCGTCGTGCGCCAGCTCGAGGATCGCTGGCGGCGCCTTGCTCCCGATCACATGCAACGTCACATCCGGCAACGTTTCGCGCACCAGCGGAAAAACGTCGCGCACGAACCAGTTCACGGCGTCGATATTCGGCGGATGCTGAAATCCGCCGACGAAAACCAGATCATGCCGTTCGGCGAAACCACGGCGCCGTCCGTGCACCGCGTGCACATTGGACAATATTTCAATGTGCACCAACGGCAGATCGCGCGCCAGGATTTCTTTTTCCGTCGCGCTCACGACGAGCGTCACGTCGCTGTCGCGCATCAGCTTCATTTCCTGCGCGCGCGTGCGCGATGCCTGCTGCGCCAGTTCCTTGCTTCCGTCCAACTCGGCGGCGCGCTGTTCGCGCAGATGATGCACGTCGACCGTGTCGAAAATCAGCAACGCGCGCGGCGCATACAGTCGCACAGCGTTGACGTAATTGGCCGCGACATAATGCCTCGACAAAATCACGGCGGTCAGATGCGCGCCATTCTCGCGCAACCAAGCCATCGGATCGGACACGAAAGGGTGATACAACGTCTGCACACCCAGATCCTGCAACGCGTGCGTATAGGCGCCCGCGTGTGCGCGGTTGTCCGGCAGAAAACTCACCGCGTAACCCAGCTCGCGCAACAGAAGCATCAGATTCAACATGCGCAGCGATCCGGAATCCTGATCCGGTGTCGGTGTGTACGAATCGACGATCAGAACGTGGCCGATGTCGCGCCAATTCGCAGCGCGTTCCGCGCGCGCCACTTCGTGGATGGGCTCGGGTTGCGACGCGAGTTCCTTTTTCCACTTCTCCACAAATGTTTCGCGATTGACGGTCTGAAACCGTTTCATACCGCTGCCGACATCCGTGCCCGCCGTAATTCCTTCGAAATGGACGACCGTCGAGCGCGGTTCGACGAACACTTTCTTGCCGGCCGCACGCGTCGCGAACGCGAGGTCCGTATCTTCGTAATAAGCCGGCGCGTAACGTTCGTCGAATCCGCCGAGTTTCGCGAAGAATTCTCGGTGCAACATGATCGCCGCGCCCGAGCAATAATCGGCCTCGCGCCGGAAGTTGTAGCGCGGGTCGGCGGGATCGTCGTAGCGGCCGTAATTCCAACCCGATCCGTCGCGAAACACGATGCCGCCGGCTTCCTGCAAGCGCCCGTCCGGATAGACGAGTTTCGAGCCGACCAGTCCGGCGTCCGGCTCCTGCGCGAAGCAATCGAGCAGAGACTGCAGCCAGCCGGAAGTAACGACCGTATCGTTGTTGAGGAAAACGATGAACTCGCCCTTCGCGATCGCCGCGCCGGCGTTGCAGGAACCGACGAAGCCTAGATTTACCGTGTTGCGAACGACGTGAATGCCGTCGATTTGCGCGAGGCGTTCGGCGGTGTGATCAGTCGAGCCGTCATCGACGACGATGGTTTCGAACGCGACACCATCGGTGTGTTCGGCGAGCGAACGCAAACATGCCGCGGTGTAGGCAATCTTGTTGAAGACGGGAATCACGATCGAAACGAGCGGCTTCGCGCTGCTTGGAACAGCGAACGGGGAGAACGCATCGGTCGGAGTAGGAGTCAGCGGTACCGCGCTGCGTGCGGGCGTGCGTCGACATTCGTCTGCCGCGCGCTTCAACGTACCGAGCAACCCGCGGCTAGCCAGACTGCCACGCGTGCGATGCACGATCGCGCGCAGTCGGTTGGCGCTGAACATCGCGCGCGCGCGCGCGCCACGGATTTTGCGCATCGCGTATCGCAATGGACGCGTGAGCCGCCAGGACAGACTCGTCAACAGACGGTCGCGCTCGCCGCGTACATTCGTAAGTTCGGCATCAAGATTGAGCGCCCACTGTGTTCGTTCCTCGAAATCTTGCTGCAGGCCGACCATCGCGCGGCCTGTTTGCTTCAGTTGTGCGTCGAGATCGAAACCCCATTCGCCGCGTCGGAGAAGCTCGGTCTGCTGCGCGGCGACGGTTTGTCTGAGCTTGTCTTTTTCGCGGCGCGCATCGCCGATTTCACCGGCGCGCATTTGCGCGGTCACGCCATCCATATTCGATTCGATTGCAACGATGTGCCGCGCGCGCGGACGCTCCGGAAGCAAACCCGCGTACTCGCGCAACATATCGTCGAGCGAGCGATGCGGCATCTTGGCCAGCGCATTGCGAGTGTCGATGAGCAATTCGCGATTCGCTTGCAGTTGTGCGATCAGCGCGGCGATCTGCGCGGCATCCGGCGCCATCGTGAATCCGTCGACGCCATCGCGAATGCGTTCGGCCAGCGCACCGAGTCGCGTCGCGATCACCGGAATGCCGAAGCTGATCAGTTCCGACAATGTATAGCTGAAGGTCTCCGCAAAATTCGGCAGGATCAGCGCCGCGTCCGGCGCAAGACGGGCGAGAAGTGCGGGTAATTCCTCCCGACGATAATTCAGCAAAATATGTACATCGCGCCAGCCGAAAAATTCTTCGCTTTCGGGACCTGCGCCGAGCAGGAAAATTTCCGCATCCGCGCGCACGCGCGGCAATAATTCACGCAACATCGCCGCCGCCTTGCCGCGCCGCACGCGCCCGAGCACGATCAAGCGCAGACGCGGACGTTTCGGCGGCGCTGCCAGCGGCAGTGCGACATCCGTCACCCAGGGTTGCGTGCCGTGCGCAATAACGTGTTGCGGCAGCGCAGCCAAACGCGGTTGCAGTTTGAGGAACAGCGACAACGCTGCGCGGCTCGGCCCGATCAACGTTGCCTTGGCATTGAGCAAATCGTCGGCGAATTTTTCGCAGATCGAAATCCAGTAGTCCGGATCGCGCTCGGCGAATTCGAATCCGACATCGGCGCGTGACAAATCTTCCGCGAGTTGCCTGGCGTCGAACGCAATCGAATCGTCGTCGAGATTGCGGTGCAGTAGCGGCCACAGCGGATAGAAATCGTGGACGAAGAACGTGGTCGGCAAACCGGTGCGCAGTACGTCGAGACTGTGCCCGATTACCGACGACACAAAAATCGCATCGACGCCGAAATCGCGAATGATCTGCGCGAGGAATTCCGCATAGTCGCGGTGCGCGGCCCGCGTGCTCGCGATCGGATCGGCGAGATCGACATGGCGCAGCGGCGGCTGCGTCAGCGCCGAGTCGTACAGCGCGAGCGACTCGCCAAATCGGCGTCGCTCGAAATTTCCGCGCGCCGTGAAAATCAGATGATGCCGCGACGTATCCGCCGCAGCGAGATCGCGCACGAACCGTTCCGCGCCGCCGCCCCACGCGTGCAGGACGTGCAGGACGACGGGTTTGTCGTCGAGTCCGGGATACGTGGGCGTTATCGGGTGGCTGAGTGCGCGCGCGACATTCTCGCGCAGTTCCCCGAGCGCGGACGGCGGCTGCGCATCGTCGCCGGGGCGCGGCGGTTTCGGCCCGCGCAGAGAATGTGCCGGATCGGCGACGTACAGATCGCCGACCAGGACCGCGCGCAGCGGAGCGACCGTTGCGGGCAGTGTGGATGTCGCGATGCGTGTGTCGCCGAGCGTGCTGAGTGCTTTGCCGTTCCAAGCGCTGACGAGTGGCGAGAAGCTCGGCCATTGCATCGCCTCGCGCCGGCCGTAGCGATAGCACAGCGCATCGATCACGGCCGGATTCGCTTTACTCGATTCGCCGGGAGTGAGCGGCGCGCGTGTCGGATCGGTGTTGTCCAACGGCGAGGTGACCAGAACATCGTCGAGGTGCAACGCGATCATCAACCGCTGCAGCCAGAACGCGGGCAATGCGGTGTTGGCGCGGATCAGGACAAGATCGTCGCCCGGAAATTTTTTTGCGGCTCGCGGTAGAGCGGCAATCGCGTCGTCGGCGTCGATGATTTCCACGGACGCCGCAGCACACGCGCGCAATTCAGCCAGCCACTCCGCGCCGGCCGGCGCGCCGAAAATGCAGATGCGCGTCAGCGGACGGGAATTGTCCACAATGCGGCGAAGTATACTTTAGCGGTGGCGGCCCAGGCCCATGTCCTGCTCGGTATATCCGGCGGGAATCGCGAAATCGCCGCCAGCGACGGCGCCACTGCGAATATCTTTCAGCTCCACGACGTGCAGCACTTTGCCGTCGTCATCGTAGTGCGTCAGACGCACCGGGAATTTATCGCTCGGCATCGAACTCAACGGCGAGCGGAACATGCCGGCGGACATTTTTTCGGTCATCGTTTTCATTTCCTCGAACGCGCGCCGCAGCGTGGCTTGATCCGCACCGGAAATGCCGGCATCGGCGGCGTTGGCCAGGCAAATGTCGTCGCTATGCTTGCCATTCACGCGCGTGGAATAGACCTGACACGGATAAGCGCCGACGCGCTCGGCGGCGCCGGTTGCCGTCACGCTGACATCGACTTTCGCGCCGAGACCCGGCACGCGCCCGCCCAAACGTTCCTCGATCATCGCGCGCTGTTCGGGCGGCAGATTTGCGAGCGCGGCGCTGGCTTGCGACATCGCCGCGCCGGCCGTATCGATCATCTTCTGCATGTCCATGTATTGCCGTTTGTCGTGCATGAGCACCGTCATCGAGCCTGAGCGCGTGTCGAAGAGCATGCTGACGTTGCCGGCATCCGTGCGCATCTGCGCTCCGGACAATTCGATGCGCGAGACGCTTGGGAGATTGTCGCCGGCGTTACCTTTGACCACGGTGAAATCGGCGCGGAAATCGGCCATCGCGGAACTCGACAACACGAGACACAAAGCGCCGAGCGATACGGAAGAGGTAAGGGACATGCAGCGCTCCGAGAAGTAGGAAATCAGCCTGCGGATTATCCCGGAACGCCGCGCGCGTGTCACCGCGGCCGCATCGGCTACACTGCGCGCTGGAAGGTTTGCAGCGTCGACGGCTTTGTCTTTCTTTCGCGGTTTTTTCTCTGTTTGCGGCGTGCTGTGGCGCTGGCTGCGCGTGCCGTTCTGGCTGGGTTTCGGAATCCTGTGCGGATTCCTTGGGCCCTACCTTATCTACCTGGACAGCCAGGTGCGCTCGCGTTTCGACGATCTGGCCTGGGACTTGCCGAGCCGCGTTTACGCGCGCCCGCTCGAATTGCGCAGCGGCGTGCCGATGAACGCGAAGGCGTTGTCGCTCGAACTCGACGCATCGCGCTACGTGCGCACTAGCGACGCGAAATTGCCGGGCACGTTTGCGGTCAACGGCGACCGATACACCATCGCGCGCCGCGCCTTCGCCGATGCCGAAGGCCGCGAAGCGCCGCGACGGTTCACGGTCACCCTAGGCAACGGCGCCGTCGCCTCGGTGACCGACACCGATCACGCCACACCGCTCGAACGCGTGCGCCTCGATCCGGCGCGCATCGCCACACTCTACGGCGCGGAGCAGGAAGAACGCCGCGTGGTGAAACTCGAACAGCTGCCGCCGCTGATGGTCGCGGGACTGCAGGCCGTCGAAGATCGCGATTTCAAACGTCATCACGGCATCAACATTACCTCGATCCTGCGCGCGGCGTTTTCGAATATCGCGGCGGGTCACGTCGTGCAGGGTGGCAGCACGTTGACGCAACAGCTGGTCAAGAATCTTTTTCTCGATCGCGGCCAACGTTTCACGCGCAAATTCAATGAAGCATTGTTGGCGCTGTTGATCGAAGCGCGTTACGACAAGAAGCGGATTCTGCAAGCCTATATGAACGAGGTGTTTCTCGGTCAGCAGGGCGGTCAGGCCGTGCACGGATTCGCTGCCGCGTCGGAATTTTATTTCGGCCGCGAACCGCGTGAATTGACGACGCCCGAAATAGCGCTGCTGGTCGGCATGGTGCAGGGTCCGAGCTTGTTCGATCCGCGACGTCATCGCGATCTCGCGCTCGCGCGGCGCAATCTCGTGCTCAATGAATTCTACGAAACCGGATTGATCGACGAAGGCGCGCTCGCGTCGTCGCGCGCCGCGTCATTGTCCGTGCTCGAATCGTCCGGTTTATCGGCGAACCGCGCGCCCGCGTTTCTCGATCTTCTGCACGAGCAGTTGCAGCGCGATTATCCGTCCGATGAATTGCAGCGCGCGGGATTGTCAATCTATACGACGTTCTCGCCCTCGGCGCAAACGCTCGCCGAACAGGCGTTGTCGCAAACGCTCGACACGCTCGGCAAAAAGCAACCGGAACTGCAGGGCGCGATGGTCGTCACCGGCGCGCGCGATGGCGAAGTGCAGGCACTCATCGGTTCGCGCGATTTGAGCGATCCGGGTTTCGACCGCGCGAAGGACGCGCGCCGTCCGATCGGATCATTGATCAAACCTTTTGTATACTTGATCGCGCTCGCGCAACCGCAATCCTATTCGCTGGCCACGTTGCTCGACGATTCCACCGTCGATCTCGTGCAACCGAATGGCACGCATTGGACGCCGCAGAACGACGATCACGAAACGCACGGACGCGTGCCGATGATCGAGGCGCTCGCGCATTCTTACAATCTAGCGACGGTGCATTTAGGAATGGCGCTCGGCGTCGATAAAGTGCGCGGCCTTCTGCAATCGTTCGGAATGGATGCGTCGATCAATCCGAATCCGTCGCTTCTGCTCGGCGCCGTGGATTTGTCGCCGGTCGAAGTGGCGCAGATGTATCAATATTTCGCCGCCGATGGACACGCCGTGCCGTTGCGTGCCGTGCGCAGCGTGGTCGACGCGCAAGGCAAACCGTTGAAGCAATACACGGTGAAATCCGGCAGCGGCGATTACGTCGGCCCCGCGCGATTGGTTAGTTACGCGATGCAGGAAGTGGCGACATCCGGAACGGCGCGCGCGATCGGCGAGCGCGGCCTCGGCAACCTTCACGCTGCCGGCAAAACCGGCACCAGCGATTCGCAGCGCGATTCGTGGTTCGCGGGATTCACGGGCTCCCAACTCGCGGTGGTGTGGATCGGCCGCGACGACAACAAGCCCACCGGATTGTGGGGCGCCACCGGCGCGCTGCAAGCGTGGATTGCACTCTTCCGCGAATTGCCCACCTCCGCGTTCACGCCGTCGTCGGAGGGCCTGGAAATGGCGTGGATCGATCCGGAATCCGGCCAGCGCACGCAGGAAAAATGCGACAAAGCGCGGCAATTGCCGTTTTTGGCGGGCCACGCGCCGTCCGATACGGAACATTGCGTGTGGCAAGAGATCAAATCACTATTCGGCAGCCATTGAGCCGCCGCGAATCAGGAACAACAGAAAATGAGAACGATCAAATTTGTATACATTGCGGCCATCGCGACAACCACGCTTTTATCCGCATGTTCGCAACCACCCGCGCCGCCGACCGCCGTCGTCAAACCGGACACGAGTTCCGCATTGACCAACATCCGCGCCGCCGGAAACAAATTCGACTCAAGTGTGGAAGTGCATCCACTGCGCGATCCCTCTGTCGACGGATTGCTCGAACAGGCCAGAAAGCTCGAAGCGCAGCAACAACCCGCGAAAGCGCTCGAAACGTTATCCGGCGCACTGAAGATCGCGCCGAACTCACCCGACCTGTTGCAGTATCAAGCCGAACTGTTCGTCGAAACGAACGACTGGAAGCAAGCCCAAACCGCGGCGGCGAAGTCCTACGATCTCGGGCCGAAAGTCGGCGCACTCTGCGCACGAAACGCGCAAACGCTGATTGAAGCCGGCAACGCGCTGAGCGACGTCGCTCTTGCGACGCAAGCGAAACAGAAGATGGCGGGATGTCGCGTGCCGGCGCCGAATCGATTCTGAGCTAGCTCTTGATCTAAATCAGATTGCGACAACAATAACCCGCGAGCAGGATGCCGCGGTTCGCCGCCGGCACAGGGATGTGCCGTCG